>JBCCZI010000163.1:0-7694 GCA_039187815.1 Pseudomonadota bacterium | reverse complement strand
GGCCGGCCGGACCGGCTCCGGCAGGGAAAGACGTAGCCCCGGCGCCGGCGCTGCCGTTAAAAGGCGAGAAAGGAACGAGCGGGCTTCGAGAGCGGGACCGTGCGTGGGCCCGTCTTGCTATCCTCGAGCTCGAGCCGATCGGGCTTCACGTTCTCCCAGCGGAGCCGAAAGATCTCGCCGGGGCGACAAACCGTCAGGAGTATCATCCGGAGATCCCCGTCTCGACCGGGAACTAATGCGCGTGGCGGTCGTGCGTCCGGCCGAGCCGGTCAAGCTCGGCAACAGTCAGCGTCCGACCGACAGCGCCAGGGCGGTTCCGCCTTATCGAGGCCGTGGGGTCGGGCGCGTCCAAGTCGAGAACGCCGATCCGCCGGGCCTCGCTCGGTATCCCGCGCAGGAGGCTCAGCACCCTGTTCGCCGCGCCGGGGGACCGCCGCGAGAGGGTGTAGAACCAGTCTGCAACCGCCGCCGCCGAGATGGCATCTACCCGCGACGTGCCGAAGGCGGGGAGCAGATGCGCTTTGAGCGACGTGTCCAGGCTGAGGAGGGACGAGGGCTTGCACCTAACCGCGTACCGCTCGCGGTATTCTCTGGCGTAGCTGCGGAAGAGGGGTGCCGTGCCCATCGACATCCGAGCCGTGACGACCGGAGCTGGCCCCGACCCGGCCGCGAGGCGCCGCGCTTCGGCAACCGAGATCGTCGTGGCCGAACCGAGCGTACTCCGTCGCTGCTAGCCTTCCTCCGACCGGCGCAGGACCCAAGTCTTCGATCCCGAGGCTCGGACCCGGAGGAGGAGACCCGCGCGCACCGCGTCGGCGATCACGATCTCGGAGGTGTCGCGCGCGGCGGCACGGCGAACGAGCGCGTCGGTGAGGACGACGGCGCCCGGCTTGACGATCTGATCCTGCCGGCTCATGCGCGCGCTCTCCCGCCAGAGTTCTGGGCGGCACGTCGCGCGGCCTCAACCGAGCGTCGGAAGGTTCCCTCGTCGAGGCGCTCGCGGGAGCAGAACTCCGGAAGTCCCAGCTTGCCCGCCAGGAACCGCTTGACGGCAGGGTCGGTTTAGACAGGGACCTTCCGGCCTCGCTGTGGACATGCGGCCTTCCGCTTCCGCGGACGCCCCTGGCCGAGGGACTTGTCGAGATGGGCGCCGAGACGCTCGGCCGCTGCGGAGACGGCCTCTTCGGAGTGATGGACATAGGCCCACGTCGTCGCGAGATCGCTGTGGCCGAGGAGGCCGGCGAGCACGCGCTCGGCGATGCCGCTCTCCACCGCGACCGTCGCGAAGCCGTGGCGGAGATCTTGAAGCCGGAGCTTCGGCAGCCCTGCCGCTTAGCGTGTCTTGAGCCAGAAGGTCGTCAGTTCGGTGTCGATGCTGCCACCATGCTTGCCTTGGAAGACCCGTGGTGACGAGGTGCGGGGCAGGGCGGCGAGGAGCTGACGGACCTCCTTCCCAAGCCAGAGCGTCCGCGGTCCGCTCTTGCTGTCTGGCAGGAGTGCGCGGTCTTTCTGCACCCAGTCCCATTCAAGCCCGACAGCCTCACCCCCACGGCAACCGGTGAGCGCGATGAAGCGGACGATGCCGACGAGCATCGGCGCAGCCTCCTGACGTTCGACGAGCACCGCGCCGAGCCGCGCCCAATCGGAAATCCCGAGCCGGTGCGCCTGGAACTCGGTCTTGCGTCGGCGGAGACCCCGGCAAGGGTTGGTGCCGGTGCGCCGGAGACCGAGCGCCTCGGCGTGGCGCATCATACCCGAGAGAACGGCGAGCGCCCGGTTCTGCGTGGCGCCCGAGGGCGCGCCCGCGAGACCATCGCGCCACGCCATCACATCTTCGCGGGTGATCCGGTCGATGCGGAGCCGGCCGAGGCCCGGCACGATCCGGTCCTCAACGTCGCGCTGGTGGCGGACTGCGGTATTGGCCTTCCAGCGGTTTGCGCAGTCCGTGAGAAACCGCTCGGCGAAAGCGCCGAGCCTAGGTGCCTCGGCGGGGGTGGCGTTAGCCGGCGCGAGCGCCATGGTCTCCCGCGCCAGCTCGCGGGCGAGCGCCGGGTCGATGTCACTGGCGCGGCCGAGGGTGACCTTCTTCAAGCGGCCGTCCACGCGGCGCTGGAAGATCCAGCTCGCGGTGCCGCTCGGCCGGGCGCGGAGCCCTAGCCCGGGCACCTCCGTGTCCCATTCGATGCGCTCGGTCGGTGTCGTGGCCGTCGTCTCGGTCAGTCGTGCCGTGGCGGGTGCCATGCGGTCTCTCCCGTGCTTCCCGCCGGGCCTGAAACCATGCAGCACCTCGGGTAGCGCCCGGGGACTAGCGGGTATCGGCCCGGCTCTTCCTCGCTTCGGGATCTCGTCGAGACCGTCTGACCGTCTTCCATGCCGCTTCCGACACCCGCGCGCTAACCTCTAGGCCGTTGCGCGGCATGCCGAATCTCTCGAGCCGTGGCTCACTCCTCCGGAGCGATTCCCCCGCTCAGATCCCCGTCCGCCAGGCGGCTGGGGCCCGGCTGAAGGTGCACACACCCTGCGGGCGATCCGGCCCAAGGTTGGAGGCCCGCCGCTGCAATCGGGGCTTTGGCGCTGGCCCCCGTCGCGGCTGGGCGATAACGTCCCTCGTTGCGGTCGAGTCGACGGCTCGGCGCGCCAGATAAAACATGTGACAAAGACGGTGATGGGAGAAGTGGGAGATGGACGTCAGGGCTTTCGACAAATCAAAATTGCCGAGCCGGCATGTGACCGAGGGCCCGGCGCGTGCGCCGCACCGCTCCTATTACTATGCCATGGGGCTGACGGATGAGGAGATCCACCGCCCCTTTGTCGGCGTCGCCACCTGCTGGAACGAGGCCGCACCCTGCAATATCGCATTGAACCGTCAGGCCCAGGCCGTGAAGCTGGGCGTTAAAGAAGCCACAGGCACCCCGCGTGAGTTCACCACGATCACCGTCACCGATGGCATCGCCATGGGCCATGAGGGCATGCGCTCCTCGCTGGTCAGCCGCGAGGCGATCGCCGACACGGTCGAGCTGACCATGCGGGGCCATGCCTATGACGCGATCGTGGGCTTGGCCGGCTGTGACAAGTCGCTGCCCGGCATGATGATGGCCATGGCGCGGCTGAACGTGCCGAGCGTCTTTCTCTATGGCGGCTCGATCCTTCCAGGGCGTCTCGAGGGGCGCGACATCACCGTGCAGGACGTCTTTGAGGCGGTGGGGCAGCACCAGGCCGGCAGCCTCAGCGACGAGGCGCTGGCGGTCATTGAGCGGGCGGCCTGCCCCTCGGCCGGCGCCTGTGGCGGCCAGTTCACGGCGAACACGATGGCCTGCGTATCCGAGGCGATCGGCCTTGCGCTGTCGAACTCGTCCGGCGCACCGGCCCCTTATGAGAGCCGCGATGCCTTTGCCGAGGCCTCGGGCCGTGCGGTGATGAACCTGCTCGCCCAGGGCATACGGGCCCGCGATGTGGTCACGCGCCAAAGCCTCGAGAACGCGGCCCGCGTCGTGGCTTGCACCGGCGGCTCGACCAATGCCGGTCTCCATCTGCCGGCCATCGCGCACGAGGCCGGGATCGCCTTTGATCTGCATGACGTCTGCGAGATCTTCCGCGAGACGCCGTATTTCGTCGATCTCAAGCCGGGCGGTCGCTATGTGGCCAAGGATCTTTGGGAGGTCGGCGGCATCGGCGTCGTCATGAAAGAGCTGATGCGCGGCGGCTATATCCACCGCGATTGCATGACCTCGAACGGGCGCACCATGGGCGAGGTCCTCGACAACATCGCGGGTGAGGCGGACGGGAAGATCATTCACCCGGTCGACAAGCCGATCACCGCGACGGGCGGGGTCGTGGGCCTCAAGGGTAACCTCGCACCCGAAGGCGCCATCGTCAAAGTCGCCGGCATGAAGAAGCAAAAGTTTGAGGGCCCGGCCCGGGTCTTCGAATGCGAAGAAGACGCCTTTGCCGCCGTGCAACAGCGCAACTATGAGGAGGGCGAGGTCCTGGTCATCCGCAATGAGGGCCCCCGCGGCGGCCCGGGCATGCGCGAGATGCTGGCGACGACGGCGGCGATTTCGGGACAGGGCATGGGCTCGAAGGTGGCGCTGATCACCGATGGGCGGTTCTCAGGGGCGACCCGCGGGTTCTGCGTCGGCCATGTGGGCCCCGAGGCGGCCGTCGGTGGGCCAATCGCGCTGCTGAAGGACGGCGACATCATCCAGATCGATGCCAAGAAGGGCACGATCAAGGTCAAGCTGACCGCCAAGGAGCTACGCGACCGCCGCAAGGCGTGGCCCGGCCCGCGTGAGACGCAATACGGCGCCGGCGCGCTGTGGAAGTATGCTCAGCTGGTCGGCTCGACCGAAAAGGGCGCGGTCACGCATCCTGGCCAGGCGGGCGAGCGCCACGTCTACGCGGATATCTGAGGACGCGAGCGTGACCAGGGGTGGGCGTTGGGCGTTCGGGGCAGTCGCGTTCGGGCTGTCGATTTGGGTCTCGGGCTGTGCGGATCTGCAGGCGCGGGTTGGGCCGGCACTGTCGCTCAAGCGGGGCGAGAGTGGGCTTGCGGCAGAGCTCGATCGCCTGCGTGCGCCGGGCCCCTTCCGGTACGATGAGATCGGGCGAGATCAGGCGGTCGTGGTCGCGCGCGGCAGACGGGTTGTGCTTCGGGCTGTCGAGGGTCTCTGCCTGACCCAAGGGGCGATGGACGTGAGCCAGGAGGCCGCCTTTGCCGTGGTCGCCGATTGTATCGGGGAGGATGGCGCTGCCATCGACGCCGCAGCTGGTACGCTCCCGCCCAGCTTTGGCGGGCTGCTGGCGATCTCGATCTCGGGCGAGCCTATGTTCGCAGGTGAGACCGGGCGGGCGACGGCGCTTCGGCGCCTACGCGATTTTCTCGGGACCGCGCCGGGGCTCGCGCTTCTTGGGCGCAACGGGTCGGGGGCGAGCGTCGAGCTGGTCGATGCCCGTCAGATCGGCGATGCGCTCTATGTCCATGTGCACGACAGCCAAGAGGACGCGCTGGCGCTGTTCGCCCCGGGGTTTTGGCGCGCCTTTGTCGAGCTGAATGGGCGGCTCGCCATGGTCACTGTGTCCGGGTTCCGCGATCTCGACGTTGAGCCCGAGGCCATGCTCTCGCTCTTGGCGGGCCAGTTGGCCGAGCTTCGCCGGGTGAATGGCGGGGCCGCGTTCCAAGACGAGATCAACCTGGCCGAAGGCGCTGGTGCAGCGCTGTCGGATGTGCGTCTGGCCGCGACCGATCCGACCGAAGGGTTGGAGGATCTGCGCGGCCAGCTCGCCGCGCGCAAGCCCGCCCCCCGTCAGGTGCCGGTGCCATCGTCCCGTCCGGGGGCGGGGTCATCCCAGACCGCCGCGGTGGATCAGGGTACGCGGCTCGCCCCGGAAACTGCCCCCCTTGCGCCGCCGAGACCAGGGGTCGGCTGAGCCGCCTCAGGTCTCGAGCTCGACCCAAACCGGGACATGGTCGGAGGGCTTTTCGCGACCCCGCATACTGCGGTCGATCCCAGTCGCGGTGAGGCGATCGGCCGCCTGCGGGCTGAGCAGCAGATGGTCGATGCGGATCCCGTTGTCCTTTTGCCAGGCGCCGGCCTGATAGTCCCAAAAGCTGTAGACACCGCTATCCTGGGACGTCTCGCGCGTCGCGTCGAGAAAACCGAGATGGCAAAGGCGCCGCCACGCCGCCCGGCTTTCGGGTCGGTAGAGCGCATCGCCGTCCCAGGCCGCGGGATTGGCCGCGTCGCGCGGCTCGGGGATCACATTGTAGTCGCCTGCCAGCACGAGCGGCATCTCGAGCAAGAGCATCTCGGCCGCGTGCGCCTCCAGCCGCGCCATCCAGGCGAGTTTGTAGTCGTATTTTGGCCCTGGCGCGGGGTTGCCATTGGGGAGATAGAGGCTGGCGATCCGTACGGCACCGGTGTCGCCGGAGATGGTGGCCTCGATCCATCGGGATTGTTCGTCGCTCGCATCGCCGGGGAGGCCGCGGGAAATGTCCTCGATGGGGCGTTTGGAGAGGATGGCGACCCCATTGAAGCCCTTTTGGCCATGGGTCTCGACATGGTAGCCGAGCGCTTCGATCGGCTCGCGCGGCACGCCCTCGTCCGCGGACTTCAGCTCCTGGAGCAAGGCGACATCCGGCGCCGTCTCTTCGAGCCAGGCGGTCAGCTGCGCGAGCCGTGCCTTGATCCCATTGATGTTGAAGCTTGCGATCCGCATGGCGCCCAGGTGTTCAGGCGGCAGCGCGGCTGTCAAGCGCGCGCGGACCCCGGGCCCCACCCACCCGGGCCGGCCGGGCGCTTTGGAGGCGCGGTCTTGGCCCCCCATCGGCCACGGGGCCCGCGCGCCAAAGGGTGTCGTAGAACCGCGATTGATCCCGTCCTTGCGGGGCGCCATAGTCCGCGCCGCGTTTATCGGGGGACACATCATGCTAGAGCGCGCTTTCTCACGGCCGGGGCAATTTTTCCGCGGCAATCTGCACACCCACTGCAATGCCTCGGACGGAGCGCTCGAAGCCGCCGAAGTGTGCCGGCGCTATGCGGATGAAGGCTATGACTTTCTCTGCATGAGCGACCATTTCATCGGCCGTTACGGCTACCCGATCACTGACACGACAGCCTATCGCACCAACAGCTTTACGACGATTTTGGGGGCGGAGATCCACTCCGGTGCGCTCGGCAGTGGGGAGCTGTGGCATCTCCTCGCGGTCGGTTTGCCCGCCCAATTCGCGCCCCCGGCCGCGCCAGACTTTGAGGCCCATCAGCATCAGGAAAGCGGTGCGGAACTCGCAGAGCGCGCCCGCAAGGCCGGGGCCTTTGTTGCGATTGCACACCCGCAATGGTATGGCCTCACCGCAGCGGATGCGGCGAGCATCGAGGCCGCCCATGCGGTGGAGATCTACAACCATGGCTGTCATATGGAGAGCGACCGCGGCGACGGCACCGCGATCTTGGACCAGTTGCTCGCCCAGGGCCGGCGGCTCTCGGCCTGCGCGACCGATGATGCGCATTTCGTAGGAAGTGCGCCGGACCACTTCGGCGGTTGGGTCATGGTCAAGGCCGAAGAGAACATGCCCGAGGCCTTGTTGGAGGCGCTGAAGGACGGGGCATACTATTCGTCGACGGGCCCGCAATTGCATGACGTCGAGGTGACAGCCGAGACTATCCGTGTGCATTGCTCTCCGGCGACGCAGGTGATCGCGTTGGGCCAGAGTTCAGCGTCCACGGCGGTCTTCGGTCGCAGCCTGACCCGGGCTGAGATCCCGCTCACGCGGTTTCGCGAGCATGGATGGTTGCGCCTTGTGGTCGTGGACGGGGCGGGCCATCGGGCGTGGTCCAACCCCCTTTGGCTCGACTGACGCTGATGGAATGGGCGGGGTGGAGTGCGACACCGGCGGCCTACCCCAAGCAACGCCGCGCAAGGTTGGCCGTCCGCCGCGGGCAGCACGCCCGCCAAGCAGCGCTCCCGCCTGCGCGGCGCTCTCTCGCGCCTGATAGCCCCGGCGCACTGGTGCTCATCAACCGCGGTCGAGCGCGATGTCTGGGGCGTCCTCGGCTTTCATGCCGACCACATGATAGCCGCAGTCGACATGGTGGCACTCCCCGGTGACACCCGAGGACAGATCCGAGACCAGATAGAGCCCGGCCTTGCCCACGTCATCGCGGGTCACATTACGCCGCATTGGCGTGTTCAGCTCG
>JBCCZI010000162.1:0-7699 GCA_039187815.1 Pseudomonadota bacterium | reverse complement strand
GCCTCGCCGAACAGGATGGCGCACATCTCCAGCACGTCCTCGGCGTTTTTGGGGCTGGTGGTCATGCCCATGAACGTCTTGTCCGAGTGCTTCATCGAGGAATAGGTGATCCGCAGATGCCGCTGGCTGATCGGGTGGTCATAGGGCTCGACGATGTGGTGCGCGCTCGAATGCAGCGCCGGCAGCATATGCGCGAGCTTGTGGAAGGTCGCCAGATCCTCGAGCGTCGGGTTGCGCCGGCGGTCCTCGAGGTCTCGGAGAAACGGCGCGCCCGTCATCGGCACGAAGATCGCGTGGTCCTGGCCGAAGGGCAGGGCGTTGGCCGGGTTGCGCGCGTGATAGGTGAAGCGTTCGGGGATCGTGGCGATCAACTCGCGCACCTGGGCGCGGTCGATATAGACCGTCTCGCCCACCACCTTGGCCCCGGCCCGGCGCCAGTCTTCCAGCGCGACCGGGTCACGGAAGACCACACCCACCGTCTCGAGGATCTGCATCGAGGCCGCGTCGATGCGGGCGATCTCCTCGGGCGACATGGGCTCGACCAGCGGCAGGCGGCGGCGGAGCGCTGGCAGCATGGTCACATCGCGGGTCTGGCGGATCGCCTTGCGCGCCCCGCGGCCCCGGCGCGCGGGTTTCTCGAGCGTCGTCATACGACCACATCCCCCTCGCGCGGATCGCTGAGGTCGATCCAGATCGTCTTGAGCTCGGTGTATTGGTCATGGGCATGCAGGCCGTTGTCGCGCCCGCCAAAACCCGATTGCTTGTAGCCGCCGAAGGGCGTCGTGATGTCGCCCTCGCCGTAGCAGTTGACCGTGACGGTGCCGGCGCGGATCTCGCGCGCCGCGCGGAGCGCTGTGCGGGCGTTCGCGGTGAAGACGCTGGCGGCGAGGCCATAGGCCGTGTCGTTGGCCAGCGCGATGGCCTCCTCGGTCGAGGCGACCTCGAGGACGCCGAGGATGGGGCCAAAGACCTCCTCTCGGGCCAACGGCTCATCGCGGGTCAGCTCATAGACCTTTGGCGTGACAAAGGGGCCGTCGGGCGCATCGGGGGCCCGCAGATAGCCCGCAACCTTGGCGCAATGCGCCGGGTCGACCAAGGCGCCGAGATGGTTGGCCGGGTCCAGCGGATCGCCGGTCTTCCAGTCGCGCAGACGCGCGGCGATGCGCTCCATCAGCGGCGCCTTCACCGCCTTGTGCACGATCAGGCGCGAGGCGGCCGAGCAGTTCTCGCCCATGTTCCAAAAGGCGGCCGTGACCAGATGGCTGGCCACGTGATCGAGGTTCTCCGCATCCTCCAGCACCACCGCCGGGTTCTTGCCGCCGCATTCCAGCACCACCTTCTTGAGGTTGCTGTCGGCGGCATAGCGAAGGAACCGCCGCCCCGTCTCGGTCGAGCCGGTGAAGCTGACCATGTCGACGCCCATATGCCGGCCGAGCGGCTCTCCGACCGTAGGCCCGTCGCCCGGCAGCACCTGCAACACACCCCGCGGCACGCCGGCCATATGGGCCAGCTCGGCCACGCGCAGCGCCGTCAGCGAGGTCTGCTCGGCCGGCTTCACGATCACCGAGCAGCCCGCGGCCAGCGCGGGCCCGATCTTCCAGGCAAACATCAGCAGCGGGAAGTTCCAGGGCAGAACCGCGGCGACCACGCCCACGGGCTCGCGTACGATCACCGACAGGGCATCGTCACCCGCCGGGCCGGTCTGGTCATAGATCTTGTCGATCGCCTCGGCGTGCCATTTGATCGTGTGGATCGTCTCGGGGATGTCGATGGTCTCGCAATCGCGGATGGGCTTGCCTGACTCGAGGCTCTCCATCACCGCCAATTCGTGACGCCGGCGGGTGATGAGTTTGCAGAGCTTGATCAGCACGTCCTTGCGCGCCGAGGGGTGAAGGCGGGCCCAGTGCCCCTGTTCGAACGCCTCGCGCGCCTTGGCCACGGCGAAATCAACATCCTCCGCGCTGGCCGAGGCGATGGTGGTCAGCGTCTCGCCGGTTGCGGGGTTCACCGTCGGCAGGGCAGGACCCGTGCCCGAGCGGAACTTGCCATCGACAAAGGGCGCGGCCGGCAGATCGAGATCGGCGGCAAGGGCGCCGTATTCGGCCCGGGTCAGAAGCTCGGTCATGCGGTCCCCTCGATGGCGGCGATGGTGGTGGTCATGGTGCGGATCACCTCTTCGAGCGCGCGCCGGTCGTCCTTGTTCAGCGGCTGCAGCGGCCGGCGCGGCGGCCCGGCGGGGATCCCGCGCAAGGTCAGCCCATGTTTGATGCACTGGATGAACGCGCCGCCCTGCTCGAGCACGCGCATCAGCGGCAGCATGGCCGACATGATTGCACGGCCCTTGGTGAAGTCGCCCTCGAGCGCACAGGCCCGGTAGAGCGCGATATGCGCCTCGGGCGCAAAATTCGAGCCGGCACAGACCCAGCTCCGCGCGCCCCAGGCAAAGAACTCGAGCGCCTGGTCATCCATCCCGCACGACAGCGCGATATGAGGATAGTCCCGCGCGAGCAAATGCAGCCGATTGGGATCGCCAGAACTCTCCTTGATGGCGCAGAAATTTGGCGAGCGACCCAGGCGGTCGAGGCACTCCTCGTCCATGTTCACACTCATCCGGCCGGGATAGTTGTAGAGCATCACCGGCAGGTTGGCGGCCCGATCGATAGCGAGCGCATGGAGCGCGATCTCGCGCCCCGTCGGATAGGCATAAGGCGGGGTCGCCACCAGCAGCGCATCGGCGCCCGCGCGCTTGGCCGCCTCGGCATAGAGCACGCTGTCCTCGGTGCGCATCGCCCCGGTGCCGACGATCATCGGGACCCGGTCCGCGATCATCGCCTTGAGCCGCGGCATCAACGCGATCCGCTCCTCGTGCGTCTGGGCATAGTATTCCCCGGTCGTGCCCGCCAAGATGATCCCGTGGACACCCGCCGAAATTAGGTGCTCGACGGTTTCGGCCAGCGCCGGTTCGTTTAGGCTGTGGTCGTCGTAGTAGGGCGTGACAATGGGGGTGTAGATGCCCTCAAAGCGCATGGTGCGGGTCCTTTTGCGAGATCACATCGACGGGCAGCGGGTCCGGGCGCACAAAGCGCTCCATGCGGTCGCGCGACAGGTCCCAGTGCTGGAGCGTCAGAGCGATCACCCGGTCGGGCTCGGCTGCAGAGATCGCCGCAATCAGCGCGTCGTGCTGGCTGGCAGCGGTGCCGATCCGGGCCTGATCCTCAGCGCCTGTCGCGCGATAAAAGGTCTGGCTGAGGCGCGTGTGGTCGATCAGCAACCGCTCGAGACAAGCCATCAGATACGGGTTGTGCGCCATCTGCCCGATCACGTGGTGAAAGGCGTGGTTGCTGAGAGCAGCCGCCGTCACGTCGCCGCGCCGAATCGCGGCGGTCAGATCGCGCTGGGTGGCCGTCAGATCCTCGATCTGCTCGGTGGTGCGGTTCTCGGCCGCCAGCCGCCCGATATTGGCATAGACCATCGGCGCGGTCTGGAAGAAGGTCCGCATGGCGATCAGGTTCATCGAGGCGACCTTGGCCCCGCGATTGGTCTCTAGCCGGACGAAGCCTTCGCCCGCCAGCCGTTGCAACACCTCGCGAAGCGGAGTGCGCGAGATGCCGTAAAGGGCCGAGAGCGTCGCCTCGTCCAAGTCGCCTCCCGGCGGCAGATCCGTGGTCAGGATCCGCCGCTTGAGATCCTCGAAGCAGTGGTCTTTGGAGCTCTTTTGCATTAGCAGCCCTCCAGACGGCAATGTGTGCACAAAGTGTACACAAAAGCAAGCGCCCATCGCATCTGGAACCGCACTGAGAATCAGGCCATGACCAACGGCGACTACGGGCAACGGGAGGCCGTCATGAACCTGGTCTTTGAGAGCGAACGGCTGGAGTTTCGTCCTTTGCAACTGGACGATGTCGATCTGGCCATCGCGCTGTGGACCGATCCGGAGGTCGTGAGATACGTCTCGTACCGCACCTACTCCGAAGCGGAACTGGCTGAGGAGATGCCCATCGTCACCCGGCGCTGCGGCGGCGGCTGCATCGGCATTTGGATGCTGCGCGACAAGGCCAGCCGCGAAAAGATCGGCACCGCCCTGCTGCTGCCCATGCCGGTGGAGCTGGACGACACCGACTGGGATCTGGTGCAGGGCGAGGGCATCCCGGAGGGCGATATCGAGGTCGGCTACACCCTCAAGCGATCCGCCTGGGGCAAGGGCTATGCCACCGAGGCCTGCCGGCGCATGCTGCGCTTTGCCTTTGAGGAGACGCCCTTGGATGTGGTCGCCGGCACCATTGACCCGAACAACGCGGCCTCGCGCCACGTGCTGCGGAAAAGCGGCCTGCGCGAGCTCGGCCTGATCCGCGCCTATGGCCACGATATTCCGGGATTTCGCATCACCCGCCAAAGATGGCTTGACGATCAGGGCGGATGACCGATCGACAAGCGTTGGAGAACTGTGGTTTGATTTATTCTGGACTTGGTGCTTACTGTCGAGCACGGGTGGCCTAGAGCACGCAGATCGGCGATCCGCGCTCCCGGAACCCGACCCAAAGAGAAAGAGACAGGGGAGACGGGAATGACCGGATTTCGACGAGCGCGGCTGGCCGCGGCCATGCTGCTCGGGGTGCCCGGGTTGGCCCTGGCTGAGGCCGACGATCGGCTCGACCCAGTGGCCATGGAGATCGCCAAGGAGAGCGCAGAGTTTCTGACGCAGCAGCCCATCCTGTCCTTCGACTGGTTCGTGAGCTTCGACGAGGTGATCGAGGGGCGCGAGAAAGTCACCTTCGTGCGCTCGGGCTCGAACCTGCTGGTGCGCGACCAGGGGTTTTTTGGCGTGGCGGAACGCGGCTCCGGGGTGCGCGAATACTACTACGACGGCGCCGAGTTCACCGTGGCGGCGCCCCAAGAGGGGTTTTATGCGACCGCGCCCTTCCCCGACGGGTTCGAAGCGCTGCTCGACGCGGTGCGCAACCGGACCGGCGCCCATGTGCCGGTCTGGACCCTGATGAGCGCCGAGCTCGGCAAGACCGCTGTCGAGGATCTCGACGGGGCGGCTTACCTCGGCACGACGTTGGTGGCGGGGCGGGAGGCGCATCATCTCGCCTTCACCGAGTATGACGAGGACTGGCAGCTTTGGATCTCGACCGATCCGGAGCAGCCCGTGCCCATCATGCTGGTGAGCACCGATCCGCACCAGCAGGGCTGGCCGCAATACCGTGCCCATATGCTGAACTGGACGTTCGAAGCGCCCGAGGATGCGGTCTTCACCTTTGAGCCTCACGAGGATGATGTGAAGGCGACGATGCCGAGCCTTGTGCCAACCGAGCGCGAGCGCATCCATGGCGGTGCTCGGGCCGAAGGGGAGGGCGCGCAATGATCCGCCTGATGACCTGGAAGACCGCCATCTTGGCGGGAGCTGTGTTTCTCCTCGGCCTGATGACCGCGCCCGAGCGGATCACCCGGCTCGAGCTCGGCGTCAGTTCGGCCGAGGCGGGATTTGGCGGCCGCGGTGGCGGGCGCGCCGCGCGCGGCGGTGGCGGCGGCCGACATTTCGGCGGCGGCCATCGGGGTGGTGGTGGGTTCAAGGCGCGCCCGAGCCGCCCAGCGGGAGGCGCGAAACTGAGGCCCCGCCCCAAGCCTGGACCGGCCGCCCGCCCGGCGCGTCCCAAGCCGGCAGTTGTCGCCCGGCCCAATCGTCCCAAGCCCGCGGTCCGGCCCAAGCCCGGTGTGCGCCCAAACCCCGGTGTGCGCCCGAACCGGCCCATCGCTGGCAACCGCCCGGTGCGTCCCGGCAGACCGGGGGTTCGACCGCCCGGCTACCGGCCGCCGCACTACCGGCCGCCCCATTGGCGCCCGCCGGGCTGGCGTCCGCCCTATTACCGCCCGCCGTATCCACGCCCCCCGCATTGGGCCTGGGGCAGCTACTACTACAACCCGGCCTGGGGATGGTACTTCACGGCGGCTCTGGTGGGCTCGACCTTGGTCTTCATCGACAATCTGCCGGACGACAAAGAGTGCGAAGAGGTCAAATACGAGGACGAGACGCTCTATGAATGCGATGGGGTGCTCTATCGCTCCACAGTCTATGAGGAAAGGCGGGTCTATGAGATCGTCTCGTCCGAGGAAGAGTCGGAAGAGGCTGTGGCCTCGCAATCCACCGTTCCGGCCGCAGCGCCCGCCGCGTCCGATGGCGACGGGCCAATTTTCCTGACCTCGCCAATGATGCGGGGCAACCGGGTCAAGGCGGTGCAGATCGCCCTCAACTCGCTTGGCTATGATGTGGGCACGCCGGATGGCGTCTTTGGATCTGGCACGGACCGGGCTGTGCGCAGTTTCCAGCGCGATCAGGGCTTTACGGAAAACGGCATCGTCGCAGGCGAGACCCAAACGGCTCTCGGCCTCTGACCAGCCGCGCGGCCTCGGGCGTATTTCACCGGGGCTGCGCGGTCAAAGACCCAGGCGCGGGCATTTGGCGCAGGGAGCGAAAACCTTGCCTGATTGTCGAAAGTGCATCAGTTTTAAATCCACCGCATCAGACCGCGGTATCGCCCCCTTCCTCCGACCCCTCATTGCCTTGCGAGGAGCATTTATTTGAACGTAATGGGCAAGTCCGATGAAATGAAACGTGAGCGCAAAATGGACGCGGCGTTGTTTCGCGAGACGATCGCGGATTTTGATGCGGGTCTTCAAACGCGCCGACGCGATGGCTTTGGCAGATGGACCGATTGAGATCGCCAACGGTTTATACATCTTTGAGAGCGCACCGAGGTGCACACTCGGCGCCTTGATGAGAGGAATGATTGATGCCCAAGTGACCGAGAGGCCAGAAGAGCCCGGCCAATGTCGTCGTGAACGCCCTGAAGGTGATGCGGATCGCGACGGGCGAGGAAGAGTACGACACCAACGACGGGAAGGACCTGGCGGCCAAATGCGCTTGGGGCGAAGGGCGGTAAAGCTCGAGCGTCCAAGCTCACGCCCGAGCGGCGCTCGGCGATCGCCAGGAAGGCGGCGGCGAAGCGATGGTCGAAGTAACGGCTGCATGTTGGTTTTTTACGCTACCAAAGGACCCAAAAAAATCATGAAGTCGAGCTCGCGGATACAGTCGAGAAGCAGGTATGTAAAGAGCAGTGGGATTTTGATTGGCGCCTGGCTAAGCTGGCTTTGGACCCGACGGGGCTGCTGAGGGTGGTTGGGGCCGCTCTGGGCGCGGCTGCAACCGCCGCGCCCTTCCATCCCGCGAACGCTCCCGACACCAACGCCTACCAGACCGGTACTTGGGTGCTCTGAGAAGGGTATTTCGGCGACGCTTGGGTCGTTGACCGCTCCCCCGCCCCAGGGTCTGCTGAGACATCGCGGACGGCGTATTGAGAGCCGATGCGGTGTCGACTGACGGACGAGAAGCGAGGAGGCGCCCCGGGCGCGGAGGCCACAGATATCGGAGCGCCCAGGGCGCTGGTTCGGGAGCGCCGCCAATCGAGGCCTTCGAAGAGCGCCTCGAACTGCGCCCGGCTGAGCCGCATCACGCCGTCGTGGATCGCCGGCCAGGCAAAGCGTCCGTCCTCGAGGCGCTTGGAGGCGAGCACGAGCCCTGTGCCATCCCAGGTCAGCACCTTGATCCGATCGCCGCGCTTGGGGCGGAAGACGACGAGGATGCCCGAGTGCCGATCGAGCCCGAGGTCGTTCTGGAGCACGGCCGCCAACCCGTCATGGC
>JBCCZI010000161.1:0-7722 GCA_039187815.1 Pseudomonadota bacterium | reverse complement strand
CCCCAAGCCGCCGAGCAGTAGCAGGAGCGTCGGGGGAAGCGGGACAGCCGCCACATCGCTGGTCACCACCAGGTCGTCGAACTGATGAGCGGGAGACACCTGATCCCATTCCAGCGTGACCAGGTCGGTGAAGCTCGGGTCGAACTCGAAGGTCTGCAGCGTGAAACCGTCCGCGGTCGTGAACGCCTGCGACACCGTTCCCCCATCGGAAAGCGTGCCGAGGAACGAAACAGTCACCGCTATACCGTTCAACGGCGAGAGTTTGATCTCGGATATTGAAAAAGACGCACCGTCATCTTGGGTCAAAACGGCTGTGATATTCAAGAGATTCAAGTATAGCGCCGTGGAACCTGTATATGGGGCTTGATTTTGTCCCATTACAACAAAACCAGCGCCGCCACCACCAACCACCGAGAGCGTAAAGCCGTCCTCCGAATACGTTCGCCCAACACCAACGCTAAACTCGGACGCCAAAGACTCGAAATCGAGTGTGACCGCCCCTGCCGTCGGAGACAGCAAAGCGGCGCAAACCGCAACAGACCGAGCAAAGCCAATCATGATGCCCTCACGCCACATAAACCCGGTTTACGGTACCCCGTTTGCAAAATGCGCTCAAGTCTTCTTTTCGGACTTTTGCGCCAACGGACAAGCCGCCGCTCGGCCGCGCGCCCGGACAGAGCCCGGACAGAAAGGCCACCCGCTCCGCATGGAACTGAGGCGCCCCGGTCCGATCGGGAACACCGGCACAAGCAGCCTCTGCCAGCGACAAAAAATGTCGCCTTCAAAACGCAAAATGGGGCCAAATAGACCTTGGCCGCGCCGTTTGGGCATGTTTAGGTCAAATTCATAACAATCAACACCCCGACAGGGTTGGGAGACTCACATGACCAAGATGATGATGACGGACCGCTCGCTGCATCCGATGGCCGAGCAGTTCGTCGAAACCTTGCGCCGCGGCGAGATGAGCCGGCGTGAGTACCTCGCCTCGATGATGGGCGTGGGCGTGACAGCAGCCGGCGCGGCGGCGCTGGGCGGGTTCGCGCTGCCCACCGCTGCTGTGGCAGCCGACCCGCAATCGGGCGGCACGCTGCGGATCTCGATGGAGGTGAAGGAGCTGAAGGACCCGCGGACCTTCGACTGGTCCGAGATGGGCAATGTGGCGCGCCAGTCGCTCGAATATCTCGTGCGCTGGAACCGGGACTTCACGTTCTCGCCCTGGCTGCTCGAGAGCTGGGAGGCCAATGACGACGCCACCGAGTTCACGCTGAACGTGCGCCCGGGCGTCAAATGGGCCAATGGCGACGACTTCACCGCCGAGGACGTGGCCTTCAATCTCGAGCGCTGGTGCGAGAAGGAGGTCGAGGGCAACTCGATGGCCGGTCGTATGGCCGCGCTGATCGATGCCGACACCAACAAGGCCCGCGCCGGCGCCATCACGGTCGTCGACCCGATGACGGTGAAGCTGACGCTGAACGCGCCGGACATCACCGTGATCCCTGGCATGTCCGATTATCCGGCCGCCATCGTGCACCGCAGCTTTGACCCCAAGGGCGATCTGTTCGTGCAGTTCAACAACGGCACCGGGCCCTTCGAGATCACCGAGTGGCAGCCAGGCGTGCGCGCCGTTGCGGTGAAGCGCAGCGGGTACTGGGGCGGCGATGTCTTCCTCGACCGGGTCGAGTGGACCGACCATGGCACCGACCCGACCGCGATGATCGCGGCGCTCGAGTCCGAAGAGGTCGACGTCAACCACCAGACGCTGGCCGACAGCATCGACCAGCTGGACGCCGTGGGCCTCGAGCGCAACGACATCACCACCGGCGGCACCATCGTCGCGCGCTTTAACGTGACCAATCCGCCCTATGACGATATCCGCGTGCGCAAGGCCTGCCAGCTCGCCTGCGACAACGCCATCACGCTGGCGCTTGGCTATGATGGCAACGGCCAGCCGGCAGAGAACCACCATGTCGGCCCGATGCACATCGAGTATGCCGAGCTGCCACCCATCGGCCGTGATGTCGAGGCCGCCAAGGCGCTGCTGGCCGAGGCCGGCCAGACCGACCACGAGTTCGAGCTGATCTCGATCGACGACGACTGGCGCCGTGCCACCACGGACGCCATCGCGGCGCAGATGCGGGATGCCGGATTTAAGGTCAAGCGGACCGTCATCCCCGGCGCGACCTTCTGGAATGACTGGTCGAAGTACCCGTTCTCGACCACCAACTGGAACGGCCGTCCGCTGGGCGTGCAGGTTTTGGCGCTCGCCTATCGCTCGGGCGAGGCGTGGAACGAGTCCGCCTATGCGAATCCCGAGTTCGATGCCGCCCTGGCCGAGGCCATGGCGATCGCCGATCCGGACAAGCGGCGCGCGGTGATGGCCAAAGTCCAGAAGATCCTCCAGGACAGCGGCATCATCATCCAGCCCTATTGGCGCTCGCTGTATCGCCACCAGCATCCTTGGGTACACAGCTTCGAGATCCACCAGTCCTTCGAGCATCATCTCGAGAAGGTCTGGGTCGAAAGCTGATCCAGTGAAGGGCGGCCCGGAGACGGGTCGCCCTTTCTGCATTCGGCCAGTCCGGGCGCGCGCGTCGCCTGGGCGCTCTCGAGCCATAACCAGAAAGCCAAGGGGGAGGCGCCGCTGTGTTCCTGTTCATCTTACGCAGGTTTGGAACGATCCTGCTGACCATGCTGTGCTTGACGCTTGTCGTCTTCTACATGGTCAATCTTGACGCCAATCTTGAAAAGCTGGCCAAGACCCAGGGCTCGATGCGAATGACCGACGAGCAGGTCGCGAGCTGGCTGGACAACAACGGATATAGCGGCGGGATGCTCACCCGCTATGGCGAGTGGCTGGGTGTGGTGCCCGGCTGGCGCAAAGAAGTCGACGGCGAAATCACGGGCAAATGCATCAAAAAGGGCATGGCACCCGAAGAGGCCGCGGCGTATTGCGGCGTGCTCCAGGGAGATTTCGGCTATTCGCTGCGGCTGCAGAAACCCGTCGGCGAGGTGTTGCCGCAATATCTGGGCTATACGGGCATCCTGATGTTTTGGGTGATGGTCGTGATGGTCCCGGGCGCGCTGATCATCGGGGTGCTGGCCGGCATGCGCGAGGGCTCAGGCCTCGACCGCTCGCTGTCGGTGGCCTCGATCGCCTCGACCTCGGCGCCCGAATACGTGACCGGCATCGTCTTCACGGTGATCTTCGCCTCGTCGCTGGGGATCCTAAAGGGCATCGCCTCGACCCGATCGATCACCATCGAGAACTTCACCCTGCCGGTGATGACCATGGCGATCTACGGCATCGGCTACATCGCGCGTATGACGCGGGCCTCGATGGCCGAGGTGATGACCTCGCAGTACATACGAACGGCCCGATTAAAGGGCTTGGAGTTCCGACAGGTCGTCTTGAAGCATGCGTTGCGGAACGCGCTGATCGCCCCCTTCACGGTGATCATGCTCCAGTTCCCCTGGCTGCTGACTGGCGTCGTGATCGTCGAATCCATGTTCAACTACAAGGGCTTTGGTTGGTTGCTCGTGCGCGCCGCCGAGAACAACGACATCGATCTGCTGTTGGCCTGCTCTTGCGTGGCCGTGGTGGTGGTGCTGCTGACCCAGCTCATCTCGGATATCGGGTACGCCTATCTGAACCCGCGGATCCGGGTCAGCTGAGGGGAGAGGGACCATGGAAATCGAAACCCTCTCGGGATCAGAGATCCTGATCCAGTCATTCAGCCGCTTTTCGCCGGTCTGGATCGCGCTTGCGGTCACGCTGGTGGTGGGCTTTCTCTTCCGCGCAAAGCTCGGCACCTTCGGGCGGCTCTACGGCTCGCCCATCGGGCTCGCGGGCGCCATGATCGTGCTGTTCTGGGTGTTCACGGCGATCCTGTCGGATCTGGTGGCCCCCATGGGCGGGCGCGACGTTGCCTTCCTGATGAAGAAGGCACCGCTTGGCGGGATCGACCCGCAATCGGGCATCGCCTTTCTTTGGGGCGGCGACAACCTCGGGCGCGACGTCTTCAGCCGGGTGGTGCACGGCTCCCAGGTCGTGCTGATCATCGCGCCGGCCGCGACGCTGATCGCCTATATGGTCGGCATCACGCTGGGGCTGCCGGCGGGCTACTATACCGGACGGATCGACGCCTTGCTGTCGTTCCTGGCCAATCTGGTGCTCGCCTTCCCGGTGATCCTGCTCTTCTACCTGCTGGTCACCCCAGAGATCCGCGAGCTGCAATACGACACCTGGTTGCTCGGCTGGTTGGGGGTCGGCTGGTCGATCCCGCGCGCCATGGCCGCCTTCTTTTTCCTGTTCCCGATCATCTTCCTCCTGATCCTGTGGTTCACGAAGTACGAGAAGAACCAGCAGCGGCTCATGCTCTACGGGGCCGTGACCATGGTCGTCGGCTTCTGGATCTATTTCGGGATCGCCTTCGGTTGGGAGCCGGCCATCGGCAGCGTGCCGCTCAATCTCAGCCTCGACCCGAACGAGCTGAACGTGTTTGCGGCGGTGGTGTTCGCGTCGTCGCCTGGCGTCTTCCGCATCGTCCGCGGCCTGACCATGGACATCAAAACCCGCGATTATGTGGCCGCAGCCCAAACCCGGGGCGAGCGTCCCTGGTACATCATGCTGTGGGAGATCCTGCCGAACGCCCGCGGGCCGCTGATCGTCGATCTGTGCCTGCGCATCGGCTACACCACGATCCTGCTCGGCACGCTCGGGTTCTTCGGCCTCGGCCTCGAACCCGAGAGCCCGGATTGGGGCAGCATGATCAACCACGGCCGCCAGTTCGTCCGCCTCGCCGAGACCGCCCATATGGCGCTCTTCCCGGCGCTGGCGCTGATGATGCTGGTGCTCGGCCTAAACCTGATGGCCGACGGCCTGCGCGAGGAGAGCCTGAAGGACTGACCGCGGCCCACCCCCGCTCCGCCGGCGACGGGTCGCGCGGGGTGGGCGGGCGGGAGCGCGACCCGTTCCCCGGCGGAGCGGGGTACCGAGACAAGGGAGACGCAGCGATGACAGCCACGCTCGAACAAGCCGACGCCCAGACCGGCACCACGCCGATCCTCGAGATCGAAGACCTCAACATCTCCTTCTACACCCGCAAGGGCGAGATCCCCGCCGTGATGGACTTCTCGATGACCGTGATGCCCGGTGAGACCATGGGGCTGGTGGGCGAGTCCGGATGCGGCAAGTCCACCGTCTCGCTCGGGATCATGCAGTATCTCGGCAAGAACGGGCGCATAAAGTCGGGCTCGATCAAGTTCCTCGGCCGCGACATGTCCACCATGTCCGAGGAGGAGCTGCGCCAGATCCGCGGCTCCAAGATCTCGATGGTCTACCAAGAGCCCATGGCCTCGCTGAACCCGGCCATGAAGATCGGCAAACAGCTGGCCGAGGTGCTGACAATCCACGAGGAGATCTCGGAAGACGACGCCATGAAGCGCGCCGCCGAGATGGTGGACGCGGTGCGCCTGCCCGATCCGGACCGCATTTTGGGCGCCTATCCGCACCAGCTGTCGGGCGGACAGCAGCAGCGCGTGGTGATCTCCATGGCGCTGCTCTCGAAACCGCAGCTCTTGCTGCTGGACGAGCCGACCACCGCCTTGGACGTGACCGTCGAGGCCGGCATCGTTGAGCTGATCGGGGATCTGGCCAAGGATTTCGGCACCTCGATGGTCTTCGTCTCCCACAATCTGGGGCTCATCCTCGAGACCTGCGACCGCATCACGGTGATGTACAGCGGCGAGGCCGTGGAGGAAGGCGATATCGACACCGTCTTCAACAACATGCAGCACCCCTATACCAAGGGCCTGCTCCGCTCGATCCCGATCCCGGGCGCCGACAAATACTCGCGCCCGCTGGTGGCGATCCCAGGCCAGCTGCCGCTGCCACATGAGCGGCCCAAGGGCTGCAATTTCGGCCCCCGCTGCAGCCATTTCAAACCGGAATGCGATGCGGCACTGGTCAAGATGCACGATCTCGGCAACCGCCACCGCTCGCGCTGTGTGCGCATCGAGGAGATCGACTGGAACGCCGACGTCGAGGGCGCCGAGGTCGAAGAGGCCATTGAGGTCGGCGATGTGGTGCTGACGGTCGACCATCTGAAGAAGCACTACTCGGTCTCAACCGGCATGTTCGGCGGCGGCGACAAGCGCACGGTCAAGGCGAACGAGGAGCTGACCTTCGAGGCGCGCGAGGCCGAAACGGTCGCCATCGTGGGCGAATCCGGCTGTGGCAAGTCGACCTTTGCCAAGGTGCTGATGGGGCTCGAGACCGCCTCGGACGGCAAGATCACCCTCGGCAACACCGAGCTCGGCCAGATGCCCGTCGAAAAGCGCGGACCCTCCACGGTCTCCCAGGTCCAGATGGTGTTCCAGAACCCGTTCGACACGCTGAACCCCTCGATGACCATCGGCGACCAGATCTGCCGGGTGCTCGAGATGTTCGAGATCGGCGACAGCGATCAGGACCGCTGGAACCGCATGCTGGAGCTGCTCGATCTGGTGAAGCTGCCGCGCGAATTCGCCGTGCGTATGCCGCGCCAGCTCTCTGGCGGGCAAAAGCAGCGCATCGGCATCGCCCGCGCCTTTGCCGGGCGACCCAAGCTGGTGGTGGCGGACGAGCCGGTCTCGGCGCTCGACGTCTCGGTGCAGGCGGCGGTCACCAAGCTGCTGACGGACATCCAGCGCGAGAGTCGGACCACGATGCTCTTCATCAGCCATGATCTCTCAGTGGTGCGCTATCTCTCGGACCGGGTCGTGGTGATGTATCTCGGCGAGATCATGGAGCAGGGCAAGACCGAGGACATCTTCCAGCCGCCCTATCACCCCTATACCGAGGCGCTGCTGTCCGCCGTGCCGATCGCCGACACCCATGTGAAGAAGCGCCATGTGGTGCTGGAGGGAGAGCTGCCCTCGCCGCTCAATCGCCCCCAGGGCTGCCCGTTCCAGACCCGCTGCCGCTACTTCATGAAGGGCACCTGCGATCAAGGCCCCCTGCCCCGCAAGGATATGGGCAACGGCCATGTGATCAGCTGCCACCTCTCGACCGAGCAGCTGAACGCCATGGAGCCGGTCATCAGCATCGAGGAGGCGCCCTCCGCCTGACCGGGCCGCTGGGTCGACTGCCCGCACTGGCCGAACCCGATCTCCAAATGGCAGCGCAGCGGCCACGCCACCGTCACGCCACCGCCCGGATCGCGCCGGTTCTGCGATCCGGAAAGAGCGCCGCGATGTCGATCTGATACTCTGCCGACGGCCGCCTTGCGCAGACCGCGCACCACGCGAGCCATTCTTGACGCCCGGTTGCCGGCGAAAGCCCGCGCAGGGGGTGGCGCCATAGCCAAAGTTGCGCCCTTTGCGTGGGCTGGCAAAGAACTGCTGCAGCTTGGGATTGCCGCCGTTCGGAATCGGGTGCAGCGCCCAAGACCCGCGGGTCACGAACCTGCGCTGGACGGTCCCATCGCTTTTCATCTGCGGAGTGCCGGAGAACAGGTCCCTTGTGATCACGATGACGAACACCTGGGCTGAGGGGCTGACGAAGGCATTGCCGCCCGGGATTTCAAAGGGTTTCGGGGTGCTGCGCAGCTGAGGACCTCTATCAACTCGGTTTGCGCCGTGGCTTTGAACGTCAGACGTCGGTTCCCCGGTGATTGGGGCGCGGCGGAATGCTGGCGGTGATGGTCTTCGGGGTCGTTCTCGGTGTCAGGCCATCTCGGCCTT
>JBCCZI010000160.1:0-7864 GCA_039187815.1 Pseudomonadota bacterium | reverse complement strand
GGTGGTTTATGCTTCCTGGCAAACCGCTGCCCTACCAGTTGCACAGCGTCGAGTGGCGGCGCGCCATCTACGACAGCTTGCACGGTGAGGACGTGGTTGTTCCCGCTCACCATGAAGGCATCTTTCTGCGGCACACGCCCGGAGGAAAACCGAAATGGCAGAGGCGCCCGATGGATCAGGCGGTTCCCACCGAGCCCCCGGAGCCCCGCGAATGACCCGCTCGGAGCCCATGACGCGCCAGGCGGCGCGAGGCTGATGGCCGTTCGCCTGATGCACTCAGAAGAACTTGCTGCGGCGCTGGGGTACTCCCGGCCGCACGGCTCGTTCCGTGCATTTCTCAAGGCGATGAATATCACCCCGGTCCCCGGCCGGGCCGGTTACTATGACCCTGAGCTAGTACGCTATCGACTCAACGAAGCGCAGGGAATCGGGAATGCCACCACGGAAACGCCAGAGGGTTCGGCCGTCGAGAAGCGGAGACGCCGCCGTGGGGGTTGATGCGACCGAAATCCGGCGCACGACGTCGAAGCTCCGGGACGGAACCCGGGTGCGCTACCACTATGCGTGGCGGGGCGGGCCGCTGTTCTGGAAGTCCACCAGCGACATCAAAGAGAACTCCCCGGCCTACTTCGCCGCGCTTGCCGCCTGCGCCCAACCCGTCCGGTCAGGCGAGTACTCTGCCGCCGATCTGGTGGACGACTACCTCGACAGCGCCGAGTTCAAGGCCAAGCGCGAGCGGACGCGCGCCGATTATCGGAAGTGGGCGCTGCGCCTTGCGGACGAGTTCAAGGACGATCCGGCGGAGATCTTCGAAGACCCTGAGAGCCGGGCAGAGGTCGCTGAGTGGCGCTCGCAATGGGCGCATTCCCCGAAGCAGTACGACTACGCGGCGACGGTCGCGACGGCGATCCTGAACTGGGCTGTCGACGACGTCGGCAAGCTCAAGATCCACCACTGCCACCGGATGAAGAAGCTCTACCGGTCAGACCGATCGGAGATCATCTGGACGCCCGAGCAGATCGACCAGCTTTGCCGCGTCGCGCCGGAGTGGGTGGCGCGGATCGCCATCGCTGCCTCCGAGACCGGGCTCCGGGTCGGAGACCTGATCACGCTCGGGCGCCAGCACATCACCGGCAACACGATCCAGATCCGGACAGCGAAGCGGGGCAGGGTGGCCAGCATCCCCGTCACGCCCGCCATGCGCGCCATGGTGGAGGCGACCCCGGCTGGGCGGCTCCTGGTCCTCACCAACGCCAGAGGCGCCGCTTTGACGCCCCACCGTGCGTCCGAGGGGCTGCGGCAATGGAAGGAGAAGGCCGGGCTTCCCGAGCACCTTCGCTTGCAGGACATGCGGGGGACCGCAGCGACGCGGCTGCTGCGCGCCGATGCGAGCCTGAACCAGATCGCGACCGCTATGGGCTGGTCGCTCCGTTACTCCCAGAACGTCATCGAGGCCTACGCCGCGATCGTGCCCGCAGAAGCAGACGATGTTCTCGTTCTGTTGGAGCGCGCTTGGCAAACGGCTGGCAAACGGGGGGTAGAGTGAATATGCTAAGTCCTGGAGGCGACGGCCGGAATCGAACCGGCGTACACGGATTTGCAGTCCGCTGCGTAACCACTCCGCCACGTCGCCAAATGCCCGCCCTCACTAGATTTTAGCGGTTGGTCCGTCAAGGAGTTATCACCCGCGTAATCAGGTTTATGTTCTGGTCTCGTTCTGTTCATGGCCGCTTTGCCCGTGCTTGAAGCGCTCGCATGCGCCGCCTTGCCTCGCCCCCATGCGCCGACCATCCACCTCGACGGCCCGCGCACCAGACGCGCAGGCGCGGATCAGCGCGTCCCGCATGGTTTCGAGCTCGGTGACCCCGATCGCCATCAGCCGACACGGAACCAGCGGTGATGGTCGACCCAGCCACAGCCGAAATCGAGCCGAACGCAGATCTGAATGCCGCCGACTTCGAAACCCGCCCGGCTCTCGATCTGCGGCCCAGGGGCGCCCTCAAGATAGGCGTACTCGAGGCTGTCGATGGTCGCCGGATCAGCCGCGACATACCATTGCGCCGCCGCCGAGAGGCCGGGCTCGACCAGCAGTGTGAGGGCAGAGAAGGGGTTTGCGTTCTCGGTGGCCTGCGCCTGAATTGCCGTCAACTTCTTCTGCATGTTGGTCTCGAGGTCGGGCGGGACCAGCACGTAGCGGGGGGTGACGTCGATCAGATCGGCGGAGAGGCCGGTCTGCCGACGCATGGCGGGCCGGGCGGCGGCGAGGTCCGCGTCCAGGCTGCCACCGGCAGCCTTGGCGTTGTCGTGCGCCGTCTCATCGAACCGCGTTGCGCCGTCGCTCATGGCCGGGTTCGCCACCAACTTTGCGACGACTTGCGCGTTCTCGAAACTGCGCGCCACAACGCCGAGCCGGCGCGAGAGGTCCGTGAACGCGCCGATATCGTCGTTGACGAATGCCTGCCTCGAAATCGAAATGATCCGGCCGAATGTCTCGACTGAATAGGTCTCAGCTGCCTCCGCTATGGCGCCATGGCGGAACTCCCCGCCCTCAGCGATCTTTTCGAGGGTCGGCGCTTCGCCGAGCATGGGCCGATGCTTGGCGCGAAAGTCGCGTGCGCTGGTCCGTCGGGCCAGCATCCGAAGCTCAGAAGGCGCGGTCTCGTACGCAGTTCGCAGTGTTCGCTTGACAGTCAGGACCGGCCACGCGATCCGCGAACCGATCGGGCTCTGCTCCCGCGCCATCCAGGAGCCGCGCTGGCCGGGATGGCGTCTCCGATCACAGCTCCAAGTCGCCAGAATCCAGTCCATCCGTGCCTCTTGTGCGCGTCCGAACTGCCAGCTGTCCGCACCGTGACCTTGCTCCCTTTTGGCAGACCAGAGCGTTCTTCATCTATGCAGCCCATGCTGTGACCATGTCCGTCCTCGCTAGGGCTGGTACCCGGTCGCCGATGGTCGAGTTTCGGCGCCGGCGGTTGTAGAGGATCTCGATGTCGTCGCGAAGCGGCGCGCGCGGAGCGTGAATCATCGGGGCGTTGTCGAGACAGTTGCTCTTGCGGCTCATCGAGGCCGTAATCCCTCGGAGCGCGAGCAGCTTGCGGTCGTCGCCGCAGGCACAGTGCACGCCGCGATCGCTGTGGTGGATCAGGTCTCTTGGCGCGCGCCGGTTCCGGATCCCCATCCTCAGAGCGTCATCGCAAAGCGTGCTCTGGAGGCGTTCCGACATCGACCCGTTGCCCGACGGGCGATCGCTTGCGATCGCCGAGAGAGGGCCTACGATTTCCATTGTGGCCGGGTCTTTGATCGCGGCGAGAGAGCCAACCCTCGCCGGTTGGGATGTAAGAGATGTCGGCGAGCCAGACAGTGTAGGGCGCGGCAGCCTCGGCGTTGCGCTCGAGAAGGGTCGGCGCGATCGCATGGGAATGCCGGCTGTCGGTTTTCATCGGTACCTTGCGCTTTCTGCGCGGTGGACGAAGGCCGTTCTCCTGCATCAGCTTGGCCACCACCGCTTCGCGAGGCGAGGGCCCCGATCGCGTACCTCTGCGTGTATTCGGGGCGCTCCATAACGGCGCCTGGCTCACTTCGAAGATCACCCGGATCTTCTCCACCAACTCCGTACGCCTGGCGGCGCGCTCGGCTGTGTGGGGGACTGCGCGCAGCCGGGCTCGCGGCAGGCGTACAGCGCAAGCCGCAACCTGATGGCGTCCTCGAATTGAACAATCGCCCAACTTAGAAACCGCGATTGTGCACCTGCGGGAAGGGCTTGCCGTTCAAAGAGAAGTCGGCGCTTCGCAGGGCGCTGGGCGCTGCGCACACTTGCGTCAGCCAACAACAGATCGAATGCGCCTGACGATAGCTGCGCCCGCTCGTGCGGCGACATGCCAGTTTCGCGCTCAATCCAATCTTGATGCTTGGATTTTCCGTTACCAATTTCACCAGATGCACTCGATGCGTCCGGGTAACGATTTTCGGGGATGCGCTTGACTCTGGGTGTGTTTTGGCTGGATTTGCAATCCGTGGCGAAACCACTCCGCCACGTCGCCCGGAGCAGGTGCGCTTAATCCGGCCATTGGCGTTTGGCAAGCACCCCGGGCGCCGACTCCAGTGCCGTCACAGTGAGGGCCAGCGGCCACGTGCTCAGTTGCGCGGCTTCGGGCTTTGTGGCAAGCCTTTGGGAGCGAAATCAAAGACGGGTCAGAGCGATGACGCAGACGGAGACGGCGCGCACGGCCATGGTGGATTGCCAGATCCGTCCCTCTGACGTCACCCGCTACCCGATCATCGACGCATTTCTGTGGGCGCCGCGCGAGCAGTTCGTGCCTCGGACCAAGCGCGCGGTCGCCTATGCCGGGGTCGAGATCGAGGTTGCGGCGGGGCGTGTGCTGCTTGAGCCGCGGGTTCTGGCCAAGATGCTCGAGGCGGCGGCCATCAGCAACGGCGATCTGGTGCTGGAGATCGCGCCCGGCACGGGATATTCAACCGCCCTGATCGCCCGCATGGCCGAGGCTGTGATCGCGATCGAACCCGATGCGGGTCTGGCGAGCCAGGCTCAGCAGAGCCTCGCCCATCTCGAGGTCGACAACGCGGTGGTCAGCCAAGGGCTTGCGGTCGAGGGCGATGCGGCGCATGCGCCCTTTGATGTGATCTTTGTCAATGGCGCGGTCGAGACGCTGCCCGAGACGCTGACCGACCAGCTCCGTGACGGCGGACGGCTCGTTGCGATCTTTGCGGGCGACGGCCGATCGCAATGCCGCGTGATGACGCGCAGCGGGTCTGCGCTCTCCGAGCGATACGTGTTTGATGCTGCAGCGCCGGTGCTTGACGGATTTTCGCGGCCGGCGGACTTCAGCTTCTGAGACGGGACGAACGACGGCAGATCGAGGCGTGAGGGGCAGCATGACAGGCTTTGGGTTCCGGGCGGCAGCAGCTGTCTCGTTGCTGGCGCTGACGCTGGCCAAACCGGCATGGGGGGCGGAAAGCCTCGCCGATGTGATGGTCGAGGCCTATCTCAACAGCCCGGACATCACGGCGCAGCGGGCCAATATCAAATCGGCCTCGGAATTGGCGGTGCAGGCGCGCGCGGCCGGTCGATTGAACGTGACGGGCACCTTTGGGCTCGAGGCCGAGGCGCAGGATGCCGATAATGCAGTTTTCCCGACCACGCTGTCGCTGACCGCCTCGCAGCCGCTCTACACCGGGGGGCAGGTCGAGAACGCGACCGAGGCCGCCGAGCAGCGGATCGTCGTCGAAGAGGTGGTGCTGATCGCCACCGAGCAGACCGTGCTGCTCGACGCGCTGACCGCCTTTTTGGATGTGCGCCGCGATGGCTTCCTGCTGGATGTCGCGAACAACAACGTGCGCGTGCTCTCGGAGCAGCTGCGGGCGGCGCAGGAACGCTTTGAGGTTGGCGAGGTCACCCGAACGGATGTGGAGCAGGCGCGGGCTGCCCTTGCCGGCGCGCGCAGCAACCTCGCGGCCACCAGCGGGCAGCTCGAGATCAGCCGTGAGAACTTTGCCGAAGCGGTGGGGCGGCCCCCGGGCCCGCTCGCACCGCCGCCGCCTTTGCCCGAGCTGCCCTCGACCCTCGATGCCGCCGTGCAGATGGCGGTGCGGAGCGAGCCGAACCTACAGGCCGCGCGGGTCAACCGCGATGCCTCGGGCCTCGATGTGCGGGCCGCGATCGGTGCACTCTTGCCCCAGGTCACGTTGACAGGCACGCTCAGCCAGCTCGACACGCTCGACGACGGGTTCGAGGGGCAGCAAAGCGCCTCGGTCGGCGTCAACGTTACGATCCCGTTCTATTCGGGCGGGGCGAACTATTCCGCGGTCCGCCAGGCCCAGGCCTTGGTAGAGAACGCGGAGGCCTCGATCATCACCGCGGTTCGGGACGCCATCCGCAACACCCGCATTTCCTGGTCGAACCTAGAGGTGGCACGGGCCTCGATCCGCGCCGGCCGGCTCGAGGTCCGCGCAGCTCAGCTGGCCTTCGAGGGTGTGACCGAAGAGGCCAAGGTTGGCGCGCGGACCACGCTCGATGTGCTCGATGCCGAAGAAGAGGTGCTCGATGCACGCGCCAGCCTGATCAGCGCTCAGCGCGATGAGTACGTTGCGGCCTATCAGGTCCTGGCTTCACTCGGTTTGCTGACAATTGATCATCTCGGGCTCGATATTGGGGAGCCGCCGCCCGCCGGGCGCTATTATGACAGCGTGCGAAACCGCAACTTTGGCTATGATCCGAGCGACGATACGGTCTGGTCACTTTCCTATCGCCCCTGATCTGTGGAATAATCCTCCACCGACGCCAGGAATTCGAAAGAGCAGGATCAGAACCATGAGCAGTGGCGGAAACAGGAAGTCTATGGACGACGTGCTGTCGTCCATTCGGCGCATTATCGGATCGGATAAGAAAGACGGTGCCGATGGCGCCGTGCCGGACGGGGCGGAGGATCAGCCTATGGCTCTCGGCACCCCCATTGGCCAAGGCCGCGCCGGGGCCGATGCAGCCGAGGATGACAGCGCGTTGCCCTTGACCCCGAACATGCGCGTCGATTTCAGCAAGCTCACCGACGACAATCCGCTCTCTGGGGCCGGGCGCGAGCCGCGGGAGCCCAGCCTGCCCCCCAAGCCAGAGCCGCCGCGCCCCGCAGATCCCATGGAACTGCCGCGTGCCAGCGCGACTCCACCGCCTCCGCCGCGCGCCGATGACCCCGAGGATGACGAGGCCGTCGTGATCGACGAAGCCGCACTCGAGGACATGATCCGCCGCATCGTGCGTGAGGAGTTGAACGCCCGCGGCGGCGATGAGGCCATGCGCCAAGTCGTCCGCGACGAATTGATGGGCGAGACGGGGATGAACATCTCGCGCAATGTGCAGTCGTTGATTCAGGCCGAAGTCTCTCGCCTGCTGCGCGAGCGAGACTGACCCCGCCTCACGACCGATAAACCCGCCTTCGCCCGCCGCCGCGGTTTACGCGGGGGCCTTTTCGCGTCGCGTTTTGCGCGCTACACCCCCTCGCGACCGAACCCCGCCTGGGAGCCGAGACCATGGACAAAACCTTTGATGCGGCCGAGGCCGAGCCGCGGATCTATGCGGACTGGGAGGAGGCTGGCTGTTTCGTCGCCGGCGCTGGTGCGGCCGAGGGGGCCGAGACTTTCTGCATCGTGATCCCGCCGCCCAACGTGACGGGCTCCCTCCATATGGGGCACGCGCTGAACAACACGCTGCAGGATATTCTTGTCCGCTGGCATCGCATGCGCGGCTTCGACACGTTGTGGCAGCCGGGCACCGACCATGCGGGCATTGCGACGCAGATGGTCGTTGAGCGCAAGCTGGCCACCGAGGGCAATATCAGCCGCCGGGATATGGGCCGCGCGGCCTTTGTCGAGCGGGTCTGGCAGCAAAAGGCCGAAAGCGAGGGCGTGATCCTGGGCCAGCTCAAGCGGCTTGGCGCTTCCTGTGACTGGTCGCGCACCCGTTTCACCATGGATGAGGGGCTCTCGAAGGCGGTCCTGAAGGTCTTTGTCGAGCTTTTCAACAAAGGCCTGATCTATCGCGACAAGCGCCTGGTGAACTGGGACCCGCATTTCGAGACGGCGATCAGCGATCTCGAGGTCGAGCAGGTCGAAATCCGCCCCAAAAAGGATGGCGGCAAGCTTTGGCATTTCCGCTATGCGCTTGAGGGGGGCGAGACCTACCAGGCGCCCATCGCGTGGGACGAGGACGGCACTCCGACAGCCTTCGAGACCCGCGCCTATGTCACGGTTGCCACCACGCGGCCCGAGACGATGCTGGGCGACACCGGTGTCGCCGTCCACCCGGACGACCCGCGCTATCAGCACTTGGTCGGCAAGCATGTCATTCTGCCGC
>JBCCZI010000159.1:0-7933 GCA_039187815.1 Pseudomonadota bacterium | reverse complement strand
GCACAGGCGACCATGTCGTCGATCAAGCGGTGCTCATAGGTGATGCCGGCGGCCTTGAACCTGTCCTCGAACTCCTCCTCGTAGACCTTTTGGAAGAGGTCCTTGAAGCGCCCGTCATAAGCCTTGAGGATCGTGTTCTTGGTCGAGAGATAGACCGGATAGCCGCGCGACAGGCCATAGTTCATCGAGGCGCGCGCGAAATCCATGATCGACTGGTCGAGATTGTACATCGCCATGGTCACGCCGGAGCCGGGGGCCTGGAAGACCTCGCGCTCGATGACCGTGCCGTCCTCGCCGACGAACTTGATCGTCAGCGTGCCGGCGCCCGGGAACAGGAAATCGGTGGCGCGGTACTGATCGCCAAAGGCGTGGCGGCCGACCACGATGGGCTGGGTCCAGCCGGGCACGAGCCGCGGCACGTTCTTGCAGATGATCGGCTCGCGGAAGATCACGCCGCCCAGGATGTTTCGGATGGTGCCGTTGGGGCTGCGGTACATGCGCTTGAGGTTGAACTCCTCGACCCGCGCCTCGTCCGGCGTGATGGTCGCGCATTTGACACCGGCGCCCACCTCTTTGATCTTGTTGGCCGCGTCCACCGTGATCTGGTCATCGGTGCGGTCGCGCTCCTCGATGCCGAGGTCGTAATAGAGCAGGTCGATGTCGAGATAGGGCAGGATCAGCTTGTCCTTGATGAAGGCCCAGATGATGCGGGTCATCTCGTCGCCGTCGAGCTCGACGACGGGGTTGTCCACCTTGATCTTCGACATCTCTCGTCTCCCAGGATTGTTGGCATCTCTCGGGCGCGGACCCTAGCGACGGGCCTTCGGCTCCGCAACGCGACCAAAAGGCTGCTGGCGCCGCACGGGTCGGCAAAAAAAACGCGCGCCCGCAGAACCGAACCGTTGTCCCCCGGCACTTACGGAATGTGCACCGGATGAGCCGGTGAGCCCGACAGAGAACCGAGGAGATTGCATCATGAGCGTGACCATTGACGGCATCGAGTATCCGAGCGCGTGGAAAGAGCTGATCCGGGACGGCGATCTGCTGGGCGTCTTCAAGGTCTATGCGAAGAAGGCGGCGATCTGGGAGAGCGTCCTGTTCCTCGGCTACCCCATCAACCCTTCGAAGCATTATGCGGTGTTCATCAGCCCGAAGAGCTCGAACGCGGTCAACATCTCGGGTGCCCTGCGCCAGAAGATGATCGATCTCTGGGACGCCGGCGACTATGGCCGCGACCCGGCCTGGGCAGGCCACATCAAGGCCGCCAAGCTCGAAGTGGAGAAGCTGATCAACGCCGATCACCTCGAGTTCAAAGGGTGCCACTTCTGGAGATCCGCCCACTTCAAGAAGTACCACGCCATCATGCTCGACAAGCAGGCCGCGCGCGCGGAGACCGGCGGCCGCAAGCTCGACCGCAAGAAGCTCGGCACCATCGGGTTTGAGAACCACGCCGATGCGCGGCTCCAGGCGGCGCTGCAAAAGATGATCGGCGAGGCGGCGGCGGGCAACGAGGGCGAGGCGAAGAAGACCTATCTCAAGGTTCAGAAGCTCGAGCCCAAAGGCAGCATGATCCAGACCACCGAGTACAAGGACATGATGAAGTCGCTGAAGCGTCTGAAGATGGCCGCCTGAGGCGCGCCGAGCCGCGCGCCCGGCCCCTCGCACGGGCGCGCAAAACCCTGCCGCACAGAATGACCCAAATCATCCTCTCCCATCCGCGACAGACAACGGCCGCACCGGATGGTGGCAATGGTTGGCCGTGATCGCTGGCCAAGATCGCTAGCCGTGATGGCGGCGCGTGCGTCCGGGCCTGGCACAACGCGGCGCTGGCATCGACCCCTTTGCCTCGGGGTGCCGGGCGGCTTAGGCTCGCGCGCCAACACCGGCAATGCCCGCGGCGGGAGGACAGCATGGCCTATGACACCATTCGGATGACGCTCGAGGACGGGCTGGCGACGATCACGCTGGCGCGGCCCGACAAGATGAACAGCCTCAGCGCGGCGATGCGGCGCGAGTTGCTCGAGGCGCTCGGCCAGGCGACGCAAGAGGCCCGCGCGGTGGTGCTGACCGGCGAGGGCCGCGGCTTTTGCGCGGGTCAGGACCTGGGCGATGCCGCGGATTTCGAGAGCCTCGATCTCGAGCGCACGCTGCGCGAGGAATACGAGCCGCTCTTGCAGCTGATCACCGATGCGCCCGTCCCGGTGATCGCGGCCGTCAACGGTGTGGCGGCGGGCGCGGGCTGCAACCTGGCGCTGGCGGCCGATGTGGTGATCGCGGCGCGCTCGGCGACCTTCACCCAGGCCTTTGCGCGGATCGGGCTGATCCCGGATGCGGGCGGCACCTTTTGGCTGCCGCGCCTGGTCGGGCGCGCGCGGGCCATGGGCATGTGCCTCTTCACCGATGCGATCCCGGCCGAGACGGCGGTCGAATGGGGCCTGATCTGGGAGGCGGTGGAGGACGAGGCCCTGCCCGCCCGCGCCGCCGAGCTTGGCCAGCGGCTGGCCAACGGCCCCTCGGTCGCCTTCCGGCTGTTGAAGGAAGCGATGCGCGGGGCGGCCTCGAACGATCTCGGCGCGCAATTGGCGCTCGAGGCCAAGCTGCAGGGCGAGGCCGGCAAGAGCCGCGATTTCCGCGAGGGCGTCCTGGCCTTTGTGCAAAAGCGCGCCGCCCGGTTCGAGGGCCGCTGAGCACCGGGCGCCCTTTGCGCCAGCCCGGCGCGCCCCTGCCGCCAAATCGCCGCCGAGCCACCCGCAGGCCGCCCCAGGCGCGCCCTGCCCCCGGCCCCGGGCCTGCGCGATCACCGGGTCTCCCCATCTGAGGAGGCCCGTTATGGACCAAGACCGCTGGATCGCGCATTTCCACCGCAACCGCCAGGACCGGCCCGAGCCGGACTGGGACGCCCCGCTCACCATGGAGCCGCGGGCGCACCACTTGCTCACCCGCTCGCTCGAGCAGTTCCAGCTCGGCGATGGCGGCGGCCCGGCCCGGCTGATCGCCTGGAACGCCCGCCGCCGCCTGGCCGCCGACCCGCTGTTCGCCCGCCAGGCCGCGCTGTGGTTCGCCGAGGAAAAGGAGCACTCCCGCCTGCTCGGTGAGGCCGTGCGCCGCTATGGCGGCCGGCCGATCACCGGGCATTGGAGCTTCTCGTGCTTTCTGTTCTGCCGGCGTTGCTTCGGGCTCGGCGTCGAGCTGACGGTGCTCTTGATGACCGAGATCGCCTCGACCGCGTATTATCGCCTGATGCAGCGCCATTGCGGCGACTCGGCGCTCGAGCAGATGTGCGCGCTGATCCTGCGCGACGAGGCGGCGCATATCCTCTTTCACGGCGACCGGATGCGGCGGCGCGGGGCGGGGCTGCTGGGGCGCCGCAGCCGCCGGATGCTGGGCCATGCGGCCGCCACCATGCTGTGGGTGAACCACGGGCCGGCCTTGCGCGCGCTCGGTGCCACGACAGGCGCGTTCTATGGCGAGCTCCGGCGCGAGCTCGACCGGTTCGAGGGGCGGCTCGGCGCTTGACCGCGGGCGGGCGGCGGGCAGGATGGAGCCATGGCCGCCGCCCTCACCGCCCGCATCACGGAGGCCCCGCCGCTCTTGGCCGGGGCCGCGGCCCTGCCGGCCGACCTGCCCGAAAGCCTAACCCAAGGCGCGATCGGCGATCTGCTCCGCGGGGCGGCGAGCAATGCGCCCTATCTGCTCGGCCTGATCGGGCGCCATGGGCCTTGGCTCGAGATCGTGGCCGGCCATGCGCCCGAGGCGACGCTCGAGACCCAGCGGGCCAGCCTCAGGCGCGAGGGCGCCGCCGCCCCGGATGCGCGCCATCTTGGAACGATCCTGCGCGCCGCCAAATCGCGGGCGGCCCTTCTGATCGCGCTCAGCGATCTCGGCGGGATCTGGCCGGTCGAGACGGTCACCGAGGCGCTCTCCGCCCTCGCCGAGGATTGTGTCGCCACGGCCACCGACTGGCTGATCCGTGAGGCGCTGGCCCGGGGCAAACTGCCGGGGTTCGCGCCCGACAGCTTGCCCGCGGCCACCGGCTATACGGTGCTCGCCATGGGCAAGCTCGGGGCGGGCGAGCTGAACTTCTCCTCGGATATCGACCTGATCTGTCTCTTTGACCAGGACCGCTTCGAGCCCAGCGATTTTGCCGAGGCCAAACAGGGGTTCATCCGCATCACCCGCGCGTTGGTCAAAGCGATCGGCGAGCCGACCGAGGCGGGCTATGTCTTTCGCACCGATCTGCGGCTGCGCCCGGCGCCCTCGACCACACCGGTCTGCCTCGCCATGGAGGCGGCCGAGCGATACTATGAGAGCCTCGGGCGCACCTGGGAGCGCGCCGCCCACATCAAGGCCCGCGCCATCGCCGGAGACCGAGCGGCGGGGGCGGCCTATCTCGCGCGCCTCGCACCCTTTGTCTGGCGCCGGCACCTGGATTTCGCGGCCATCGAGGACACCTCCGAGATGCTGCGCAAGATCCGCGAGAAGACCGGCAAGTTCACGCCCGAAGGCCTGGCGGGGCACGATCTCAAGCTCGGCCCCGGCGGCATCCGCGCCATCGAGTTCTTTGCCCAGACGCGCCAGCTGATCGGCGGTGGGCGCGATCCGGCCTTGCGCCTGCGCGGGACTGTCGCCGCGCTTGAGGTGCTGGCCGAGCGGGGCTGGATCGACCGCGAGACGGCGGTGAGCCTGACCGAGGACTACCGCGCCCACCGCCGGCTCGAGCACCGCTTGCAGATGGTCGAGGACGCCCAGACCCAGACGATCCCCGCCGCCCCGGAGGCGCGCGCCCGGATCGCCGCCCTTTGCGGCACCGCAGACCGGGCGGCCTGGGAGCGCAGGCTCGCCAGCCGCCTCGCCCGGGTTCATGCCTCCACCGAGGCGTTTTTCGTGCCCGAGGGCGGCGCGCCCGAGCCCGCCACGGACATCACCGAGGCGGCCATCGCGAGCCTCGGCTTTGCCCGCCCGGGCGATGCCTGCCGCCTGGTGGCGCGCTGGCGCTCGGGCCGGATCGCGGCGACCCGCACGGCCCGGGCGCGCCGGCTCTATGACGTGCTCGAGCCGCGGATCCTCACCGCCCTCTCGGCCGGGGCGAGCCCCGACGAGGCGATCGCCCAGTTCGACCGCTTTCTCTCGGGCCTGCCGGCGGGGGTGCAGGTGTTCTCGCTCTTCACCGCCAATCCGCATCTGTTGGACCTGATCGTCGGCATCTGCGCCGCGGCCCCCCGGCTCGCCGACCATCTGGGGCGCGAGCCGCTGGCCCTTGATGCGCTGATCGAGCCCGACTTCTTTGCCCCGCTGCCGGATGTGACGGCGCTGACGGCGGATCTCGAGACCTGGCTCGCGCGCGAGACCGATTATGAGCGCATGCTCGATGCTGCCCGCCGCTGGGCCCGCGAGAGCCGGTTCCGCGCCGGGGTCCAGGTGCTCCAGGGCATGGCCGACGCGCCCGAGGCCGGCGCTGCGTTCTCGGCCATTGCCGAGGCCTGCCTGCTTGGCCTCCTACCCCGCGTCATCGCCGAGTTCGCCACCCGCCACGGGCCGCCTCCGGGCAACGGGCTGGCGGTGATCGCCCTCGGCAAGCTCGGCAGCCATGCGATGACCTCGGGCTCGGATCTGGACCTCATTACCGTCTATGACCCCGGTGCTGCCGAGCAGTCCGAGGGGCCCCGTCCCCTGCCGCCCGCCAGCTATTATCCCCGGCTGACCCAGGCGCTGCTGGCCGCGCTGACGGCGCCGACGGCCGAGGGGCGGCTCTATGAGGTCGATATGCGGCTCCGCCCCTCGGGCCGCCAGGGCCCCGTCGCGACCTCGCTCAGCGCCTTTCGCAGCTATCAACTCGAAAAGGCCTGGGTCTGGGAGCATCTGGCCCTGACCCGCGCGCGCGTGGTGGCGGGCGCCCCGGCGGTGGCCGAGGCGGTGGCGCCGATCCTCGCCGCCGCATTGGCCAGCCGGGCGGGCGCGCCCGCGGTGCTCGAGGAGGCCACCGAGATGCGCGCCCGGCTGCTCGAGGCGCACCGGGTCGAGCGCACCCGGCCCTGGGCGCTGAAACTCGGCGCGGGCGGGCTGATGGAGATCGAGTTCCTGGTGCAGACGGGCTGCCTCTATCACGGCCTGCCGGGCGGGCGGGTGGCCGAGGCGCTGCCGAGCCTGGTCCGCGCCGGTTGGCTGACCGCGCCGGAGGCGGCGCTGCTGGCCGAGGCGCACGGCCTCCAAGAGCGGCTCCAGCAGATCGAGCGGGTCGCTCTCGACAGCCCCTTCGATCCCGAGACGGCCGGCACCGGGCTCTGCTCAACCATCGCAGTCGCCCTGAACGCGCCCGATTTTCCCACTCTGTCTCAAAGGCTTGGCGATCTCCAAGCCAGTGCCGCCGCGATCGCCGCCCGCCGCTTCGTGACTGCTGGGGACTGAGCGCCACCGGCTCCGGCGACCCGAGCGGGCGGGCCCTAGGGGTCGATGCGCCAGGGCGGAAAGCGCCGCTCATTGCCTGCGTGGAAAAGGCACAGCGCGTGCCCGTCCGGATCGCGGAACTGGGCCGTTCTCCACCGATACGGCTGATCGGTCGGCGCCGTGTCGAACGCGACACCGAGCGCGCGCAGGTCCTCATATCGCTGATCGACATCGTCGACTTCGAGATACAGCACCGTGCGGCCAACACCCGGATCATCCGAGGCGCAAAGCGAGAAGGTGCTGGAGCCGGATGGCAGTTCGAAGCGCGCATATTCCCCGCGCTCCGACACGATCAGCCGGAAGCCGAGCCGGGCATAGAACGCGACGCTCGTCTGAAAATCGCTGACCTCGATCAGGACCTGGTTCAAATCCATGGGCCCGCTCCGTGAGACGCGCCAGACGGCCTAGGGGTTGCCGTCAGGCTCGGTGGAAGGCTGGGTGGCGGACTCGGTGGTGGGCTCGGTGGCCAGGGCCCAGACATGCTCATTGGCCTCGGCGCTGCGTTTGCGGGTGATCTCGCAGCCGAGCGAGGCGCCGTCATGCAAGCGGTCGAGCTTTTCGATGCGGATCGTCACGCGCCGCGCCCGCGGATCGACCAGCAGGGCCTGGGCCAGCCGCTCGGCAAAGGTCTCGAGCAGCGTGATGCGCCCACCCCCGGCCAGATCGTGGATCGCCTGGACCAGCAGATCATAGTTGATCACCCGCCCCACCCGGTCGTCGAGATGGGCCGAATTGCGTTGAACCTCGAGCGAGATATTGAAGCGCAGGCGCTGCACCACGCCCTGTTCCTCGGCATAGGCGCCGATCTCGATCTGCGCGACGTAATCGCGGAGGAACACCCGGTCGGCCGGCAGATCCTCGGCCCCGGGGGCGTCGGAGCCTGGCCCGATCAGGCTGAGCTGGAGAGGATCGGTCATGGCAGCGGCTCCGAGCGAAAGATGCGCCACCCTAGCCACGCCGCCCTCGGCTGACCAAGCGAAAACGACCGCCCGGCGGGTGCGCGCGACGGCCCTCGCGCCCCCAGGCGATGCCGGCCCAGATCCGCTCGTGCAGGAAGAAGAGCGCAAAGCCGGTGGCAGCGCTGACCAGCGCCAACTGCCCGCCCACCGACCAGGAGCCGGTGAGGGCGAAGCCGATGACGCTCATCGCCACCAGCCCCGAGGCCTGCCAGGTGAGCGCCTTCACCAGAGTGCGCGCCGGGTGCTCCATGATCCCTCCTGAGGGTGCGTTTGAGGTTGCATAGCGCGCCCAGCCAAGTGTTGAGAATTTGGTGTTTTGTTAGCAAAATCCCGCGTATGTTTATTTTTATCACCAATTGGAGACAAAAATGGACAAGCGGGAGCGAGCAGCGCACTTCCGGATGCGGCTCGGATCGGCGATGACGGATGCGGGGGTGAACCGGAGCGCGCTGGCCCGGATGGCGGGAGTCGACCGCTCGACGCTGACCCAGCTCTTGGCCGATGGCGAGGCGCGGTTGCCGAGCGCGCAG
>JBCCZI010000158.1:0-8016 GCA_039187815.1 Pseudomonadota bacterium | reverse complement strand
GGTGGGTTGAGGTGCGGACCAGCTGCCACCGGAATAGACCGGTAGGATTCGCGTCTTCACGACCCGCAGCCGGCGGGCGCTTTGCGCAGACACCTCTGCACCCACTTCGACGCGAACCGCCAAGAGTTGAACGTCTCCGTAGGTCCGGCCGGGCGGCAGGATCCCTTTGAGACCAATCCAAGACGCGTCGTCGAAGACATTCAACCCCTGGTCGGCCGTCGTCCGCGTGAGGCGCACCTGATACCGTCCGTAGGGCAACGGATATCGGTGGCTTGAGCGCAGCGTCGATCTTGTCGTTGCGGTGAAGGTGAGTTCCTCGAGCGTGAAAGGGTCACCGCTCGGCGATCCGTCCCCAGCCAGACGTTGCGCCTCCGCCGTGATCGTCACCGACGTTTCAGCATCGTCTCCACTGGAGAAGTCGACGAGCTGCGCAAACCCGACATCGATCTCCACCGCGTCGACGTCTACGCCGATCGGGCTCGCGGCATGCCAACCAATCGCCACGCTGGGCTCCAGCCGTTGTCCGGCGACGTCGGGCTGGGTGTAGACGGCGTCGTCGATCAGTGTGACTGCCGTGCCAGGCTCGATGATCTCGATCCTGACCCCTGGCAGATTGTTTGTGTACTCACCATCGCGCCAGACGATGGTGTTGCCGAGCCTGATCTCGTTAACAGCATGGGTGCCTCGGCCGAGACACCCGAGCTGATTGAGGAACTGGATGTTGTCCACGTAATCGATGAACGGTGGCGCCGCATCGTCAACAAGGTGGATGTGCCTTCCGAAGCACTCAGGGATAACGGCGCCCGGCCGGGCGACGCTGGATTGGGTCGACGCAGAATAGGTCGGAGATGTCTCGCCGATCAGACCCGTCCGAGCCTGATCAGGCGAGGGTGGCGGCAACAGCGCGTTAACGGCGAACTGACCCGCTAGTGTCAGCGCTCCGAACGTCGCAGTGGTGATCGCGGTCGCGGCGAGCGATCCTGCCGCGACGCCCAGCGCACCGGCAATCAGTGGCCCTACAACGGCCGTGAGAGCGGCCGCCGCGACAATCACCACGATCTGCAAGATTGCTCTGAGAGGGTTCGATCCGCCGCCGCCTCCGCCGCCTGCCGGCATGTGTTGGACCAGGATGACCTCGTCCGCACCGAGCGTGCGCGTACTGAACTCACTCACCGGCACATATCCAAGCGCCGCAAGTGTCTCTTCTATCGCAGCATCGTCGTCCTCGTTTGCGAGAAGGTCTGCATCGAAGGCGAGACCGCGGCGACGGACAAAGCAAGCAACCTGGTTCGGTGCGATCTGGGCGCGATCAAGGATGGCCGCGACCGTCTCGCCGACACGCACCTCGATCGGGATACCGCGGTGCGCCGAAAGGAGCGCCTCGGGCTCGCAAGTGAGATCCGCAAGGTCCAGGAGCGGAGCAATCGAGACAATGTAGAGGCCAGCAAGCGCAGGGCCGGCGTCGTGCGGCTCTGGCGCGCCCGGTGTCCAGAAAACGGGCCGCCAACCGATCGGTTTGAGCTGGTCAAGACGGTCGAAACAGACGCCTGCACCCTGCTGACAATGAAGGACACCGCCGCGATCCACGTCCAGCCATACGCCGACATGATCCGGAAGACCCTGGTGCCGCAACTCGACAACGTCACCGTGGCTCGGGCTTTCGGTCTGGCGCCAGGCGCGCCGCGCCGCAACGACGGCCCGGGCCGCTTCCCGCGTCCCAAAGCCTAGGATTGCCGGCAGAGGTCGGTTGAAGTGTTCCGCCTGGACCATGCCAGCGAACGCCCAGCAATCGAACACATCCGGCCCTTGCGCGCCGGCTTGCCACGGGAGCCCGATGAGCCGGGCCCAGTCCCCTTCAGAGGCCCAGGAGCGGGAATCGGTTGTCATAGCGTGCCTTGTGGAATGCGCGGTTGACGACGTCGGGCCCTTGAGCCCGGACGGTGACTTCGAGGAGGCTCAGCTCGGGATTGACCAGCTCGAGGCCGCTCAGGATGTCCGGCGCGCCATTGTACCGCGTGCCCCGGGTAAAGACGCGATAGGTACACTCGACGGGGATCGCGGTCTGGGCGACCGCGTAGATGCCCTCTCCGATGCGCTGGTCTGCGTTCTGCACCCGCAGGACCATTTGCGGCACACCGGTCGTGGAGCGCTCCGGGCGGGTGATTTGGATCGTCGATCGAACGAACTTGACGACTGCGCCGCCGTCCATGGGTGCGTCTGGCTCGAGGCGTGCCTCAAAGTAGGGCGCGACCTGAAGCTCTGCCTCTGTGACCTCCTCCGATGCGAGACGGATGACCCCTGTGTCACCTGTTTCGGAGACGATCGAGGGGTGGCGGATTTCGAGGGTGCCGATCTCGACGTCGCCGAGCGGGTAGGTGTAGCCCTGGATGATCGCCGGGTCGGTCATACGCCAAAAACCCAGCCAAGTTCCGTGTTGATCGCTGTATCAAGATCCAAAATCACGTTCGTTAGAGCGGACTCGCCGCCCACGCTTGCCTCGAGATACGCGCAATCATCGGCGACCGGGAGCGCTTTCACCTCATACGTGAGTGAAACCGCCATCTTCTTCTGATCAACCGGGGACAGCTCGTAGAGATGGTCGTCGCGGGCCACCAGCCGCGCTTCCATCCAGACGTAAGCGCCGTCCGTCCAGATCTGCATGTTGAACCAGAGCCTGCCCTGGTCCAGTTCCTCCTCGATCCAACGCCGGAGCACGGCCGCCTCCTCGGCCACAATCTCGAATGTGTCGCTGAACACGTGCGGCCTGAAGGTCGAGACGCGGCGAATCCGATCCGGCCCGTCCTCCATCTGCGTGCGCCGTGTGAGGTTCGGCGCCCGTCTTCGAAGGTCAGCCAGGACCGGTTTGTAGGCGTCCGCCAGAGGCCAATCGACCGCAGCCATCAGAATGTCCCCCTGCGCTTCAGCTCAAAGCTCTGGGAGATCGCCGGAGCAATACCGGTTCCGCGCGCGATGTTCTGGCCGATGCGGCCCTCAATCTGATCGAGGAGCACGTCGATCATAAGACCCTGGTCGCCCTGGGTCGCTTCCGCGCGCGCGTCACCCCGGACACCGTGGATGTTCACGGTGACGGGGATCGTACCGCTTTCGGCTGTCCCCGTGGCAGAGAGCATGCCCTGGATGATTTGGGCCTGGGCCATCAGCGTATCGGCCGTTGCCTGCTGTTGCGCTGCCGTCAGCACGCGCTCGGTGTCCTCCAAGATCGCGGGGAACTCATTGGGTTTGAGGCCCTCATGGAAGCGCGGCGCGCCATCAAAGAGCGCCGCCGGTACCGGACGGATTCGAGCGTTCGCTTTCATCCCACCGTCGTGCAGGAAGAACCCGCCGACGCTCGGGAAGGCCCCGCCGGGTGTGAATGTCGCCGGCGTCGGGATCGATGCGGTGCCGGATACGGAGAAGCCGGTGCCGAAGCTCACGCCCGTGAGCGATGAAAATACCTGGCCCAGGATCCCGCCGGATCCGCCGCCGGCGAGGTCAACGGCCGTCGCCTGGGCAAGCCGGAAGAACTGGCGGATTGCGAACGAGACAAAGTCCTCGATGTCGACCTTTCCATCGACCACGAAGTCCTCGACCGCCCGGCTTGCCGTCTCGAAGCCTCCTGCGATCGCGTTCTCTGCCACATCACCCAGCGATCGCGTGCTGCCCTCGATCCGACGCAGACCGCGCTCCACGCCCGCCGCCCAATCGCGGCGCCGATTGAGATCGTCATCGTAAGCGGCCTTTAAACGGGCGTTGAACACCGCTTCCACATCGTCGGCCAGATCCTGGTGCGCCGTGCCTGCAGCGGCAAGGTCATCGAGTGTCTCGTCGCGCCAAGCCTCGATGTCAGCGGTAACGCTTGCGTAGGATGCGCCAACCTCCGACGCATAGGCCTGGGTGACCGCGGCCGCCGCCTCTTGGGCCCGTTGCAGATCCGTGAGAGCGCTCGATTGCTCGGCGATCTGCTGGGCGCGCGCCTGGTTCTGCCCGCCTTCGAGATCCGCGAGGTTCAGGCCCGCCCGCCGCAGTGCCTGGATCTGGTTCTCAAGGACCAGGTTCTGGCGGATCGCATCGCCCCCGGCAATCTCAGCGGCTGTGCGGCGCTCGATCGCCGCGGCCTCGGCCCTGAGATCCGCCAGCACGTCCGCCTGGCGCCGCGCAGCGCGCTCGGCTTCCGATGCAGAGTTGCGGCCGCCGCCCCGGCTAGATCTCTGTGACCGACGCAGGTCGGCCAGAGCCCTTCGCCGTTGTTCATTCAAGCGCGCGACTTCGCCAGCCGTCTCGATTGCGGTTGCGCGGTCTGCCAACACCTGCCCGCGTGCACCGTCGGGCAGAGCTGCCCGATCCGCCGGTGATCCGACTTCGGCATCGAATCGTGCAGCGGCAAGGGCTCTGGCCTCTGCGACCGGATCTCCCACGAACTGCGCACGGATCCGAGCGGCTTCCAGGTTTCCCAGCCCTGCATCCCGCAGGCTGGCGGCCTCATTGACCGCCCGGGACAGCTGATCTGCCAGGTCCGAGGCCTGGTTCACGAAACGCCCTGTTGCATCGGCGCCGTTGCTGATCGCCTCCTCGAGCTGACGGGCAAGCTCCTCGGCTCCGAGTTGCTCGATGCGCAGCTCAGAGAACGCCCTGACGATCTCTTGGGCTTCGGGCGGCAGACGTGCAATGTCGACGCCAAAGTCATCCATCAAATCAAGAACACGCTCCAGTTCCTCGGCTTGCTGGGCGAACGCCTCTGCATTCCTGAGATCCAGGAACGCCTGGCCCAGCTCCAGGGCCTGGGCCTCGGTGACGCCCAGCTCGTCGCGCAGCGCCCGGATCGAGTTGCGGAACCCAGCGATGACACGAGGCGTCACGGCCCCCAAGGCCTCGTCCGGTGGCGCGGCGGCGAAGCGGCCAAACAGAGCCTCCAGGTCCACGCCCAGCCCGGCAATCGCTCGGCGGGTGTCCTCGACTTGCAACGAAGCGAGAGAGATCCGCAAACGATCAACCTCGTCGCTGTTCGCACCGTAGAGGCGTCGAAGCTCATCGAGATCGAGAGCAACAAGTTTCTGGATCTCGGTGAGGCCTTTCTGGGTCTCGGTCAGTTTTGCGGACGCGTCCTCGGCGGCTTCGATCGCATCCGTGGTGGTGAAGAGGTCCGAGGCAAACGTGCCGGCGATCGCCGCCGCAGCACCCAGCACCGCGCCGTATGCGCCGAACACTGCGAGGACTTGGCTGCCTTGTTGGACCGCGGCGCGCATAATCGGTGTGCCCGACTCGATCTGCACGAAGAAGTCGGCGACTTGAAAGCCTGCATTCTGCACCGAGTTGTTGAACCGCCGGTTAGAACGCTCCGCCTCTTTCAGGTTGGCCTGGTACGTTCGGGCTCCTACGGAAGCCCGCTGCATGGCGGTGCCCATCTGTCTGATGCCGCCCGCCGCTTGGCCAGACGCCGTGCCCATGCGTCTGGTTTCTTCGGCAACCTCCGCCACATCCCGCCGGACCTGGGTCGTTGCGCCGGCAACCGATGGATCGCGCTGGGCGCGAAAGAGCAGGCTTGCTTCTGCGACCGTCGTCATCGCCGGGCCTCGGCCTCGATCGTCAGCACTTCGGCCTCGAGCACGCGCAGATCATCGAGCAGCTCGGCCGAGGGGGCGATGCCCATCCAGCGGGCGACGGCGTCGACGCCCGGCATGTCCAGCCCCGCGCGCACGTTCACGAAGAGGGGCCCGCTCGGCCCGGCGATCGCCGTGAGCGTATGGCGCCATTGTCGGCCGAGCCTGGTGAAGAGCCGAACCGCCTCCGAACAGAACGCCAGCACCTCGACCCGGCGCGGGCCGGTGGCCGTTGGTTCGGCGCCGACGAAATCGGCGGCCTCTTCGCGTGTCAGTCCCATCAGCGCCATGGCGTCCTCGATGGCCTCTTCGTCTTCCGCGGCCGGGGCGCCGGCATAAAGCGCCCGGGCCACGGCCCTCAGTTTCCCTCGCGCAAACTCCGTCCGGTGTGCGCCTCTGCAAGCGCCCGGTAGAGCCCAAGCCGATACGGCGCGTAGGCGAGCATCTCCTCGAGCGTGCCACCGGTGATCCCGCGCACCTCCAGGACATGCTCGGTCAGCAGCGCGCGCTCGCGAGCGATCTCGTCGCCACCGGCCGCGTCGCCGTTTGGGAAGAGGGCGTCGTCCGTCGCCAGCTTGAACTTCGCCTCGAACTCGATGGCATGGTGCGCGCCGTCGCCCGGCATCTGCACCGTTACGGGCCACCAGAACGAATGGCTCGTGATGAAGACGACCTCAGTTCCAGTTGTGATGGCGCTCTGCGGCCCCTCGCCGATTGTCACGTCGCTGATAGAAACACCGTCCGTCATGGAGTCCTCCGTTCAATTGAAGGCCTTTTTTCGTCGTGCCTAGGACCGTTAACGAGGGGGCGCGTTTCGCCTACCTTCTAAAGTTCCCCAACGGGTGCTGACGGACTTGCGGCCCGGACCAGACTCCCTCTTGGAATTACGGTTCGTCGCCCGTCATCTGGGCAACGGTGAAACCGGCCGGATACATCACCGCAGTAATCCGGATGGCCAGTTCATCGGTCAGCTCGGCTCGGCCGCGTTGCAGCGCGCACAATTCACTCGGACGAAGTCCAAGACGCTGCGCCAAATGGGCCGTGAGAACGTGGTTCTTGACGCACCATTCCTGGACGAGACGTCCCCACGGCGTCAGCTCCGGGCACGGCTCGCCATCGCCGTCGCCTCCTGACCGTTCCGTCACGTCCAGCATCACGTCACCGTCCAGAGCAGCTCGTCGTCGCCGGCGTCGGGCGTGAAATTCAGCGTCATGGTGATGTCGAGATCGCCTTGGGCGTCCTGGTAGGCGTCGCCCTCGATCTTGATCTGCACCTTTGGCGCCGAGAGGGAGATGGTGTTCCCGGCGACGGTACCGACCGTGAAGACCATGGGCCAAAGCGTGCCGGCATTGACCGCTCCGATCAGGTCCTTAACGTCGATCGCCGGCATCGCGCCAACCAGTCGCCCTGTATAGGCGCGGTCGCCCATGCTGACCTCTTCGCAGTTGGCATACCGGTTCACCTGGGTCTGGTGGCCGCCCTCGATCGAGAATTGGCTGAACTTGAACTCCGTCCCGTCGATCGTGAAGGCGGTGACGTTGGCGGGCTCGACCCGCGGCGGCTTCACGTGCGCCGAGTAATCGACCGCGGGTGGCGCCTCTTTCACCGGCGCTGCAAAGCGGCCGAGGAAATTGTAGGAGAAGTAGGGCAGCTCGTTGGCGTTCGCCGTGAACCCAACCGTGCCCCGCGAGCCGAGGATCGTCTGGCGATGCCCGTTGGCGCCGCCCACATGGGTGACGATCCCCACCGAGCCGTAGGCGTCCGAAATCAGGCTGTACTCGGCCGACGTCGCTGCGGTCAGCACCTCGGCCATGCCGCAGCCGAGCATTGCTTTGCCCCAGATCGGCGCGGTCCCGGCGGCACCACCGCCGCCAGCCTCGATCTGGAACTGGACGCCCGCATGGATGTTGGTCAACTCTTCCGGCTTCGTGCCGAGGCTGCCGTCGACCAGATCACGGCCCTGGTACTGGCCCTCGATCGGCCGGATCGAAAGCCCCCGGCATAGGAGTGCGTCGGCTGCCACCGGCACCGGGTCCTGGCCGTAGACGGTTTCTGCTTTCAGTTGGATCGTGCGCTTGCGGTGCGAGAGGGCCATGTCAGGACTCCTTGTTCGCGGACTTCTTGGGTTTCGGTGCCGGCGGTGGCGCCTGGTCCTGCGGCAGCGTCTGGCTGACCAGCGTCAGCTTCCCGGTTTCTTTGTCGCGGGTGTATTGCCCGCCGGCTTTTGGCCGCTCGGTCATGGTGCACTCCTGAGATCAACGGTGGTGGTGAAGTCGTCCTGCCAGATCAGCATGCCCGACTTGTCGATGTTGGAGACGATCCGACCGCCGCTGAAAAGGCAGCCCGACGATGCCTCGGGCGGGGTCCAGCCGATCAGGGCCGTGCGTACCTCGCGCCGAATGACCTCCAGCTCCGATAG
>JBCCZI010000157.1:0-8025 GCA_039187815.1 Pseudomonadota bacterium | reverse complement strand
TTGGCCTTAATATTTTTGGTCTTCTAATCAACATCCGCGATGGCCGCCTTCAGTCCGCCAACTCCTTTGTAGACAGTACCGAGTTCTTTGTCGCTTCCGCCCGCATTCGCGACATGGTGGCGATCTTAGCAAGATAGGTGCTGGTCCGGGCAAGGATCTGTTTCAGCTGCTTCACTTCGGCCTCTAAACGGCCGATATCCTTGGCATTGGCGAAGGGCATGGCCTTGACTTCCTTTGCCAGCGCCTGTCCCACCAACCTTTTGATATCCGCTTCGACTTTGGGCATCGCCCCCCTCGTGCATTGATAACACTACTGGCAAGATGGCACCGATCGTCGGATAAGGCTTCAAGTTTGGCTGTGCCTCCTGGCGCCCATGGTCAGAGGCCAAGACGCACGGCGCCGCGGCCGCTTGACCTGGCTCTCAGACACACCATAAGGCAGGGTATGAGCACGCAAACGCACATCCGGAATTTCTCCATCGTCGCGCATATCGACCATGGGAAATCGACCCTCGCCGACCGGCTGATCCAATCGACCGGCACAGTGACTGAGCGTGAGATGAAGGACCAGCTGCTCGACAGTATGGACATCGAGCGCGAGCGCGGCATCACGATCAAGGCGCAAACCGTGCGGCTGATCTACCGGGCCAAGGATGGGGTGGAGTACACGCTCAACCTGATCGACACGCCGGGGCATGTGGATTTCGCCTATGAGGTCAGCCGCTCGATGCGGGCAGTCGAAGGCTCGCTGCTGGTGGTCGACGCCTCCCAGGGGGTCGAGGCTCAGACGCTCGCCAATGTCTACCAGGCGATCGACGCGGATCACGAGATCGTGCCGGTGCTCAACAAGATCGACCTGCCCGCGGCCGAGCCCGAGCGCGTCGCTGAGCAGATCGAGGACGTGATCGGCATCGACGCCTCGGACGCTGTGATGATCTCGGCCAAGACGGGGCTCGGCATCGAGGATGTGCTCGAGGCCATAGTATCCCGTCTGCCGGCACCCGAGGGCGCGCTGGACGCGCCGCTCCGCGCCATGCTGATAGACAGCTATTACGACGCCTATCTTGGCGTCGTCGTGCTGCTGCGCGTGATCGACGGTGTGTTGAAGAAGGGCGACCGGATCAAGATGCTGGCCACAGGCGCGGCCTATCCCGTCGACCGGCTCGGCGTGTTCTCGCCCGCCATGAACCTGACCGGAGAGCTGCGCCCGGGCGAGATCGGCTTCCTCACCGCCTCGATCAAGCAGGTGCGCGACACCCGCGTCGGCGATACGGTCACCCATGAGAAGAAGGGCTGCGCGCAGGCGCTCCCGGGCTTCCAGCCCGCCCAGCCGGTCGTGTTCTGCGGGCTCTTCCCTGTCGACAGCGCCGAGTTCGAAAACCTGCGAGACGCGATCGAGAAGCTGGCCCTGAACGACGCCTCGTTTTCCCACGAGATGGAGACCTCGGCGGCGCTCGGCTTCGGCTTTCGCTGCGGGTTCTTGGGCCTCTTGCACCTCGAGGTGATCCGCGACCGGCTCGAGCGGGAATACGACATCGACCTCATCACCACGGCGCCCTCGGTGGTCTACCACCTCCACATGACCGACGGGACGATGCACGAGATGCACAATCCGGCCGACATGCCTGATGTCGTCAAGATCGACCGCATCGAGGAGCCTTGGATCAAGGCCACCATCCTGGTCCCGGACGACTTCCTCGGCGATGTGCTCAAGCTCTGCCAAGAGCGCCGCGGGATCCAGCTTGATCTGACCTATGCGGGCAGCCGGGCCATGGTGGTCTATCGCTTGCCGCTGAACGAGGTGGTCTTCGATTTCTACGACCGGCTCAAAAGCGTGACCAAGGGCTATGCCAGCTTCGACTATGCCATGGACGACTACGAAGCCGGCAATCTGGTGAAGATGCAGGTGCTGGTGAACGAGGAGCCGGTGGACGCGCTCTCGACCATCGTGCACCGCGACAAGGCCGAGACCCGCGGCCGCGCCATGTGCGAGAAGCTGAAAGAACTGATCCCCCAGCACATGTTCAAGGTGCCAATCCAGGCGGCCGTCGGCGGCCGGGTGATCGCGCGCGAGACGATTTCAGCACTGCGCAAGGACGTGACCGCCAAATGCTATGGCGGCGACGCCACGCGCAAACGCAAACTGCTCGACAAGCAGAAAGCCGGCAAGAAGAAGATGCGCCAGTTCGGCCGCGTCGACATCCCCCAAGAGGCCTTCATAAACGCCCTGAAAATGGACGGATAATCCCAGCCCGCGATGTGCGGGACCGATCTCCGCCACTGCTTGGTCCAGGCGCATCTCTGGATTGTTCCCGACCATGGCCCATGGCACCATCGGTCGAACATTTCCATTTTTGAGGAGTATTCTATGGCGCGCGCGGTTCTACAACGATGCCCGGGGTTTCAGGCTCGGTTCAAAGGGGATTTTGAGGCGTACCTTAAGACCGTTGAGAAGAAGGCCGCCCGCGATGGGTTCCAACACAACGCCCGCAACACTCATTTTGTGCACAAGCAATTCGCCTCGGTGGTGCTCTATGACCAGCAGGCAAAGAAGAACGTGCTAGCGATCAGCATGAACATCGAGACCGCCCATATGGATTGCAAGGAAGCATCCCGCATGGCGAAGCGGTGGTTCTCATAGCCTGACGGCTCGGCTGTCGCAATCACTTGGTGGCGGCAGCGGTCCCAAATCCAGAGATACGCAGGGGAGAGGCCCCCGCCCGAGCGATTGGCTCAGGCGACGGTCGTCTTGATACCGCGCTGCACGAAGGCGGCGAGGTTATCGATGGTGCGCTCGCACGTCTCGATGCCGGCCGCCGATAGAATCAGCGAGCCGTCCTTGGAGCGCGCCCAGGAGCGGATGGTCCCGACGCCCGTACCGGTCTTTTTCTCCTCGGCGATGGCGTCGTCAATGGCCGCAAGAACAACGGCGGCAAAGAGTTTTTGGGCCCGCTTCCCTTGCTCGGCGAGCAAACTATCGCGGTCCATGTCGAAGGGCACGACATGCCTCCTTTGACTGTTACAAAAGGGTTAAACCGTTTCCGGTGAGAGCGCGTATTTAGGCTGGCCGACCGGGATAGGATAGGGCTCAATTCGCATGGCTGCCATGCACAGAGCGCAAGCCTCACGCTGCGGAAAGATTAATTTCCAACATCTTGCCGCAGCGCACTAGACAAGCAGACTTTCTACTGCCGGGACGTGACCGTCTCGCATCCCTATCGGGGGCGAACCGCGCAAGGAGCGCATCGAGGGCCTGCTGCGCCGCGCGCGCCTCGCGCTCGGGCAGGCCGATGGTGATTGCGACATACTGGCCGCGGATCCGCAGACAGAGGTGCGGCCAAAGGCGGTGTTGCGCGGCAATGGCGCAGAGACCGTATCATAGGCCGGGATCGCGGTTCCGCTGAGGCTGGCCTCCTCGATCATGCAATAGGGATAGAGGACGCCGTTGGCCTCCAGTCCCTCGGGCTCGAAGCGCAAGGCGTGGGTGCGCCGCCGAAGGCCGACCGCCGCGACGGCGTAAACGACGAGCCCCGTGACCACTGCCAACCCGACGGCGTCCAGCGCCTCGCCCAGCCCAAGCTTGTGGGGCACCAAAGCGCCAAGCCCGAGCACCAATGGGATGCCGGGCACAAGAGCGATGACCGCCAAAAGCGGATGTCGCGCCGAGATCTGGATCAGGCCTTCATCGATCGATTCCTCGATGCGAACCGACTCCGGTGCCATGGCGCCCCTCTCCGGCACGGTCAGTTGGCCTCCAGCACGCGGCGCGCGATGACCTGGGCTTGGATCTCGGCGGCGCCCTCGAAAATGTTCAGGATGCGCGCGTCGCACAGCAGCCGCGAGATCGGATACTCGAGCGCAAAGCCGTTGCCGCCATGGATCTGCAACCCGCAATCGGCCGTGGCCCAGGCGACGCGGGCCGCCAGCAGCTTGGCCATCCCCGCCTCGAGGTCGCAGCGCCGGTCGGCATCTTTTTCCCGCGCCGAGAAATAGGTGAGTTGGCGGGCGATCATGATCTCGACGGCCGCCATGGCCAGCTTGGAGGCCACGCGCGGAAAGGCCACGATGGGCTGGCCGAACGCGATCCGCTCCTGGGCATAGCGCAGCGAGACATCCAGCGCCGCCTGGGCCACCCCGATGGCGCGCGCGGCGGTCTGGATGCGGGCGCTCTCAAACGTCTTCATCAGCTGGCGGAAGCCCTGACCCTCGACCGCGCCCAGCAGCGCCTCGCCCGGCACCCGGTGGCCGTCGAGCGCCAGGGTGTACTCCTTCATGCCGCGATAGCCGAGGACCTCAATCTCGCCACCCGCCAGCGTGGCGTCCGGGAAGGGGGTCTCGCAGTCGCCGCGGGTCTTCTCGGCCAAGAACATCGAGAGGCCGGCATAGTTGTCCGTATCAGGCACAGTACGCGCCAGCACGGTCATCAGATCGGTGCGCGCGGCATGGGTGATCCAGGTCTTGTTGCCGGTGATCACCCAGTCCTCGCCGTCCCGCACGGCACGGGTCTTGAGCGCGCCGAGATCCGAGCCGGTGTTGGGCTCGGTGAAGACCGCTGTCGGCAGGATCTCACCCGAGGCGAGCTTTGGCAACCAATGGGCCTTTTGGGCCTCGGTGCCGCCGCCCAGAATCAGCTCGGCGGCGATCTCGGTGCGGGTGCCGAGGCTGCCGACGCCGATATAGCCGCGGCTGAGCTCCTCGGAGACCACGCACATGGCCGTCTTACCCATGCCAAAGCCGCCATGCGCCTCGGGGATCGTCAGGCCAAAGACGCCGAGCTCGGCCATGGCATCGACGATCTCGATGGGCACCAGTTGGTCCTTCAAGTGCCATTCATGGGCATAAGGCAGCACGCGCTCTTCGGCAAAGCGGCGGAACTGGTCGCGCACCAGATCGAACTCTTCGTCTAGACCGAGGGCGCCGAAGGAGGCGCTGCCCTCCTGCTCGGTCATCAGGGTGGCCAGGCGCATGCGTGCGGCGTCGGAATTGCCGCGCTGGGTCAGGGTCTGCACTTCGGGGATCATCAGGACGCGCTGGTCGTCCTGGCTGAGGCCGAGATCCTGAGGCCGCGCGATCTCCCCCTGGCTCATGGGGATGCCGCCATAGAGCTGCCAGAGATACTCGCCGAACCCGATCTGTAGGATCAGCCCTTCGGTCTCACCAAGCGCGCCGTCGGCGGCCAGCCGCTCGGCCCAGTCGTGGAGCTGGCGCAGGCTTTCCACATAGGTCGCGATCCAGGCGAGGCCGTGGCCCGCATACTGCGCCGCATCGAGCGCACGGCCCGACAGCCGGCCGCCCGTGGCCACCTGGCGCGCAACCGCCTCGCGGCCCTTGAGCAACAGCGCCTCGGCCGCCGCCACCGCCGGTCCGGTCAACGCCAACAGGGCAGCCGGCTCGGCAATCAGCGCGGTCTCGGCGGCGGGACGGGCAAAGGCGGGCTCAGCGTTCATGGCGGTCTCCTGATGGGCGGAATGCTGCGGCGCCGCGATTCCATGCTGCACCGCCGCTGTAGGTAAGGCGCGAGACGCGCCCGGTCAACTCAAATGCGCAACTTCCTTTCTTGAACTTGCGCACATGCGGAACAACCTTGCGCAGCCTGCGCCTATGCAGGGACGCCAGGGCCGTCAGCCAGCCAGGCCGATGCCGTCGCGCCGGGCATCGCCGGCGGCCGAGAGCCCGCCACGGGCATCGCGCATCACGCCGTGCACGCCGCCAAAGAACATGGAGGGCTGCGCCCAGCCACGCGCCTCGGGGAATGCGGCCAGCAGGCCGGCGCGATGGCCTTCGGCGAGGCCCGCCTCCTCAAAATCCAGTCGCATCGGATCGGTGCCCTCCGCATGCAGGCGCGGAGCGGCGATGGCGGCGTCGAGCGGCATCTCGGCATCGACCACCTGCGCCACGACCTGTGCAAGCGCCGTGCGGATGCGGTTGGACCCGCCCGAGCCCAAAAGGGCCGCGCGGCCATCGGGCCAAAGGATGGCCATCGGCGCCATCATCGACGCAAGGCGCGCGCCGGTACGCCAGCCGAGCGGATCCTCGGGCACCAGATCGTCCTCGCCCAGCATGTTGTTCGGCATGATACCGGTGCCTGGCAGGATCAGCCCGGCCCCCTCGCCATTCGAGAGCGTCAGCGCGACGCCAAGCCCCTCGCCGTCAATCACCGAGATGTGGGTGGTCCCCCGGCGCGCCGGCTTGTGCCCTCGGGTGGTGGTCATGCGCTGGCGCATCGTTACGCGGAAGGCCGAGTCGGCCAGCTGTGCTGCCCCCGCGTCCAGATCGCCGTCGAGCCCGGCTTCGGCCCGCGCCTCGGCCGTCGCCACAAACGCCCGAGCCACAGTCACCGGCGGCGCCCCGTGTTCCATCAGCGCTTGGGCAAAGGCAATCAGCAACCCGCCCAGCGAAGGCGGAGGATTGAGCAAGACAGTCGCCGCGCCGCGACGTTCAACCAGGGGGGAGCGCCAAATGGGTTGGCATGCCTCGGCATCGGCGCGGGTCAGATGCCCGCCATCGCGTGCCGCCTCGAGGAGCGCCGAAGCGATCTCGCCCTCGCTTACAAAGCGAGGGCCGGCACGCCCGAACTCCTCCAGCACATCGGCAAAGGCAGGGTTTCGCCAACGCGCGCCCTCGGCCAAAAGATGCGCTCCGTCCGCGGCGCACCACAGCGCGCGCGCCGAGGGCGTGGCGACCAGGATCGGGCGCACGATCTCGGCCAACCGCGCCTGATAGGGGGTGAGCGGGACACCGACCCGCGCCGCCTCAACCGCGGGCTGGGTCAGATCGCGCAGCGCCATGCGGCCATGGCGGGCATGCGCCTCGGCCAGCCCCGCAGCAAGACAGGGCGCCGCAATGGTCCCGGTGCCGATCCGAAAGCCCTGGAGCGTGCCGCCGAAATCCGCGTGGATCTCCTCCATCGCCACCTCGCCCTCAGGGCGTTTGCGCCGCGGGGTGTCCACGAAGGCATCGAGCAGCTCGCAGCGGCCATCGGGCAAGCGGACCATGGCAAAGCCCCCGCCCAGCAGACCGGCCAGCACCGGTTCGGCCACCATGGCCATCAAGGCCGCCGCCATAGCGGCATCCATCGCCGTCCCGCCGGCCTGCAGCACCTCGGCCCCGGTCTCGGCGGTCAGCCTGTGTCCCGCCGCAATCGCGTATCGCTTACCCATGGCCGGCTGTTGGGCCAGCCTGACCGGGCTGTCAAGGAGGGAGCCTTGCCACCCAATCCTTACCCTGCGCGCCTGCATGCCCTGATCGCGCGCCAAGCGATGGTGATCCGCCGTGGGCCGGCCGAGCGGGTTGCGGCCTGCCTGCGGGATATGGCGACGGATCGAGTGACCCTCGGCCAATGGCTGAAGGGGCGGATCTATGAGCGTCGCGCCGCCATATCGCCGGACGGACGGCACTGGATCTATTTCGCCGCGACCCACAAGCATTGGGAGGAGACCGGCGGCACCTGGACGGCGCTGGCGCGGGTGCCGTGGCTGACGGCGCTCAATCTCTGGGCCGAGGGCGATGCCTGGAGTGGCGGCGGCGGGTTTATGGGCCGCCACACCCATTGGCTGAACGGCGGGCGTGGGGCAATGACGGGCGCAAGCCGCCTGGCCGTGGCCGTCGCCAAGAGCCCGCTGGGCGCCCAGCGCAACAAAGAGTGTCTGGGGATCTAATTCCCCAGCCTGGAGCGCGAGGGCTGGACCAAGCTGAGCTTGAGCCGCAAGCGAGCCGCCTTTTCAAAGCCGCTGGCCCGTGGCTGGATGCTGCACAAGATCGCCGAGGCCTGGACGAGCACGCCACGTGGCATGGGCGTCTATCGCGACCAACATATGTTCGAGAGCCCCGATGGCGACGTGATGACGGCGGACAGCTGGGAACCCCCTGAGGCCTTGTCGTGGTGATGGTTTACTGATGCGCTGTTTTTGGGGGGTTGGTGTGGGAGGTTGGCATGGCGGGGCGGCTCCTTGCTCTGCGCGCATCGCTGCGCGGTGTCGTTGACTTCGATGATCGGATGAGGCGGCTGAGCGATCTCGGCGACCG
>JBCCZI010000156.1:0-8692 GCA_039187815.1 Pseudomonadota bacterium | reverse complement strand
CAGGAGATCGCCATGACCCTCACCCTCGCGCTCCGCAAAGGCCTCGGCGTCCGATCGCCCCTCGAGGCGTCCCTCGGAAAACCGGGCAAGCAGATCCATATCCACTCCCACGACCACATTCCGGTTCGCGCCTGAGGCCACCGTCAACCGCCTGATATCGCTATCACTTCGGCCGCCCTCTATGGGTCGCTGAGTGCACCTCGAGGGGGCAAATGATATTGTACCTTGCGAGCTTCATAGCTTCTTGATGTGTCCATCGGCGTGTCAATGGTAACACCCCCTCAAGTTTGGGGTATTAGGTTACCCCATACCCAAACGACGGATTCAGAGTTGAAAATTCGCGCCTTGCATTCTTGACATGGTGGGCGGCATTCGCCATCACATCGCTCCATCTTCCGAGAGGCGGCGGCGCGATTCGCCGTGCTTGCGGACAAACCCGAGACAGGATCGGCGGACCGATGAAAACCTATTCTGCGCGACCGGCCGACATTGAGAAGAGCTGGGTGATCATCGACGCCGAGGGCGTCGTGCTCGGCCGCTTGGCCTCGATTGTTGCCATGCGCCTGCGCGGCAAGCATAAGGCCACCTTCACGCCGCATATGGACATGGGCGACAACGTGATTGTCATAAACGCAGACAAAGTCCGGCTGACCGGCAACAAGCTGCGGGACAAGACCTATTATTGGCACACCGGCCATCCTGGCGGGATCAAGAGCCGCACGGCCGGGCAGCTGCTCGAGGGGCGTTTCCCCGAGCGGGTGATTACCAAGGCCGTGACGCGCATGATGCCGGGTGGGCCGCTCAGCCGTCGTCAGCTGACCAATCTGCGGGTCTATGCGGGCACCGACCATCCCCATGCGGCCCAGAACCCTGTGGCCGTCGACATCAAGGCGATGAACGCCAAAAACGCGCGGAGTGCCCTTTGATGGTTGAAGAGATCAAATCGCTCGATCAGCTCAAGGATGCGGTCGCCGGTGGGGCGGTCGCGGATTCGGCGGGTGACGTCATCGAGACCGAAACGGCGCCGCTGCGCGAGCCCAAGCGCGACAGTCTCGGACGCGCCTATGCAACGGGCAAGCGGAAAGACGCGGTGGCCCGTGTTTGGGTCAAGCCGGGATCCGGCAAGATCATGGTCAACGGCAAGGACATCGGCGCCTACTTCGCGCGTCCGGTTCTGCAGATGGTTATTGGTCAACCCTTCCAGGTTGCCAATGTCTCGGGGCAGTTCGATGTGATGTGCACGGTGAAGGGTGGCGGGCTCTCGGGCCAGGCCGGCGCGGTGAAGCATGGCATCTCGAAGGCGCTCAGCGACTATGACCCTGAGCTCCGGCCCGCGCTGAAGGCGGCCGGGTTCCTGACCCGCGATGCCCGTGTGGTTGAGCGGAAGAAGTACGGCCGGCGCAAGGCCCGCCGCAGTTTCCAGTTCTCCAAGCGGTGATGCGACGGGGGCGCAGGCAACCGCGTCACCCGGTCGCGCCCCCTCTACAGTACCATTTGCGAAACGCGCATATGGGTCTTATTCATTAAGAGGGGGTCAGCCGCGGGGCACGACAGATGCGGGATATGAAGGGTGTACCGGGCCGAGGTCCGAGAAAGCCGGTGACCGGGCGCACGCCCAAAGAGATCAGCTATTCCTTTTCGGCGCAGAGCATTGCTGGCCGGGCGTTCATCCGCTCGGTCGAGAATGTGACGGGCCGCCCACGCCTGCTGCGTATGGCGGACGGCTATGAGCGCGAAGTCGCGGCGGGCCGGGATTTCTGGGAGGTTATGCAGGAACGCTACCGCGTCCAGCTCGACTTCATCGGCCCGGGCCTCGACAATATCCCGACCGAGGGTCCGCTGGTGCTGGTGGCAAACCACCCCTACGGTATCCTCGACGGGCTCACCATGGGTTGGATGCTGTCCAAGACCCGAGGCGAGTTCAAGATCATCGCCAACAACGTCTTCAAGAAGGCCCGCGAGCTCGATCAGGTGATTTTGCCGATCGATTTCGCCGAGACCAAAGAGGCGCAGAAGCTCAACATCCGGACGCGCAAAGAGGCGCTCGCTTGGCTGGGCGATGGCGGTGCCATCGGTATCTTCCCTGGGGGGACCGTCTCGACGGCGGCCAAGCCGTTCTCGCGCCCGATGGATCCGCCCTGGAAAACCTTCACCGCGCGCATGATCGCCAAATCCAAGGCGACGGTGGTGCCGGTGTTCTTCGATGGCTGCAACAGCCGGTTGTTCCAACTGGCCAGCCATCTGCACTCGACCCTGCGCATGGCCTTGTTAATCAACGAGTTTGACCGCGGGGTGCGCGAGCCGCTGCGCGTGCGGATCGGGGAGCCGCTGCCGCAGCGCGAGATCGACGCCCGCGCCCGCGATGCCAAGGCGCTGATGGATTATCTGCGTGAGCACACCTATCGCCTCAGCCCCGCTCCGGTGAAGGACACCTCGTACGGGCTCTATCTCGGCTGAGCCATGGCGATCGGGGTGTTTGATTCGGGCCTCGGCGGGCTCACGGTCCTTCGACAGCTCATGCACCGTCTGCCGGATCAGGACTTTGTGTTTCTCGGTGACAATCGCCATGCGCCCTATGGCCCGCGCAGCCCCGAGGAAATTGATACGCTAACCCGTGTGGGCGTGGCCCGGTTGTTCGCCGAGGAGTGCTCGCTGGTGATCCTCGCCTGCAATACTGCCTCGGCGGTGAGCTTGCGGGCACTGCAGGAGCAATGGCTGCCAACGGTTGCGCCCGAGAACCGCGTGCTCGGGGTGTTCGTGCCGGTGATCGAGGCGCTGATCGGCCGGCCTTGGGGCTATCGCGGCCCGCCCTTGCCCGCGCGGCTGCGTTCGGCGGTGCTGTTTGCAACCCGCGCCACGGTCGCCTCTGGCGCCTTTCGGCGCGAGACCCGGTTGCGTGCCAGCGGCGTCACCATCGTAGAACAGGCTTGCCCTGGCTTGGTCGACGCCATCGAGCATGGCGACACCGCCGGCTCGCATGACCTGGTGCGCGAGGCGGTGGGCAAGGCCCTGGCGCAGTGTCCGAGGCCAGGCGCTGTGGCACTCGGTTGCACGCACTATCCGATCGTCGAGCATGTCTTCCGGCACGCATTGCCTCCCGGCACGCCGATGCTGCATCAGCCCGATCTGGTGGCCGAGAGCCTCGCCGACTATCTGCACCGGCATCCCCGCTTTTCAGGCGGATCGGGAAGGCTCAGCCTCCTGACCAGCGGGGATCCAGCCCAGATCGACACCGCCGCCGCAGCGGTCCTCGGCCAACCGGCCCGCTTCGCCGCGGCTTAGGCGTTACTCGGCAAGGCTCGCCTGCTATCGTGCGCCTCACGGTTGCGTAAGCGCATCGAAGGAGGGAGCCTGATGTCCATCAGAGACTATGCCAAGTACAAGCCGCAGATCGCTAAGCTGCGCCAGAACAACGTGAAGCTGACCAAGCAGATAGCCTCGCGCATCGGCAAGGCGTGCAAGAAGCTGCGCACAACGGCGGACAAACTCGAGCAAGCGTCGAAATCGATCGAAGAGATCGATGGCAAAATGGCGGACTTGTATCAGCAGTTTACGGCCATCGCCGACGAGATCATCGATCTGCAGGCGCAGAAGAAGAAGGCCAAGAAGGACGATGATGCGATCCAGCTCGACACCCAGATCCATGCTCTGGATGCCAAGGTCAAAGGATTGGTCTCGCAGCAGAACAAGGCCGCTGGGGTGATGCAGAAGCGCTGCGATGGCGCCATGCCAAAGATCGAGGCCGCCGAAGCCCTCTGATGGCGCGTTGCGGCGATGCCCGCCTTACGGTATGCGGTCCCCCTCGGAAACGGAGGAGGCCATGGGCAAGACCGTCGGCATATTCGGCGCAAGCGGCTATACGGGGGCGGAGCTTGTCCGCCTGATCGCGACGCATCCGGGGCTCGAGATCGGGGCGCTGGCGGCCGACCGACGAGCCGGCTCCGAGATGGCCGAGGTGTTTCCCCATCTGCGCCATCTCGCCCTGCCGCGGCTCCAACGCATCGACGAGATCGATGTGGGCGCGCTCGACCTCGTCTTCTGTGCGCTGCCCCATGCGACGACGCAGGAGGTTGTCTCGGCCTTGCCTGGCGACACGCGGGTCTGCGATTTGTCGGCGGATTTTCGGCTGTCGGATTTCGATGTCTATGAGGCGTGGTATGGTCGCCCGCACCAGGCGCGCGCGCTGCAGGCCGAGGCGGTCTATGGCCTGCCCGAATTCTATCGCGAGCGCATCCGGACGGCGCGCATCGTGGCCTCGACCGGGTGCAATGCCGCGACGGGGCATTTCGCCATTCTGCCGCCCTTGGCGGCTGCCGTGATCGATCCCGATGAGATCATCATCGATCTGAAGACCGGAGTCTCCGGGGCAGGGCGCAAGGCGGTCGAGGGCATGTTGCATGCCGAGGTCTCGGAGGGCATGCACGCCTATAACGTTTCACGCCATCGGCATATCGCGGAGTTCGAGCAGGAGTTTTCGCTCGCCGCGGGGCGTCCGGTCACGTGCCGCTTCACGCCGCAGCTGGTGCCTCAGAACCGGGGGATCCTTGCCACCTGCTATCTGCGGGGTGAGGCCGAGGCGGTGCACCAGGCCCTGGCCGAGCGCTATGCGGATGAGCCGTTCCTCCAGGTCTTGCCGCTCGGCGAAGTCCCCCACACCCGCCATGTGCGCGGCTCGAACTTCGTCCATATCGGTGTCGTGGCCGAGCGTCAGTCAGGCCGGGTCACCGTCGTCGTGGTGCTCGACAATCTGCTGAAGGGAGCCTCGGGCATGGCGATCCAGAACGCCAATCTGATGCTCGGGATTGAGGAGACCACGGGGCTGATGGCGGCGCCCCTGTTCCCGTGATCCTTGGGGCCGTGCGCAAGGCCTGGGGCTTTGCCGCGGCCGTGATCACGCGGTTCAACGACGATCAGGGATCGGTGCTGGCGGGGTATCTGGCCTATTCCGCCATGCTGTCGTTGTTGCCGTTCCTCGCCTTTGCTACGGCTTTGGCGGGGTTCATCGTCGGCCCAGAGAACAGCGACGAGGCGCTGCGCAGTCTATTTGCCGGCGTGCCCGACCATGTTGCCCGCACGCTCGAGCCGGCGGTGCTCGAAGTGCTGTCTCATCGGCGCGGCACGATCTTGACCCTCTCGGCCTTGGGGGCGATTTGGGCGGCTTCCAATGGGATCGAGGCCCTTCGCGTCGGCTTCGATCATGCCTATGATGTGGCAAACACGCGGTCCCTGGCGCTCAAACGGCTGTTCTCCATCTTTGCCGTGCTGGTCGGCTTTGCGATCTTTGGCCTTCTGGCCTTGCTGTTGATCCTGGCGCCGATCCTCTTCCGACTTGTCGAGGTGCTGATCGGGATCGAGGTACCGGCAGAAGCGGACTATGTCCGCTATGGGGCCGGGCTCGCCATCCTATGGCTTGGGCTCTGGGCGACCCACCGGCTGCTGCCCTCGCGGGACATGGCCGATTTCATGCTGTGGCCCGGGATCCTGGCCAGCGTACTGTTGTGGCTGGCCATCGCCACGGGCATGTCGATCTATCTCTACTATGCGCCGTCCTATTCGCTGACCTATGGGGCACTGGCCGGCGTCATCTTGACGCTGCTGTTCTTCTATCTGACAGGGTTCGCCATTATCATCGGAGCGCAGGTGAACGCTGTCGTAAATGCGGCGCGCCTGGGGCCAAGGGTGACTGGCCCAACGGTGGACGGTCCCGGGTAACGGAGGTATCGATGGCCCTGTCGCGCAAAGCCCAACGCATCCGTCTGTTGGTGATCGGCGCCGTGGCCATGGCCGGCTCGGCGATCCTGGTTGCCTTCAGCTTCGACGAGGCGATCGCCTTCTTCAAATCGCCCTCCGAGATCGTGGCCGAGCAGCCAGGGCCCGATCAGCGCCTGCGCATCGGCGGATTGGTCGCGACCGGGTCGGTCGTGCGAGGCCAAGGCGAGACCGTGAGCTTTGACATCACTGACGGCGCTGAGACCGTCCGCCTGAGCTTTACGGGTGTGCTTCCGGATCTCTTCCGCGAAGGGCAAGGTATCGTCGCCGAGGGCCGGGTCATCAAGGGGGTTTTCATGGCCGACGAGGTCTTGGCCAAGCACGATGAAAACTACATGCCGCGCGAGGTGGCCGATGCATTGAAGGAACAGGGTCATTGGAAGGCGGATGCGGCCGAGGGAGGGGGCAGCTGATGGCCGGGCACAATGCCGTTTGGGTGAATGCCTTCACGAACCGCTTGGTGGGCGGCAATCCCTGTCTCGTCGTGTTCGATGCCGGCGACCTCTCCGAGGACCAAAGGCTCACGATAACGCGGGCGAGCGGGCTGAGCGAGTGCGCCTTCCTCCAGCCGACCGAGGCGGCGGATTTTGGGGCCCGCTACTACACCGCCAAGGCCGAGATCAAATTTGCTGGTCATCCCACCATCGCGACTGTGATGGCACTCGAGACGGCGGGGCTGTTGGCGGGGCGCGGGCAGTTCACGCTGGAGGTCGGATCGGGTGTCATCCCGATCGAGATCGCACGGGGCGACGGCTTGCCCTGGATTACCATGACCCAGGCCCGTCCGATCTTCGGAGACCGGTATGATCCAGCCTTCGTCGCCGCAATGATGGGTCTTGCCCCAGAGGATATTCTGGGCACGCCCCGGGTTGTCTCGACCGGCACGCCGTTCTGCATCGCGCGGGTTCGGGATCACGCAGCGCTGCGGCGGGCCCGGATCGATCCGGGCCCCTATCAGGCCGCGGAGGAGGCGTTGGGCCCGCATTTTGAGCCCTTCCTGGTTGCCCTCGGAGGGGTTGATGGTGGAGACACGTTCTCCCGCCTGCTGTTGCCGCCGCCCTTGCCGCCGGAGGACGCCTTCACCGGATCAGCCACCGGATGCATGGCCGCATATCTTTTCTCTGAGGGCCATGTCGGAGCCCGGTTCGTGGCCGAGCAGGGGCATTGGATGGGGCGGCCGGGACGCGCAAATGCCGAGTTAGTTGGTGATCCGGCTGACCTAAAAGCTGTTTGTCTTTCGGGCCAGGGTAAGGTTTTTCTGAACGCTGTTATAGGAAATCCCGATTAACTATAGAATCCTCCTATGGATGCATGGTCAGAACTGTGCGCAAGCCTAACTGATAGCGTTGTCAGAGTGAGACGCTGGCAAATTGTGTGGGGGAACCAGATGCGTATCTTGAAACTCGGCCTGACGGCCGTGGCTTGTGTCGTCGGCTTGTCTGTGCCGGTGCCGACGGCCGTGGCCCAAGAACTCTACGACGATGCCTTCGTGATCGCGTCCGACGCCGATGAGCGTCGGAAATCCAACATGGCGAGCCGCCAGGAGATGTTGATCGAGCGGATGATCGAGACGGCCTGCTTTGCCATGATCGATGTCGAGACCGAGGCCAATTGGACCCGGCTTGAGCAAGCGCATCGGCTCTTCATGCTCAGCCAGACCGCTCTGCGCGACGGGAACGCCGCCCTTGGTCTCGGGCCCGAGACCAACGAGCGGGTGATCAACGCGCTCGACTTGGTCGACAAGCGCTACAAGCCCTTCGACGAAATGATCCAACAGATCATTACAGACCGGAGCTTCGACTCCGATGCCCTGCGCGCCTTAGACTCGAAGGCAAAGGGGATCGAGAAGGCGGTGAGCCGCGTGCAAAGCACCATCGACGGCATCTATCTGCGTCGATCCTACCCGATGCGAGCCATTGTCGGCCTGAACTTCATCGGCAAGGAGCGTGTGACCTCGCAAAGCATCACCCGGAACTATTGCCTGATTGCCGCGGATGTGGACGCCGAGGTGCACCGTATCCACCTCCAAAACGATGCCAAGCTGTTCCAGAGCCGGCTTGAGGCCCTGCTGGTGGGCGAGCCCCTGGTTGGTCTGCCGCCGGCCCCGACCGGAGCGATTGCCGACCAGATCGGCGAAGCACTGCGCATCTGGGCAGAGATGCTGCCTGCGATCGATCAGGCGATGGGCCGCAACGAGATCCGTGATGATCACGTCACCCTGATCTCGGATCATGCGACGCCGCTCCTGGCAGCGGTCAATCAGGCCGTTTATCTCTACGAGAGCGTACAGTAATCCCAGGACCGGCCATGGCTTCCTTGCGGCGCCATGGCCCTTTGAGTGTGAGACCCTCCGCGCCTATCTTCCGGTGCGGGAGGTCTTGATGATTATAGAACTCGGACATTTCGCGCTGATCCTCGCCTTTGCGGTCGCGTTGTTCCAATCGGTCGTTCCGCTAATGGGGGCCACCCGGGGCCACACGGACTGGATGCGGACGGCCTCTGCCTCGGCGCTCGCGCAGTTCGGTCTGATCGGTATCGCGTTCGCCGCGCTCACCCATGCGTTCGTGACCTCGGACTTCTCGGTCCGCATCGTCTTCGAGAACTCTCATTCGCTGAAGCCGTTGCTCTACAAGGTGACGGGGACCTGGGGAAACCACGAAGGTTCGATGCTGCTCTGGGTGCTGATCCTGGCGCTGTTCGGTGCGCTGGTGGCGGCGTTTGGGCGAGATCTGCCACTGGGGTTGAAAGCGCGCACGCTGGCGGTACAGGCTATGGTCACCGTCGCCTTCATCGCCTTTATCCTGTTCACATCGAACCCGTTCGACCGGCTGGATCCGGTGCCGTTGAACGGGACCGATCTCAATCCGCTGCTGCAAGATATTGGGCTCGCGCTGCACCCGCCGTTTTTGTACCTGGGCTATGT
>JBCCZI010000155.1:0-8749 GCA_039187815.1 Pseudomonadota bacterium | reverse complement strand
GCCACCCCGCCAAAACCGCCAGCACCACCAAAACCCCCACCACCTCAAAAGACGCTGACGAGCACTAGGCACGAGAACTGTGACCTGGGACGCCGGATCTCCAGTATGCCACACTCAATTGGGATCGCTTGTCCAGGCCGAAGGTTGCCTTGAATACGGAGCGCACCGCTTGCGCGGCGGCGAACTCCCCTGCAAACCATGCGTAGGAAACTGGCTTGGTCTTGCAGGCCCGAACCATATCCGCGATGCGCTCAGCAAAGATGTCCGGGGACACCGCGGTGACCGTCATTTGAGAGCGCGGAAGGTATGCCTCTAGTGCATCTTGTGACGGCGCAGCGGCAAATAGGTGGCCCGTCACCCGGCCATCGACGCTTTCGATCAGCCGCGCGAGGGCGGGCAAGCCGGTGTAGTCAGCTGCCAGGACCACATTGTCCGTCTGGAAGAGGTCTGGATCACCGATTGGTCCCATCACACCCACCGGTTGGTCATCATTCTCAGCTACGGACCAGTCGGAGATCAGTCCGCCGTCGTGATGCGCGACGTCTACATCGATCTCCCGCGCATCGATCCGAATGTTGCGCACGGTGACATATCGCGCGTGGAGCTGATCCTCGCCCTCGGGCCAAACGGTGGCTCCGCTCTCGGCAACGACAGGCCAAACCGGGGGGCGGCCCCGTGTCTTTGGCATCATGATCCTAAGATGCACGCCATCTTTGGCCATTGCTTGCACATCGACCCCTTCAAGCGTCACTCGGATCAAACCGGGAAAGACCTCTCGGCGCGCCTTGGCACGCAGGATCCGAAAGTTGGATGGCATTTCGCCCACCTTGATCCCGCCGGTCCAACGCATGGTCTTGGTGGACTCGAAATCGTACTCTTCGAGATGCTCGATGATCTCCTCGCGGATGAAGGTGAGAAAATTGTCGCTCGGCGTATCGATCAGTATGTCGACGGAGCCGCCTGCTGCTTTCATCTCGACGAGGCAGCCCATCTCCTCCAGGCGGAGCAGGTCGGGTTTGGGCCAGGTGCAGGTGATGCCGTGTTCTGAGAACTCCTCTTCGCAGAACGCCAGCATGGCCTTCGGGTCGGCGACCGAGAGGGACCCCGTCGAGCGCGCCCGCTCGCCGTCGAGCCCGCGATTGGAGCCACCGGGCCTTGCGAAGCCGACATAGAGGATTGCAAGCGGTACCAGGGCAAGAGGGACCGCAACAAGAAAGGTCGGCAGGTAACCTTGGGTGTCGATCACATAGCCGATGATTGGGTCTGCGAAGCCCGCGAGCACCATATAGATGGCGATCTGGACCGAGAAGTCGAAACCCGGGATCTCCGGTCGGACCTTGTCCATGGCGCCTCGGAACATCACGATGTCGGTCGTCGCAATGGCCACCCAGGCCAGGATAATCGCGTAACGTATGCTGTCGGGCAGCGCGCCCGCGACAAAGGCCACCGCGATCAGCACAGGGATGTTGATCAGCCCCACGATGTAGATTGCCCGCACGCGGGGCAGGTGGCGCAGCATGGGCCCAAAGATGATGGTTGCGCCGCCGGCAGCGCTCATCGCAAAGAGACCGAACCAGACGGCGATCTCCTCGGTGCTCATGCCCTGGTCGACCATCATCAGCCGCATGGGCAACATCGTCATAATCAGCGGCAGCCGCATTGTCCCCAGGATCGCCAACCAGCGGCCCATGTTCTTCTGTGTGAAGAAGCGGAATGCGTTGCGTATCGTGACCTGCGGTGCGCCGCGCAACCGGCCGGGCTCTTTGATCAGCACGAGGGCGCCGAGGGGAAGCGCGAACATCGCGGCTTGGATCAGCAACGCCAAGGTCCATCCGATCTGGTCATAGAGATAGAGGAACCCGAAGCCGCCGACAATTGCGCCCGCATAGGCACCAGCGTTCTGGAATGTCGCCCCCATTGTGCGTTCAGAGGGTCGCATAAGCGAAATCGCCAGCGCATCCACCGCAACATCTTGGGTGCTCACCGCCAGACAGGCGATGACAAGCGCAATGAAAAGCGGCACCAGTGAGCCGCCCGGATCACAGAAGGCCAGCACAGCGATGCCGGCCACGTGCACGGCAGAAAGAACAGCGATCCAGCTCTTGTAGCGGTCTCGCCCGATCTTGTAGCGATCGATCAGCGGCGCCCAGAGGAACTTGAAGATGTAAGGCACCCCCGCGAGTTGCACGAGGCCGATGGTCGTGGCCGAGTGGCCTTCCTGCCGGAGGATGATCGGCAGCGCCATGATCGCAAAAAAGAACGGGATGAACTGGACCGCGTAGAGAACGCCCACAACAGACAGAATGCGCCAGCGCATTGATCAGCCTCCGACCACCAGATTTTGGCACCCCATTCCCATTAGAAGCGTGCCGTCAAAGCGAGGCCAAATGTGCGCGGCCGCCCGGCTGCGCTCAACAAACCGCCTCCGAAGAGTGGGCTGATCTCCTCCTCGAAGGTCGCATACCGCTCGTCAAAGACGTTTGTCACAAAGGCATCGACGCGGAGATCGGCGCCGCTGAACTTGAACTCGTACCCGGCGTCGATGTCCACAATGGTGTAGCTGTCTAGATCCCGCTGGCCGAGCGCCGATGCCGTCGACCCGACATGGCGGACGCCCAGCGTTGCATCAAAACCGTCGAAGGGCATCCAGGTGACCGCGGCAGAGGCGGTGATGTTCGGTGCACGGGGCAGCTCGCTGCCTTCAAGCTCTGCAAGATTGGGGCCCGCATCTTTGATGTCTGTCTCCAAGAGACCGATCGCGCCGGTGACCCGCCAATCTGGCGTCACCTGGAACGCCGCCGCGATCTCCCCACCAAAGCCGATGGCTTCGGGGATGTTGCCAAACAGCCGGACGCCGCTTGAGTCGATGACATCCGACGCCCCGGGGACCTGGGCATCGTCCCACTTGTAGTAGAAGGCCGCCACCGACAGGTCGAGCCGGTCGTTCAGAAGGCTCGTGCGCGCATAGACCTCGTGCTGATCGAGATACTCGGGTTCAAACGTCGCGGTGGCCACAAAGGGGGCCCCTTGCAGCGATGCGCCGAGGTCGACATCCACGCCCCCGTTCCGAAAGCCGCGGCTGTAGGTGTATCCGATGGCCGAGACCTCGTTCAGATCATAGCGCAAGCCAACTTTCGGCAGGAAAACGGTCTCGTCGAAATCCGCTGAGGAAGCCGGGTTGCCCGTCGGCGCTTCGGCATCCCGGAAGCGGCTGTCGATTTCGAGACGCCCGCCTCCGATGACCGAGAGACCGGGCACCAGCGCATCCGCCGACAGTTCGGCCTCGCCGTAGATCCCGGTGTTCTCGATCTCGCCTTCGACCAGAAAGTCGAAGGCATTGGTGCCAAAGCCATCCTCCTCCTCGCGGTTGTGAATGACACCGAAGAGACCGCGGCGAAGGATGCCCAGATCGCGCAGCTGCACATAGCCCTCGACTTCGATCTGGGTTTTGTCGAACCCGGTTTCGCCCGACATTATGGGAAACGGACCGAACGGCGTGTCGAGCGTCACGCTCTCCTGCGTGTCCACAAAACGCAACTCGTTGTCGAGGTAGGCAACGCGGGCGAAGACTGCCAAGTGATCACTGATCTCATACTCCGCGCGCGCTTGTAGGGTGAGTTGCTCGACTTCCTCATACGAGCTGCGCAGAAAGAAAGGGAAGCTGTCGTCTATGACGAGGTCGTCGACATCAGTGACGAAGCCCTCAAGCGGGCGTTCATTGTCGAGGTAGTCAGCGCTAACCAAGAGCCGGAGGCCGTCCATGGCAGCCGGCTCGTAGAGCAACTTGCCTCTCAGCCTGCCGAAACGCTCGTCTTCGGGGTTGCCAAAACCGGGGTCCGGGAGAACATCGACATACGAGTCCCCAATGCTGCCCTCGCCGGTCACGCGGAGGGCCAGCTGGTCTTCAACGAGAGGCAGGTTGACCATGAAGGCCCCGGTGCCCGTGCCGTCTTGGTTGAAAAAGCCGATGCGCGCCGCGCCTTCAAACTCGAAGACGGGATCGTTCGTGTAGATCCGGATGGCGCCGCCAAAGGCGTTGCGCCCCGTGCTGGTTGGTTGCGGGCCGCGCGCCACCTCGACGCTGCTGAGATCCCAGGTTGAGACCTGTGAGATTGTAGAGCTGTCTCCGGATGGGGTTGCAACGTCATCCACAAGGATCGGCGTCCGAGGCTGCGAACCAACTGTGATGCCTGGCCGCGCCCCACTTGTGCTGTCGATGCCGCGGATCGAAGGGAGTGAAAAGCCCTCGTTGGCGAGAACGTTCGCCTCACCGCTCACAACATCATCAATGTCCTGGTTCTTGGGGGCGGACGCGTCATCACCGCTGATGATCGTGGTGCCAGCAGTGGCCTCGCCAAGGGTTCGTTGGATTTTGTCGCCGCGCACAACGATGGTGTCCAGCGAGATCGCCTCGCTTTCGCCGCCCGCCCCGGAGATTGACTGGGCGAAACCGTGCAGAGGAGCGGCGGCGAACCCGCACACAACCATCCATGAAATCCATCTGCGCGTCATGAGGCCCCCTCTCTGCAGCGATTGATGGTCTTCTTTGAAGCGTCGAGGGGCAGCCGCCCTCCACCTCATTCGTGCGACGAAAAGCGCAGTTCGAGCTTTTTTGACTAAAAAGCTAAGGTATTGTCGAACGCAGGAGGACCTATGCCAATCCCCTCGGAATCCGCAGTGCTGGAGCGGCTTCGTCAGCAAGAGGCCGAGGTGCATAGCCTCCGGATCTCTTCGGATCGATCGGTCGTGGTTTACGATGCGTCCTATCCAGAGCGCGAAGGCACGGTGCCTGATCTTCCGGCACTCTTTGCAATGATGTGCCTGTCGGGTGGCGGCCGCTTGCGCCAGCGCACGACGCGTCAGGACTTTGATGCTGTGATCGAGCCCGGTGTGATCGGCATCGCAGCACCCTCCGCGCCGGGGTACGGCTCTTGGCCCGAGATGCGGGTCATTGGCTTTGGCATCGAGGTGAGGGCATTGGCGAGCAGCTTCGGCAAGGCTTGGCCACTTTTACTGCGCGACGAGGTGATCTCGCAGCCCCTGCGCGATGCTATGGTAGAAGCCACGATGATGCAGGTTGGCTACACCCACGCCGGACGGGTGTCGGATAGCGTGCTGCTTCATGCGGCCCATATGGTTGTGCATCAGTTGTTGGCCCCCGCCGCAGAGACGGCGCACGACGCTTACAAATCAGATCCACATCCGTTGCCGCCCCGGGCTGTGGAGGCCGTCCGCGCCTATGTCGAGGAGCGCATCGACGCGACCATCTCGGTTGATCATCTGGCGCAGCATATCGGCATCAGCCGACACCATTTCAGCCGCCGGTTTCGCGGGGCTACGGGGCAATCGCCCTATCAGTTTATTCTCGACCTCAAGCTCGACCACGCCGCAAAGACGATGCGAACGGACCAGGGGATCAAGATTATCGACGTCGCCAACATGGTCGGTTACCGGAACGCTGCGCAGTTTTCACAAGCCTTCCGGCGTAGGTTCGGTCAAACGCCCCGGCTGTGGCGGCTGAGCGGGGAGTAGCCCCGCATCGGATCGGCAATCGCCCCAAGACGCGGTACTCGGTGCGGTATCCGACAGCGATGTCCATGCGTTATATTCGATGTTCCTGCGGTGCTCGGGCTCTCCGATAGTTGACAAATTCGCTCAGCATCGGGAGCCTGCCCCGAAAGCGAGCGACGCCTCCTGCCAAGCCAGCCGCACACCAGCAGCATTGGGGGGACGCGGCTTATGGGTTTCACGCGAGCAGAGACACGAGGGACTGGCAGCCAACTGGGCCGAGCGGCCGCAACAGCAGCGAGCGCGGTTCTGATCGGCGTCGCGCCCGTCAGCGCTCAGGAACGCGGCTTTGGCGAGGGCGCGATTGTCCTGGATGAACTGGTCGTCGAGGGCGAGTTGCAGACACGCCGGCTTCAAGACACCCAGACCAGCGTGGCCGTGATCCCGGGCAAAGAGCTTGAGCGCCGAGGAGATCTCGACCTCTACGATGTGATCGAGCGCACGCCCAATGTCACCAGCAGCTTTGGCGAGAAAGGTTTCGCCGTCCGCGGCATCGATCAGCGCGGTCCAGGCGCGGCGGGCTCGGGGCTCTTGGTGACAACCCGGGTCGACGGGATCACGCTGCCCACCAACCAGACCACCTTTTTTGGGCCTTACAGCACCTGGGATCTCGGCCAGATCGAGGTGTTGCGCGGCCCGCAATCAACCCAACAGGGACGCAACGCGCTGGCGGGCGCCGTGATCATTCGCAGCGCCGACCCGACCTTTGCAACCGGTCTCAAGGCGCGCGCGGACGTCGCCGAACGCCACCAGTTCGGCGGCGCGGTTGCCTTCAACGCGCCGGTCGTCGACGATGTCCTCGCTGTCCGGTTCTCGGCCGAGCACATCCAGACCGACGGATTTGTCAACAACCCGACCCTTGGCATCGATGACTATGACAACCGTGAGCAGACGACACTCCGTGCCAAAGCCCTGTTCGAGCCGACGGACGACGTCCAAGCGATCCTGTCGACCACCTATGCGCGCAACTTTGGCGGCGAGGATTTCGTCGAGACCGCACAGTTTCCTGACAGACGGGTGAACCTCTCTAACATCGCCGCAGAGGAGGGCAGTGAGTTCGGCCTGTTCAACTTGCGCATGACCTATGACGTGAACGATGCGTTCACCCTGCGCTCGGAGACCAGCGGGCTGCTGCACGACTACACGCGTATCGAGGACTTCGACCAAACGCCGGCCGATGGCGGCTTCCTGAGCCGCGAGGCCGACAGCCACAGCTTCGAGCAAGAGGTGGCGCTGGCCTATTCGAGCGACCGGATCGAAGCGGTCGTCGGCGGCTACATCACCGGCATCACGGACAATGACGCGACCAGCGCGATCCTCCCCGGCACGTTCGTGGACCCCAACCTTCCCGCCTTCGTGCAGATCGACCGGACCACCGACAGCACGGCGGAGACGCTGAACCTCGCGCTGTTCGGTGAGGCGGAGATCCGGGTCTTGCCCCAGGTGAGGCTGATCGCTGGAGGCCGGTACGACCGCGAGACCGTGGACTTCGAGGACACCACGATCGTCACCACGAATGTGCCGCTACCCATCCCGCTCCCCCCCGATGACCGGGTGTCGAGCGAGACGACCTTCAGCGCATTTCTGCCAAAAGCGGGCGTGGTCTATGATTGGACCGACGATCTCTCGACCGGCTTCACCGTGCAGCGCGGGTACCGAGCAGGCGGCACCCAGCGCAACACCCTCACCGGCGTGATCAACGAGTTCGATCCGGAGTTCACTTGGAATTACGAACTGGCGCTGCGCTCGCAGTGGTTTGGCGGGCGGCTGACGGCGAATGCCAACGCCTTCTACACCGCCTGGCGCGACCAGCAGGTCAACGTGATCGGCCCGACGGGGCTTGATGCGGATTTCAACACGATCAATGCGGGGCGCTCGCGCCTCTTCGGCGGAGAACTGGAGCTGCGCGGTACCCCGATGGTCGGGCTCGAACTCTTCGGATCGGTCGGGTTCGTGCGCACCGAGTTCCTCGATTTCGTTGATGGAGATGACGATTTCACAGGCAACCGGTTTCCCGATTCGTCGCCAGTGACGGCAGCCTTCGGCGGTACCTACAGCTTCGCCAACGGCATCGTTCTCGGGGTGGATGCCAGCTACACTGCCGGCGCGTTCTCTTCACCCGACAACATTGAGGCGACCAAGTCAGACGGGCGGCTTCTGCTCAATGCCCAAATCGGCTATGAGGCGGAAAACTGGGCAGTCACGCTCTATGCCCGAAACCTGCTAGACAACGACTATGTCACACAGTTCACCGATGACCGCAGGCTCGCGCGCACCGGGGAGCCACTGACAGTCGGCGCCTTCGCAACACTGCGGTTCTGACTGTTCGGGCAGCGGTTGTCCCGCAGTGCAGGATACCCCCCGCTTGACCCTGGTTGGCTTTTTCTCGATTAATGCGCTCGAGATTAGCCACCGCAGGCCCGGTCTTGCGGAAGCCAACCAGTCTCTCAGCAGGACGGTCGGCACGCTGATGAACGCGGCGACGGACATCGATGACGCCAATCGGCACCGGCCCATGTCGGCGCAGATGCGCTGGTGGCTCGGCGGACCGGGCACCGTAGCGTTCGCGATCTTGGCGACCGCTGCCATGCCGCTGTGGCTCCCCGAGGGGTCGGCCGGCATCGATCACATCGTATTCCCGATTGTGCTCTTCCCCCTCACTTGGGCGGCGGCGTTCTTCTACGTGGTGCTCGAGGGCAATCCGAGGCGCTGCCTCGCTGTGATGCTCGGGGCCATAGCGATGAACAGTGTGCTGATCGCCGTTGCCTTTTTGGGGGGCAGAACATGATAGTGCTTTCGCAAGAGCGGACCAAAAGGCTCGTTGCCGTACATGGTTGGTCGGGCACGCTGCTGGGCCTGCTGCTCTATGCGGTTGTGCTGACTGGGGCGGTGGCCGTCTTTGCGCACGAGATCGGCAGCTGGTCGCGGGGCGGAGATGCCACGCGCTATGGGCTGCCCTCGAACGTGCACCGTTCTCTCGATGCGCGGATGGGTATGGTGGACCCGGCCTATCACGCCGAGGTCAGCATCGGTACGACCGATGCCGGGGCGCTGCGCCTTTCCTTCCAGAAGCACATGACGAACCCTGAGACCGGGCAGGTCGAGGATCATGCCCACGTCTTCCATGTTGATCCCGCCAGCGGCGAGACGCTTCGGCACCAGGAAGGGTTCTTGCGGGCGT
>JBCCZI010000154.1:0-8776 GCA_039187815.1 Pseudomonadota bacterium | reverse complement strand
CGACGGCCGCGAGAACACGGAGACGAAGATCGAGGGAAAGCGACTTCGACATGCCTGCCGACCTCCTCCTCCGGCAGACAGTCCGAAGCAGACCCCGCGCCCAAAGAAAACCCCAACCCAATCACCTCAAACCTCGCTCTAAGGCAAAAACTCTGAGGCGTTCAAGATGCAAGCCGGACGGATCACCAAGTGCCTCTCTGATCGCAAACGCGCCCATTGGACCATAGAGAAGGTGGCCAACAGCAAGGATATGCTGAAAATGGTCCACGAAGGTGGCGCCTGCCTCGTCAGGCTAAAGGCGAAACGCACGGCGCCCTTTCAGGAATGGATCCTGGCCTGACGTCTCTGCTCGCCGCACACCGAACCGACCGATTGTCGTCAAGCCGCGAAACAACCGGCGCTGGGCCCGTCGCGAGATGGCAAAGCGCAAACGGGAGGAGCGCAGGCCGGGCTCGCCGACCCTCAGCGGTTCGACGAGGCCTGAAGGTTGCGCATTCCGGCTATCAGGCGGGCCTTGTCGCCTCGATCGTCGGCATGGGACAGCGCGGCGGCAAGCTGATCGAGGCTGGCGACTGAATGGGCGGTCCGGACGCTGTCCACATGGGGCAACAGGGCGCGCACCCCGCCAGCGCGGGCCTCGAACCCGTCCCAGCGCAGCAGGGGGTTCAGCCAGATCAAGCGGCGGCACGAGAGCGCTAAGCGCTCCGCCGCTTTGGCGAGCCGCCCAGGGTCATCACGATCAAGCCCGTCGGTGATCAGCAGCACCACAGCGCCCTGCCCCAGCACACGACGTGACCAGTCGCGGTTGAAGGCCTCAAGACAGGCGCCGATGCGGGTCCCGCCCTCCCAGTCCAGCACCTCGCGCCCGGCCGCCCCCAGGGCCTCGTCAACGTCCCGGTGGGCGAGATGCCGGGTGATGTTGGTCAGCCGAGTGCCAAAGGTGAAGGCATGCAGGCGCGACCACCCCGCCCCCTTGGCATTCGCCGCGGCATGCAGGAAGTGCAGAAGCATCCGGCTGTAGCCCGCCATCGAACCGGAGATGTCGCAGAGCACCACAAGCGCCGGCCAGCGTTGTCGCCGCGCTCGGGTCTCGAGACGTCGGATGTCGCCGCCGGCGCGCAGCGCCGTGCGCAGCGTCAGGCGCCAATCGGGCAGGCGCCCGCGCGGATCCGGCCGGGTGCGGCGTGCAGCGATCGGGCGGATCGGCAGGCTCAGCTGCGCGATGGCCCGCTTGGCCGCCGTGATCTCAGCCGTCGTCATTTGCTCGAAATCGCGAGACCGCAGGGCCTCGGTGGACGAGACCGTAAAGGCCGCGTCGATCTCGATTTCCTCGCCGTCCTCGGGTTGCTGGCGCGGCTCTGGCGGCTCGGCCCCCGCCGTGAGGGCAGCGGCGGCCCGGTCCTCCCCGGCGCGCTTCTCACGGTCATGACCGGGCGCGCGCATTTCGGGCAGCATGAGCCCCATCGCTTTCTCAAGCAATTGCGGGTCTCGCCAGAACAGATGAAAGCACTGATCAAAGACGGCCCGTTGCTCGCGTCGCGATAGAAAGCAAGCGGCCAGCGTGTGATAGAGATCAGCCCGGTGCTCGAACCCGCCGGCCTCGACCGCGCGCACCGCATCGACGACCCGCGAGGGCCCGACCGGCACGCCGGCGGCCCGCAGAGCCCGCGCAAAATGCAGGATGTTGGTGGCCAGCCGACCAATCTCCGGCACCGCAATCTCAGCCATGGCGCCACCGATCTCGCTCTGACACCGGTTGGGAAAATTGGCTCGTGAGGATGCTACGCTGCTCACCAGTGTCCATCAGCCCTAGCTTTGCGCTTCCATGAGCCGAACTCCGGTCCCGCGCGATGTTCTCTGCATCGTCGCAGCTGAGAACCAGACAGGAGATCGGCGGCTCGGGCAGGCGGAATGGCCAAGCGCGCCGACCGAAGGCCGCAGCCAGATCGGGTTCAGCCCGCCCGGTCGGTCGGAACTGCGCCATGGGCTCAGGCCGCGCCGCGGATGCCGGCCTGGATCTGGTCGAGGATGCGGCTCGCCTCAGAACCCTGGAGACGTGCGATGTCGTCCTGATATTTCAGCAGCGCACCGAGGGTGTTGGAGACGGTCTCGGGATCCAACGCCACGGCATCAAGCGCCACCAGGCAGCGAGCCCAGTCGATGGTCTCGGCGACCCCGGGCTTCTTGAACAGATCCTCGGTGCGCAGGCGCTGGACAAAGGCCACGACCTCCTCGGAGAGGCGGCGCGAGACCTCGGGCGCGCGGGTCTCGAGGATCGCCAGCTCGCGCTCCATGTCCGGGTAGTCGACCCAGTGATAGAGGCAGCGGCGCTTGAGCGCGTCGTGCACCTCGCGCGTGCGGTTGGAAGTAAGGATCACGATGGGTGGCTCGGGGGCTTTCACGGTGCCGAGTTCCGGGATCGTGACCTGGAAATCGCTGAGCGCCTCGAGCAAGAAGGCCTCGAAGGGCTCATCCGTCCGGTCAAGCTCATCGATCAGCAGCACCGGCGGGCCGCCCTCCTGGGGTTGCATCGCCTCGAGCAACGGCCGACGGTTCAGGAACCGCTCGGAGAAGAGATCGGCCGCCAGTGCCTCACGCGAGGTGCTGCCCGTGCCCGCCTCGGCCAGACGAATCTCGATCATCTGGGCGGGGTAATTCCACTCATAGACCGCCGAGGCGGCATCGAGGCCCTCATAGCATTGCAGGCGGATCAGGCGGCGGCCCAACGCCTCGGCCAGCGCCTTGGCGATCTCGGTCTTGCCGACCCCCGCCTCGCCTTCGAGAAACAGCGGACGCCCCAGCCGCAACGCCAGAAAGGCGACCGTCGCCAGCCCGCGCCCACAGACATAGCCGGTGGAGGCCAGCAGCGCCTGGGCGCCGTCGATACTGTCGGGAAGCGGGATCATGGTGGCTCCTGTGTTGGCTGGCCTTTTGGACGCCCGAACGGCGCGCGCGTCAAGAGCACGTCAGATCAGCAGCACCGCGGCCAGGCCGAGAAAGGCGAAGAAGCCCACCACATCGGTCACCGTCGTCACAAAGGTCCCCGAGGCGAGCGCGGGATCCGCCCCCAGCCGCTCGAGCCCGATGGGGATCAGGATCCCCGCAAGCCCGGCCACCAGCATGTTCACCACCATCGCGGCTGCAATAACGCCGCCGAGCAGCGCGTTTTGATAGACGGCGCCTGCAGCAATGCCGATCAGCACGGCGAACAACACCCCGTTGATCAGGCCGACCAGGCCCTCGCGCCCAACGATGCGGAGCATGTTGGTTGGCGTGAGATCGCGGGTGGCGAGCGCGCGCACCGCGACCGTCAGCGTCTGCGTGGCCGCATTGCCGCCCATCGAAGCGACAATCGGCATCAGCACGGCCAGCGCGACGTATTGCGCGATCACCTGATCAAAGATGGCAATCACGGCCGACGCGATGATCGCCGTGACCAGATTGATGGCCAGCCAAGGGAAGCGGCGTTTGGTGATCGACCAGACCCGATCGGTGATCTCCTCGTCGCCGACACCGGCGAGGCGCCGCATATCCTCCTCAGCTTCTTCCTCCAGCACTTCCATGGCGTCGTCGATGGTGATCACGCCGACCAGGCGTCCGTCATCGTCGAGCACCGGGCACGACACCAGGTGATACTGGTTGAAGGCATAGGCGACGTCCTCTTGCGCCTCCTCCACGTGGAGCGTGCGCTCGAACTCAACCATCAGACTGCCGAGCGTCACCGGCCGCGGGCTGCCGAGAACACGCGACAAAGGGATCTTGCCGAGCGGCTTCATGGCCGTGTCGACCAGGTACACGTCATAGAACTGCTCGGGCAGCTCGTCATCGGCACGCATCTGGTCGATCATCTGGCCAACCGTCCAGAACGGCGGTGCCCAGACGAAATCGGCTTGCATTAAGCGTCCGGCGGAGTATTCGGGATAGGCGAAGGATTTCTCGATGATCACCCGGTCTTCGGGTTCGAGCGCATCGACGACCGCGTCCTTGGCCTCGTCCTCGAGGCCCTCGAGCACATAGACCGCGTCGTCGGTCTCCAGGCCCTTGACCGCCTCGGCCAGCAAGGCCGGGTCGAAATCGGCCAGCAGTTCGTCACGGATGTTCTCGCCGAGTTCGGCGAGGAAGTCCTTGTCGATGTCATCCCAGACCAGGCTGAGGAAAGCGCGGCGGCGGCCGGACGAAATCTGTTCGGTCAGGTCGGCGAGGTCGGCGACGTGCAGCGGCTCGATAAGGTTGAGAACGGTGGCGCGGTCGCCGGCATCCACAGCTTCGAGCACGGATGAGACAAGCTCGGGGTCCAGCTCGTACTCATCGTCGTCTTCGGACGGTTTGCTGAGCGGTTCCGCCATCGGCTTCTCCTCCGGTCCGGGACCTGTCTAGCCTCGTTACAGGTGGTAGGAAACCGGGTCAGCGGGCACGAGCGAGGGCGATCTCGATTTCATGCTTGAGGGCAAGTCGCTCATCGGGCGAGAGGAAGGCGCCAAGCTCGATTTCGCGACCGCCGCCGCCAAGCGTTAGGTAATTTTGGATCCGGGCCCGCGGATGGAGCGTGAGGCGGAGGAACTGAGGCGTCGCGCGCCAGCGGCGGATGCGGCCCCGGGGTTCGCGCCGCTCGACCCGCACCTCATCCGGCCAAAGCGTGAAAATCTCGGTGAGGCGCCCGTCGCGCGTGTTGTGTCGCAGTGCCAGATGCAGCACGCTCACCGCCCCCAGACAAAACGGCAGGAGGCCCCAGAACGCCATGGTGCCTATCGAGGCGGCCAGCGGCACCGCGACCCCCGCCGCCGCGATCCAGAGCACGCAGCGCTGGCCCTGGCGTCCGAGAGACCGGTAGGGCCACAGCGCCACCCGGTAGAGAGGCGGATCATCGCGCTCGGTCCAGGCGATCCAGTCCGCCGAGACCGGCACGGCCGGAGCGGTTGCCCCGGCCGTGCTGTCGGTTCCGTGTATGGGGTTGCCCATGCGTCAGTGCGCCGGCTGCTTGTCCCACTCCTCGCGGGTCGGCAGCGTCTCGAAGGTGTGCTCGGGCGGCGGGTTGGGCAGCGTCCACTCCAGCGTCGCGTACTGGTCGTCCCAATAGTTCTTCTCAGTCACCTTCTCGCCCTTGGTGAGGGTGTAGTAGATGATGTAGAGGAAGAAGATGAAGGACAGGCCCGAGATCAACGCGCCGTAGGTCGAGATCACGTTCCAGTACTCAAACGCCTCCGGGTAGTCGATATAGCGCCGCGGCATGCCCTGACGCCCCAGGAAGTGCTGCGGGAAGAAGGTGATGTTGGCACCGATGAACATCGACCAGAAGTGCCACTTGCCCCACTTCTCCGGATACTGGCGGCCCGACATCTTGCCGATCCAGTAATAAATCCCGGCGAAGATGCCGAACACGGCGCCGAGGCTCATCACATAGTGGAAGTGCGCCACCACGTAATAGGTGTCGTGATAGGCCCGGTCGATGCCCGCCTGGCTGAGCACGATGCCGGTCACACCGCCGACGGTGAACAGGAATAGGAAGCCCAGCGCCCAGAGCATGGGCGTCTTGAACTCGATCGATCCACCCCACATCGTTGCTATCCACGAGAAGATCTTGATGCCCGTGGGCACCGCGATGACCATGGTCGCGAGCATGAAATAGGCCTGAGCGTTGTGGCTCATGCCGACCGTGTACATATGGTGCGCCCAGACCACGAAGCCGAGGGCGCCGATCGCCACCATGGCGAACACCATGCCCGCATAGCCAAAGACTGGCTTCTTCGAGAAGGTCGAGATCACATGGCTGACGATGCCAAAGGCGGGCACGATCAGGATGTAGACCTCCGGATGCCCGAAGAACCACAGAATGTGCTGGTAGAGCACCGGATCCCCGCCACCGGCCGGATCAAAGAAGGTGGTGCCAAAGTTCCGATCTGTCAGCAGCATGGTGATGGCACCGGCCAGCACCGGCAGCGCCAGCAGGATCAGGAACGCCGTCACGAAGATAGACCAGGCAAACAGCGGCACTTTCATCAGGCTCATGCCCGGCGCCCGCATGTTCAAGAAGGTCGTGATCATGTTCACCGCGCCCAGGATCGACGAGGCGCCCGAGAGGTGCACTGCGAAGATCGCGAAATCGGTGGACATCCCCGCCTCGCGGGTGGAGAGCGGCGCGTAGAGCACCCATCCCACGCCCGATCCGAGCTGACTGTTCCCGCCTGGCACGAACAGCGAGATGATCAGCATCACGCAGCCGGCAAAGTAGAGCCAGAAGGACAGGTTGTTCAGCCGCGGGAACGCCATGTCCGGAGCGCCGATATGGAGCGGCATGAAGTAGTTTCCGAACCCGCCAAACAGCGCCGGGATGACCACAAAGAACATCATGGTCAGACCGTGGCCCGTGATCAGGACGTTCCAGAGGTGCCCGTTCGGCGAGCCGTCCTCCATGGTCATGTACTGGACACCAGGCTCCATCAGCTCGAGCCGCATGTACCAGGTGAAGGCAACCGAGATCAGCCCGACCAGACCGGCCGTGAAGATGTATAGGACGCCAATATCTTTATGGTTGGTCGAACAGAACCAGCGGGTGAAGAAATCCCGCTTGTGCTCGTGGTCGTGCGCGTGCACTGCCGCATCGGCCATTCGCTTCTCCCGTAGCTAGGCTGTGCCGGCCGAGACGCCGGTCCATTCAACATGTCTCATCTGGGTTAGCCAATGGGTGCCGACCGAGCAAGCGCCGGGGGGTCGCAGGGCCTGCGATCCTAGGCGGGCACGGTGTCGCATCATCCCGTCATTCCGAAGGCCGGGCGCGCCGCTCACCAAGCGGAGCAACGATGCACCGCGCGATGGCCGTGCTCGCCCGCCTGCGCCTCCGTGCTTGCAATGCCGGCGCGCTGGGCCGGTGCCTGTCAGTGCTACAGGACCGGCCTCGCCCCGACCATCTGGGGCAGTACCGCGTCGATAACGGTCGGAAAGGTGCGCACCAGGGCCGCATCCAAATCGTTGAGGTCAACGGGCAGGCCGAGATCAACCAGGCTCGTCACCCCATGCCCCTGGATCCCGCAGGGCACGATCCCGTCGAAATGCGACAGCTCTGGCTCGACATTGATGGCGATCCCGTGAAAGCTGATCCAGCGACGGATGCGCACGCCGATGGCGGCAATCTTGTCCTCATGCACTGTGCCATCCGGCAATGGAGCTTTCTCAGGGCGGCGCACCCAGACACCGACACGGTCCGCCCGCGTCTCGCCGGTCACCTGGAACTCGGCCAGCGCCGCGATCACCCAAGCCTCGAGCGCATGGACGAACCGGCGCACGTCCCGCCCGCGCGTCCTGAGGTCCAGCATTACATAGACCACCCTCTGGCCCGGGCCATGATAGGTGAACTGCCCGCCGCGCCGGGTCCGATGCACAGGAAACCGGTCGGGCGCCAAGAGATCCACCTCCCGCGCGCTGGTGCCTGCCGTGTAGAGAGGCGGATGCTCCACAAGCAGCACGCATTCCGGTGCGTGGCCGTCATCGATCGCTACGACACGAGCCTCCATGAAGGACAAAGCCTCGGCGTAATCGGTCAGGCCGTCACGGATGATCCAATCCACCATAGCCTTGGCTTACGGGGCCCGTCACCGCTTGCGCAAGAGCCAATGGCGAATCCGCCGGCGGGGTCTTCACAAGCTCCAGCGGGCCTGCTATGGCCCCGCCACGCTTCGATGCGGTCGTGGCGGAATTGGTAGACGCGCAGCGTTGAGGTCGCTGTGGGGTAAAACCCGTGGAAGTTCGAGTCTTCTCGACCGCACCAACTCACATTTTGGTATTGTGAGATCCCCTAAGACATTGAATGGTATGGTGGTTTTCGGCGTTCGAACACCGGTATCGCGGTCGTAGACGGCGGGCTCCGCGAAGGCCAGTCTGAGGACCATCCGGCGGAGTGTCAGCTGCCCGCTTTCCCAGAGTTTCCAGGGGTTTGCGAGGAAGCCGAGCGCGAGTTCGAACATCTCGTCGAAGCTGTGCTTTGGTTGGTCAGCGGATCGAGCCTGATCCGCGAGCAGGAGCCTTTCGCGCTCCAGCCTCTCGATCTTCTTCTCATACGCACTGATCACCGTCGGGCTCTCGGCCTCGACGATCCGGTCGAGCAGCGCATCGATCTGTTTGCTGAGCCCTGCGATCGACTTCTGTGCCTGGGCGGTCTGCTCCGCGACCTGAACCGCACGCTGATCCCAGGCGCTGCGGAACAGGACCGTCACCAGCTCGAACAGCTTCTTGGAGGGCGTGAGGCGCTTGAGGATGTCTTCGAAGGCGCCTTCCACCACATCCCGGCGGACCGACTTCCGGTACACTGAGCAGCCTTTGTGATGGCAGAGATAGTAGGGATGCTTCACGCTCGTGCTGCTGGTCGACCAGCAAGAGGTCAGCGCATAGCCGCATTCCGAGCAGTGCACGAAGCCGCGCAGCGGGAAGTCCTCGCGGATATCCGGCCGGCTCGGCGCCTTGGTGAGCACGTTGCGCCGGGCTTGGATCTTTTCATAGGTCGCGAGCGAGATCAGGCCCTCATGCTTGCCCTCGCGCGGTGGGATGGACCAGTCGGGCAGATCGATCATCCCGGCATAGAGCGGCCGGGTGAGCAGATCGGTCACCCGCTGCTGGCGGATCTGGCCGCCGGGCAGGTCTTTCGGAAAGGCCGGCTGGGACTCGAGGAAGCGCTTCACCTCCGCCTGGCTCTCGAACCGGCCTGAAGCATAGCCTTCGAGGGCTTCCCGGACGATCGAGGCGCAGGGCTCGTCCCGAACCAGCATCTTGCCGTGACCGGCCTGCT
>JBCCZI010000153.1:0-8801 GCA_039187815.1 Pseudomonadota bacterium | reverse complement strand
TTTGGCGACCGGCGCGGCTCGGCCGGCTCGGTGATGACTTTCTTTCCCTTCGAGGGCGCTCGGGCAGGCCACCTCGGCGCCGGCCAGGTCGTCCTGACGCAGTATGCGGTCCCGCACGGGGCGCTCGCGTTCTGGGAGGCGCGGTTGATCGAAGCTGAGGCGCCGCATGTGGCGCGCGAGACCCTGTTCGGCGAAGAGCGCCTGGTGGCCCGCGATCCCGACGGTCTGTTGTTCGCGCTGGTCGAGGCCGATGCGGATGGCCGTGAGGGCTGGGTGACCGATGAGATCGGGCCTCCGCACGCGGTGCTCGGCTTCCAAGGGGCGACCCTGGCGATCGCCGAGGGCGCCGAGGATACCCAAGCGCTGCTGACCGGGCCGCTCGGCTACCGGGTCGCGGATGAGACCGCGCTTGGGCAGGGACGGCTGGTGCGGCACGTCTCGGCGGGTGGTGCGGCAGGTGTGATCGATCTGCACATTGATCCCAACCTCTCGCCTGGATTGGAGGGGGCAGGCAGCGTGCACCACATCGCGTTCTCGGTGCCCGATCAGGCGACGCAAGCGGCTGTACGGGCGGCGGTCGCGGCCATGGGCCAGGGCGTCACGCAACGCATCGACCGGCAATACTTCCATGCGATCTATTTCCGGACGCCGTCGGGCATCCTGTTCGAGGTCGCGACGGACGAGCCCGGCTTCGATGTGGACGAACCGATCGATGGGCTCGGCGGGGCTCTGATGCTGCCGCCGCAGCACGAACCGCGCCGGGCGCGAATCGAAGCGGTGCTGCCGCCGCTCGAGGCCGTATGATGCACGCCATGCTGGACACGTATCGCCACATCTGGCGACCTGCCGACCGGCCCGAGGCGCCGGTCCTCATCCTGCTCCACGGCACTGGGGGGCATGCACATGACATGGTGCGCCTCGGCCAGGCCGTGGCTCCGGGTGCGGGGTTGCTCGCGCTTGAGGGCGATGTGGACGAACACGGCCAAGCCCGGTTCTTCCGCCGCCGGGGTGAGGGGCTCTATGACATGGAGGATCTCGCCCAGCGGATCGCGCGCTTCGAGGCGTTTCTCGACGCAGCCATGGCCCGCTATGCCATCTTTGCCGAGCGCGCCATCGGGATCGGCTACTCCAACGGCGCCAATATGCTGGCCGCGCATGGATTTGAGCATCCCTCCCGGTTCGCAAAGCTCGGGCTGATGCATCCGCTGATCCCTTGGACGCCCGAGGTCCAAGGATCGTCTGGGCGTCAGCGGGTGTCGATCACGGCGGGCCAAAGCGATCCAATCTGCCCGCCGGCCATGACCGAGGCTCTGGCTGAGGCCTATCGCCGCCATGGCGCCGATCTCACCGTCGATTGGCATCCAGGCGGGCACGAGATCCGGCCCGGTGAGATCGAGACGATGCGCGCGCTTGTCACATCGCCCTGATCCATTGTGACCTTCCGCGGCCGCGTGCGTTTAAACGCGCCTTAAGCCTGAGCGTGCTGATCTCCGGGCAAACGATGCGGAGACTTCTATGCACGCGGCCGCGCACACGGACATGAATGCAGTGGCACCGCCCGGGCTCTGTGCGGAGTGCGGAGGTGTGGCGCCGCTGTTCGACATCGTGCTGGGCGGGGTCACGGCCGCAACCCTGATAGCGATGCCGTTGTGGCTTTTGGTTGCCCTCGCCGTCCGGCGCAAACTGCACCGCGGCGGCTTGATATTCATCGCGGCGGCCAGCCTGGTTTGCGGCTTGCTCGAGGGCATCATTGCCGTCGACATGGTCGCCGATATCGGCGATCCGGCACGGTGGATGCATCCGCTCTTCATCTTCACGGCTCTCAGTATGATCATCGCGGGGCTCGCCTGCTTTCGTCGTCTGCGCCATCTGCCGACCCTCGCTGAACTGTCGACCGCCAACCAAGAGCTCTCCGAGGAGGTCACCACGCGGCGGTTGGCCGAATCGCGTCTCGCCGCCTCGAATGCCCGGCTCGAGAGCGAAGTTGCCGCCCGCATCCACGCCGAGGAAGAGCTTGTCGCCCAGCGCGACGCGGTCGAGAAACAGGTCCAGGACCGGCTGGAGGACCTGCGCGAGAGCGAAGAGCGGCGTCAGCTCGCCCTTTTCGGCAGCCATGACGGTTTGTGGGATTGGGATATCGGATCGGGCACGGTCCGCTATTCCGACATCAATCGCGAGTTGCTGGGGCTGGACTTTGAGAGCTTTCCCGACAAGTTCGAGAGCTGGGCAGGCCGGGTGCATCCCGATGACCTGCCGAGCGCTCTCGAGACGGTCCAGCGCCATCTCGACACCGGCGAGCCCTATGAGATCGAGTATCGGATCCGCGCTGCCGACGACACATGGCGGTGGTGGCGATCCCGAGGCATGGCCACATGGGACGCACAAAAGCGCCCGATCCGAATGCTTGGCATCAATCGTGACGTGACCGAGGCGCGTTTGCGCGAGCAGGACTTGATCAAAGCGCGCCGCGATGCCGAGGCCTCGAGCGTTGCCAAGAGTGCTTTCCTCGCCACGATGAGCCACGAGATCCGCACCCCGATGAACGGGATCATCGGCATGGCCGATTTGCTGTCGAACACCCATCTGACCGACGAGCAGCGGATGCAGGTCCATACGATCATCCGATCGGGCGAGGGCCTGCTGACCATCATCAACGATGTGCTTGATTTCTCCAAGATCGAGGCGGGGCAGATGCGGCTGGAAGCGCGACCCTTCGACATCGAGGACGAGGTGCAGACGGTGGGGCTGCTCTTAGGGGCTGCTGCGCGCGAAAAGGGTCTGACCTTTTGCATCGAGGTCGCACCCGACCTGCCGCGCCATGTGATCGGGGATGCGGGGCGCATTCGCCAGATCGCGACCAACCTGCTCGGCAACGCCATCAAGTTTACGCCCAAAGGTCGGGTGGGCCTAAGCCTGACCGGCAAAGAGGCCCATGGCACCGTCAGTTTGTCCCTGCAAGTGAGCGACACCGGGATCGGCATCCCGCTCGACCGTCAGGCTGCGGTCTTCGCCGCCTATGAGCAGGTCGAAGGGCCCGAACAACGCCGCGGACAGGGGACGGGGCTCGGCCTCGCGATCACCCGGCGGATTGTCGAGGCCATGAACGGCGCGCTTACCCTGCACTCGGAGCCTGGGCGCGGATCGACCTTCACCTGTCGCATCGCCTTGCCCGCGGCAGATGCGGTCGAGATGCAAACCCGGCGACCGATTTCGGACGGAGACGCGGTCGAACCGAAGGATCTCACCCAATTGTCGGTCTTGGTTGCAGAGGACAATGCCACCAATCGCTTGCTGATGAAGAAGCTGCTTGGCCCCTCGGTCGGCACACTCGGTTTTGCCGAGACCGGACGCGAGGCGGTGGAGCGCTACCGCGCCATGGCCCCCGATGTCATCCTGATGGATGTCTCTATGCCCGAACTCGATGGCTACGAGGCGACGGCCGCCATCCGCGAGATCGAGGGCAACGAAGGCCGCGCGCGCGTGCCGATCATCGCCCTGACGGCCAATGCCATGCAGGGCGACCGCGAGCGTTGCCTGCGCGCAGGCATGGACGACTTTCTGACCAAGCCAATCCGGCGGAACGAGCTGACCGAAGCGTTGTCGCGCTGGCGTCCCGATCCCGCCAGCGCCGTTGCCTGAGACGTCTCAGGCCGCAACTGGCCGCCTGCCCTCCCAAAAGCTGCCGATCCAGCGGCAGACCACATAGAAGACCGGCGTCAGGATAAGGCCGAACACTGTCACGCCCAGCATGCCCGAGAAGACCGCCGTGCCCAGCGCCTGGCGCATCTCGGCCCCGGGCCCCGTGGCGATCACCAGCGGGATCACGCCAAGGATGAAGGACAGCGCCGTCATCAGGATCGGGCGAAGCCGCAGCTTGGCCGCCTGGACGGCCGCCTCGATGCGTGATTTCCCCTCGGCCTCGCCTTGCCGGGCGAACTCGACGATCAGAATGGCGTTCTTCGAGGCCAGCCCCACCAGAACCACCAGGCCGATCTGGGTGAGGATGTTGTTGTCCATCCCGCGAAACAGCACGCCCGTGATGGCCGCCAGCAGACAGGTCGGCACGATCAGAATCACCGCCAGCGGCAACAGCCAACTCTCATACTGCGCGGCCAGCACCAGGAAGACGAAGACGATCGCCAGCATAAAGACAAAGACGGCCGTGCTGCCCGCCAGCTTCTCCTGCAGCGCGATCTCGGTCCACTCAAAGCCAAAGCCCGATGGCAGCTGTTCGTCGAACATTTGCTCAACCGAGGTGATGGCGTCGCCTGTGGAGTATCCGGGCTTGGTCGCCCCCTGCAGTGCCGCTGCGGGATAGAGATTGTAGCGCGCCACCCGGTAGGGCCCGGTCACGTCCCGGAAGGTCGCGACGGTGCCGATCGGCGTCATTTCCCCCTCTTTCGAGCGGGTGCGCAGCGTCGCGATGTCGTCTATCTGGTCGCGGAAGGCGCCGTCGGCTTGGGCGGTCACCCGATAGGTCCGACCGAGGAAGTTGAAGTCGTTGACGAAGGTCGAGCCGAGATAGACCTCGAGTGTCTCGTTGATGGCATCGGGGGTGACGCCGATCATCTCGGCTTTCACCCGGTCGATATCCGCGTAGATTTTGGGCGTCTTGGTGTTGAAGAGCGAGAAGACCTGGGCGAGTTCCTCGCGGCCATTGGCCTGGATCATCGCTTGGGTCACGGCCTGCTCCAGCGCCTCGAGCCCCCGTCCGCGGCGGTCCTGGATATAGGTCTTCCACCCGCCGCCCGTGCCGATACCTCGCACCGGGGGCGGCTGGAGCAGGAAGATCACCGCTTCCTTGATGCCGAACAGCGATTGCTGCAGCTCTCCCATCACGCGTGCGGCGCTATAGCCGTTTTCCGTGCGCCAGGGGAAATCCTTCATGGGCACGAAGATCGCCGCAGCGTTGGGCGCATTGGTGAAGGTCGCGCCATCCAGCCCCACAATGGCGACCGTGTTGTCGACGGCCGGATGCTGCAACATGATCTCGGAGGCACGCTGCGAGACCGCGTCCGTGCGGCTGAGCGAGGATCCGGCTGGCAGCTGCACGACCGTGATCAGATAGCCTTGGTCCTGCTCTGGGATAAACCCCGTCGGCGCGCGCTGGAACTGGAGCACGCCCAGAGCCACCAGCCCGCCATAGATCAGCAGCATGACCACCGCGCCTTTGAGAGCCAGGCGCACAACGGCCGCATAGCCGTTCTCGAGCCGCTCAAACACCCAGTTGAACCCGCGGGCGAACAGCGAAAAGGGCAGCATCAGACCGTCGAGCGCTTGGGCCCCCATCCCCTTGCGGGGCGCGTCATCTCGCGGCTTTAGCACCAACGCGGCGAGGGCCGGCGAGAGCGTCAGCGTCACCACCGTCGAGATCGCCGTGGCCGCCGCGATTGTTAGGGCGAACTGCTGAAAGAACTGCCCCGTGATGCCCGAGATCGCCGCCACCGGAATGAACACGGCCATCATCACCAGGGTGGTGGCGATCAAGGCACCGGTCACCTCGGTCATTGTGCGCTTGGCAGCTTCGCGCGCGGGCATACCCTTGGCCAGATAGCGCTCGACATTTTCGACCACCACGATCGCGTCGTCGACCACGATCCCGATGGCCAACACCAGCCCGAAGAGCGTCAGCGTGTTCAGCGAGAAGCCGAACAGCGCCATAACCGCAAAGGTGCCGACCAAGCTGACGGGGATGGCCACGACCGGGATCAGCGAGGCGCGGAGCGATTGCAGGAAGATCACGATCACCAGGATCACGAGCGCGATTGCCTGATAGAGCGTGATGAACACCGCGTCGATGGACTCAGCGATGAACTCTGTCGGGTTGTAGACGATGTCGAACTCGACCCCGGGCGGGAAGCTCGCGGACATCTCCTCCATGGCCGCGATGATCTCGGCCGCTGTGTCCAGCGCGTTCGACCCCGGCCGCTGGAAGATGCCAATGGGCAGCGCGGTGTCCGCACCGAGATAGCCATTGATCGAGTAATCCTGGGCGCCGAGTTCGACCCGTGCGAGATCGCGGACGCGGATGACGGCGTCGTCGCTCTCCCGCACCACGATCTCGCCAAACTCCTCGGGCGTCAGCAGGCGGCCTTGGGTCTCGACCTGCAGCTCATAGGCCGACGGCTCGGGAACCGGCAGCCGGTTGATGGTGCCCGAGGCGACCTGCACATTGTTCGAGCGGAGCGCCGTCACCACCTCGCCCGCGGTCAGCCCGCGCGCTGCGACCCGGTCGGGGTCCAGCCAGACCCGCATGGAGTAAGCGCGCTCGGCAAAGACTGTGGCCTGTCCGACGCCGTCGATACGCGCCAGCCGGTCCACTATCTGGGTCCGTGCATAGTTGGAGATGTAGAGCTGGTCGCGGCTCCCATCGGGCGAGAGCATGTGGATGACCATCAGCATGTCGGGCGAGGACTTGTCCGTGCTCACCCCGATGCGGCGCACCTCTTCGGGCAGGCGCGGCTCGGCGATCGAGACGCGGTTTTGCACCAGCACCTGCGCCTCATCCAAATCGGTTCCGAGCGCGAAGACCACGTTCAAGGTCATGTTGCCGTCGCCCGTCGACTGGCTGACCATGTAGAGCATGTTCTCGACGCCGTTGATCTCCTGCTCAAGCGGGGTCGCAACGGTGTCAGCCACGGTTTCGGCGGAGGCGCCGGCATAGCTGGCGCTCACCTGGATGGTCGGCGGCGCGATCTCGGGATACTGCGTGACCGGCAGAGCCACATAGGAGATCAGGCCGACCAGCGTGATGACGATCGAGACGACCGAGGCGAAGATCGGCCGATCGATGAAGAACTGTGCGAACCCCATGGTTCAATTTTCCGCGAGCGTGAGCTCGACCGCTTCGGGCTTTACCTTGCCGCCGGGGCGCGCGCGCTGCACCCCGTTGACGACGACACGGTCCTCGGCGGCCAGCCCCTCGCGGATCACGCGCAAGCCACGGTGGATCGGTCCCGGCACCACAGGACGGGCCGAGACCGTGCCCTCCGCATCGACGACCATCACGATTTTGCGGTCCTGATCCGACAAAATGGCCTCGTCTGGAATCAACACTGCCTCGTAGGGCCCCGAGGCCGGCAGCTTCAGGCGGCCGAACAGGCCAGGCAGCAGCAAGCCTTCGTCGTTTTGCAGCATAGCCCGCCCGGTGATCGTGCCCGAGTTCGGGTCGATCACGTTGTCGACGAAGTCCATCTTGCCCTGATGCGTAAAGTCCGGCTCGTCCATCAGGCGGACCGTCACGGGCGTCTCGGTTACTCGGCTCGAAGGGCGGGTGCCGACCCGGGCCAGCCGCGCATATTTCAGATACTCGGCCTCCGAGGCAGTGAAGACGAATCGGATCCGTTCGATCGAGACGATGGTGGTCAGCAATGTCGTGCTGCCCGCGCCTCCGATGACCAGATTGCCCTCATCGACCCGAGTGTCCGAGAGACGCCCGGAGATCGGCGCGCGAACCTCGGTGAACTCGAGGTTCAGTTGCGCGTCCCGCAGCTCTGCCTCGGCGATCTGAACCTGGGCCGCCGCTTCGGCCAGCGAGGCGGAGGTCCGGTCGACCTCCTGCGCCGTGCCCACATTGCGCTCGGCCAACTGGGTCGCGCGGTCGAGCTCGATCTGCGCCAGCTCTCGGCTTGCCTTGGATGCGGCGAGCTGGGCCTCGGCCCCTTTGACGGCCGCCTCAAAGGTGCGCTGATCGATCGTGAAGAGCAGGTCACCGGCCTCGACCACGGCGCCATCCTCGAAGCCCACGGCGTCGAGATAGCCCGAGACGCGGGCCCGGATCTCGACCTCCTTCACCGCTTCGAACCGGCCGGTGAAGATGTCATAGTCGACCACGGTCTCGACCAGCGGCGCCGCGACATCGACGGGCATGCCATCGGGCATTTGCGCGAGAGAGGGGCCTGCCGCCGCGAGAGCAACGGCGCAGAGGAGGGGGGACAGGCGCAGCATAGGAGGCTCCTTCGGTCGAATCACAATCAGTCTAGCCGACTGCCTGGGCCGGAGGTACTGCCACGCACGCTTGAAGTTGCGAGCACCCTTGCGTCGCCTCCTCGCTTCACGTTACCTGCCGGCGATCCGCGCGACAGAGAGGCACGCCTTGGCCGCCCCGAAGATCCTATTCTGCCACACAAATTTTCCCGCTCAGTTCGGCTTTATCGGTACGCGGCTGGCACAGGCGGGCTGGGAGGTGGCCTTTGCCACGGCCCGCAGCGGCGCGGCATCGGATGTCTTCCGGATGCTGCCTTTCACCGAGGGCCGCGACACCACGCGCGGGGTGCACCAATATGTCGCCAATCTCGAGAAGGCGACGATCCGTGGGCAAAACGCCGCGCGGGCCTTCTACGCCGCGCGCAAGGACGGGTATCACCCGGACATCGTGATGGCCCATTCAGGCTGGGGAGCTGGGCTGTTCGCCAAGGATGTGTGGCCGGAGACCTGCTACATCCCCTACTTCGAGTGGTGGTATCAGTACCCTCCGGTCGACAGCAGCTTCATGCCCGATTGGACGCCGGATGAGGACAGCCGACTGCGCCAGCGGATCCGCAACACGCCGCTGCTCTTGGATTTCGAGGCGGCGGATCGTCGGATTGCGCCGACCGAGTTTCAGGCAGATCAGTTTCCTGCGCACATGCGCGCCAAGCTGACGGTGATCCATGACGGGGTGGACACGGACACCCATGCGCCGGCGCCCGAGCGGCATGCTCAGGTGGCGGGGCTGGACATCGCCGCGATGCCCGAGATTGTGACCTATGCGACCCGCGGGATGGAGCCGCAACGGGGTTTCCCGGAATTCATGCGCGCGC
>JBCCZI010000152.1:0-8936 GCA_039187815.1 Pseudomonadota bacterium | reverse complement strand
CTCGAGCCGGCGGAGCTCCGTCCCGGTCGCCGCGTCCCAGACCCGCGCGGTGTCGTCGCCCGAGCCCGTGACGATCCACCGCCCGTCGGGGGAGAAGGCGGCGCTCCAGACCACGCCCCCATGCCCCTCGAGGCGGAGGCGCTCCGCCCCACTCGCCGCGTCCCAGACCCGCGCGGTGCCGTCGTCCGAGCCCGTGACGATCCACCGCCCGTCGCGGGAGAAGGCGGCGCTCCGGAGCCGGTCCCCATGCCCCTCGAGGCGGCGGAGCTCTGCGCCGATCGTCGCGCCCCAGATCCGCGCGGTGCGGTCCTCCGAGGCCGTGACGATCCACCGCCCGTCGAGGGAGAAGGCGGCGCTCAGGACCGGGCCCAGATTTTCAGAGAGGATCCTGTCGCTTCCCTCCTCAGGACTGGCGATGGGATGCTCCTCAATCCGCTCCGTAATCTCGCGCAACGACCGATCCACCAATTGCTCCGCCACAATCGCCGCCAGCACAAACCCGAGCGCCGAGACAAGCACAGCCGGCGCCAGGACGCCCAGATTTTTTCCGATTGAGCGCACCGCCGCACCGGCAGTTTGCCGAGGCGTGCTCAATGCCTCACGCAGGCCATCGCGAAAGTGCGCCAGCGGGGAGTACAGTCTCCAAAGAAGCCAATAAGCTGCAACGAGAAACGAACTAAATATCAATTCTTGAACATACGCCAAGATACTTCGATTGGCAAAGCTGCGCACAAGAGCCGCTAGTTCCGCGCGCTTTTGCAGGTGTAATCGCTTGGAAACCGCAACTTCTTGATGATATCGGTCTAATGGCGTTTCGCCTATAGCGTCCGGAAGCCGCGAGCGTTTTGCGGTGTAGGCTGGACTGGACTTTCCGCTCACGCGACCACCCCCGCTAACTACGGCTCCATAAGATGCCAAGCCCGCCGGGGACGCCTCAGCGATCAAGAATCCTTGGCGCACCAGTTCCGCCTCCTGATAGCCCCAGGCCGCGTGTCGCCGGGAGGAGAGGAGGCTGCGGGACAGGAGGACGCGTTCCGCCTGCGGCCAGTCGACAAACTGCCCGGTGATCGGGTTGAAGAACCCCTCGGCCGCCCCGACGACCAGAAAACGATGGCGGCCGAACTGGCTGACGAGATCGCCGAAGGAAGTGCTCTTCCGCCCGCCCTCCGCCGGCATGCTGAAGCGGGGATCGTCCCGATAGGTGAAGCGCTTGACCGTCACGCCCGCGGCCTCGACCCTATCCAGCATCAGCTCCGCGATCCGCGCCAGATGATCCCCTTCCGAGCGCTTCTCGATCAGCACCACATAGTCCGCCGCTTCCCCTCTCCGGTCCTCGACCACCGTGAGAAAACCCGCGGAGCGCGCCGTGGCCACCACCGTCGCCCGCATGTCCATCTCGCCCGCGAAGCCGCCGTGGGCTCTGGCCATCTTGCGCCCGGCGGCGTCGAGCGTGTTGTCCATGGGCAATCCCCGCTGCGCCAGCATGGCGGAGACAACGGCTGGCGCGTCCGGCTCATAGCTCGCGACCTGCCGCCATCGTCGCCGCCGCACGAACCGGAAAAGCGCCCAAAACAGAGCCACCGAGACGGGGGCAAAGATGGCGGCGGCAATCACATAACGATTTGAGGGGTGCGGATCCTCGCGGTAGGTCACCAGCACGGTCTGCGGCAGCACCTCGACATCTGGCACCTCCGGGATCTCGGGCGCGTCCTGCATCGCGGGTACAATCGGCGCCGCTTCCACCTGGCGGATTGGCGGCGGCGTGGGGATGGGGGCTTCGGGCGTGTGGATCTGCGTGAACACGACAATGGCGGCAATCACCGCCCCGCAAAGCGTAAGCAGAATTGCCAGACGCCGCCCTGCCTTCGCATCCGCTTGGCTTTCAAGGCCCCGTTCAAAGCTGGTCCGCGGCGGGATCTCGCAAGCGAGTTCATCAATTCGCAGATACAGATGTTCCTGCTGCGACTCGTTGGTCGCAAAAAGAGGCGTGAGCCGGTATTTCAGCCGGCTCAAGTCCTTTGGGTTGCGGTATGCCTCTTCGAGGAAAATCCCGGTTGCGGCGCTTAGCGCTTCGTAGGTCAGTGCGTAACCGTCCTCGCGAAGACGCATCACGAACTTGTCGAGTACTGCGTCGAGCTGTTCCGCGCGTTGCCTGTTCGGGGAGGTGCTGTCAGCCACGACGGGACTGCAAGTCCTCCAGGGCCTCCCGGACAACTCTTTCACCGTCCTTACTCCGCGTAAGGATGTTTGCGGCGGCCTTGGCCTCCACCGGCCACGCGCTGTAGGTCTCGGGCACGGGTGCCAGACGATGGTCGGGTTGCAACTCCAGGTCGTGGAGCCTGAGGATAAACTCGATCAACTCGGCGGTCGCCGGAGGCCTGTCGCTTGGCTTCCGTCTGATCGCGTGAACCAGCGCGATTGCGTCACTGACAATATCGGACTTGTCCCATTTCTCCGGCAGCTGTGCGCGAATGATTTGCCTCACGTCTTCGATGTCTTCCGGAAACGCGATATGCAGGAAACAACATCTGCGCAGAAACGGCGCAGGCAGCGTCCTTTCGTCATTGGTGGTAATGATGACGATTGGCCTGATCTCGGGCTGTGGAAGGTGCGCTCCACCACCCAGTTCCGGGATCTCGAAGACCATGTCGTCGAGTTCTCGAAGAAGGTCGTTGGGAACGTCCCGCGGGGCCTTGTCGATCTCGTCGATCAGAACAACCGACGTCCGCGGCTCGTCCGACATGGGGCAAGCGTCGAGCGCCTGACCGATGACTTTGGCGAGGCTGCTTTCAGGGTCCACGCTGGTCAGCGAGCCGTCGTCGTCCCGCGCCGCACCAAGTGCGATGGCCGTCCCGAGAGCATTGAGCCTGATGTGCTCCGACAGCGACGACGCCATTATCTCCTTCTTGCTCTTTTCGTCGTCGCTCCACTGGCCCTGGCGAAAGTGACTGATCGCGTCGTAGCGGTAGATCAGGTCTGCGCCCTTCGTCGTGGACTTGACGTCGAACCTCAACACCTCAGGCTCCAGCTCAAAAGGCCCCTCTCGCATGAGACCCAGCCGCCACGCGACGTAGCGGGCGAGAGATGTCTTTCCGACACCCGGATCGCCTGAGACCAGCAAGGGCTTGCCGAGCGTGATGGCGGTGTTCACGGCAGCCATCACCGACTCGGTCGCATGGTAGTTCTGTGGTTTCTCCCGAGGGTGCCGCTCAAGACGCCTGAGCGCCTTGTGCCTGCCCTCAAATTCTTTGTCCGAGAGGTCCGGGTCAGGGGCACGGAATGCCAGTTCTCGCTCTTCCCCTGCCAAATCTAAAGCCTGCTTACACTCTTGTGGACAGCTCGCTTGATTGTCTCGAGCGGCTGACTCCCTTCAGACAATAACTCTTCCACTTCGCCGAATATGGCGTCTCCGGCAGACTCCCCGAGCCTTATACTTACTTCCAGGTTCCCCCTGACAACGTCAGCAATCCACCTTCGGAAATCACCAAAACCAATCTCTTCGTAATCTCGAATGCAACCCAATGTTAGAGCATCACACTCCCGAATGGATTCAATGTTACTTTCACTATCATATACTGAAACAATAAATATTAAAACTACTTCATTAGTGCATTCTATAGTTCTGGCCAGGGCCGCAAGATCCTCGAGAAGTTCTATTTCGTAAGCGTTGAGGCCCAACCAAAAAACGATAACCTGACTGCCGTTTTCGCGAATATTGAAGTCAATAATGTCGCCAGTTGAGCGAGCCTTTCTTGGCACACCCTCGTAAGCGCCCACTTCCTTCTGTTTTCGATCAATCGAAAAATGTATGATGTCGTTTCTTGCTCCCCTCTCAAGGAAAATCGGATCCGTTCTCATTGATACGCGGGAAATTCTGTACCCTGAGAAGGCGCTCTCATGCTCGATGAGCTCCTTGTTCCTCTCCAGGCAGAGCCTGGCAGCAAACAGGTCGGGCCTGTGCATATGGGCCCCATGAACAACAAGCATGGCCCTGTTCTTCCCGCTTGCGCGCATCTTGGAGACGACCTTCTGCGCCTCGGCGACGTTCTTGATGCGGTTGATCTTGCAGCAAAGGATCTCAATCTCATCGGTTGTGCTGAACAAGTCTCCGCTGCCGGCGTCGAAATCTGAATGCATGATACCCCTAAATGCCTTGACCGAAGTCTCAATTCATCCCAGCTCCGGCCGGTAAGATGTTATCGTTATGGGATGCGATCAAGCGGGAAGTTCGCCCATGAGTGACTCTGCCGACCCCGAGCTGACGGATTTTGAGGAGCTTTGGATCCGGGCCTGTGCGGTTTATCCGGTGTTGCGGTGGCCGCTGACCTGCCATCTCGGGCGGCAGCTGGCCCTCCGCCTTCAGGTTCCGGAGCCGGATCTGGACGGGCATGTGCCGGTCGCGCGGCATCCCTGGTTCCGGCAGGGTTACATTCCGGAGGATCGGCGGCAGCGGCTGGTGGAGGGGCTGACGCGCATTCAGCGGGAGATGATCCTCGACATCTATCGGGCGCTTCTCGACACCGATGCCGCGCGGCAGGAGGTGGGGCGGCAGGGCTTTGTGCCAGTCGACGATCCGATCTTTGCGCAGTTCATGATGGCGGAGCGGCCCGGCAAGAAGGAGCGTTGGGCCAATGCACGGATCGCGCGGCGGTTCGGGCATGACTTCGTCGGGGCGCTGGATGTGCGGATGCTCGCGGTGGCGGGCGGGGCGCTCGCTCTGGCGGCGATCTCGGGGACGGCGGCGGCGGTGCTGGTGTGGGACAGCCGCGTGCCGGGGCCCGAGACGGGGCTGATCTCGCTCCCTGTGATGGTGATGCTGCCGGCGGGCACGTTCATGATGGGATCGCCCGAGCGCGAGCCGGGGCGCGACCCCGACGAAGGGCCGCAGCGCGAGGTCTCAATCGAGGCCTTCGCGATCTCGCGCACGGAGGTGACGGTTGCGCAGTTTCGCGACTTCGAGACCGCCACGGGCTATCGAAGAACGGGGAGCTGCGTCCTTTGGGACCCGGTGGCCAACGAGACGCAAGTGGAAGCGGACAGGTCCCTCTGGCCTGGGTTCCAGCAGACGGACGCGCACCCCGTCGCCTGCGTGTCCTGGGAGGACGCTCAAGCCTATGTCGCCTGGGCGAACGAGGTTGACCCGCCGGGCGGCTACCGTCTGCCGTCGGAGGCGGAGTGGGAATATGCGGCACGGGCCACCAGCCGCTCCGCTTATTTCTGGGGCGAAACGGTCGAGGATAGCGGGGATCTCTCCTGCGGTTACGCAAACGGCGCCGATCTCTTCGCCCAAGACGCTGAAGTCGGCGCGGATTTCTGGATCCATGCGGATTGCAATGATGGTGGCGTCTACACGGTCGCGGTCGGATCCTACATTCCGAACGGTTTCGGTCTTCACGACATGTCCGGCAATCTATGGGAATGGGTGGAGGATTGTTATGTCGACACCTACGAGGGCGCTCCAACCGATGGCTCCCCCCGCCGTTCTCAGCAATATGACACCTGCCTGCGTGTGCTTCGCGGCGGTTCGTGGCTCAATTCCCCACGGAACCTCCGCTCGGCCCGCCGCGGCAGGGACGAGCCCGGGGGGCGGATCGGCGGTGTCGGGTTTCGTCTGGCGAGGACGCGCTAACCCCTTTCTTCTGTTCTCCTTAAACTCTGGGGGTCTGCGGGCGCAGCCCCCAGCGACTCCGAAATCGCGTTTTTCAAGACCTGAGGTTTGCCCATGTACCGCCTTCTCTCCGACCAGCCCGAACGCATAGCCGATCAGTTCAATTTCGATGCGATGGCCAAGATCCTTAAGACCGTCGTCATCGAAACCCCGCCCCCCTTCACCATCGGCATCTTCGGCGAATGGGGCTCCGGCAAGACGACGCTGATGCACCGCCTCGACGCGCAGCTGCTGGAGGGCGGGCAGAAAACGGTCTGGTTCAACGCCTGGCGCTATGACGGGAAGGAGGTCGTCTGGAACGCCCTCATCCAGTCCATCTTCCTCGCCATGCAGTCCGACGAGGACGTGAAGGATGCCGATTTCAAGGCCCGCCTGATCGAGACCGGCCGAAACCTCGCCCGCTTCGCCGCGCGAAAGGCCATCGCCCCCCTGACCGGCGGGCTGGTCACGGCGGAGCATCTGGACAAGGCGGCCGCGCTCCTCTCGCCGCTGACCGCCGACGACCCGCAATTCAAGTTCATCAACGAGTTCGAAGCGGGCTTCCGCAGCCTCGTGTCGGAGTATGTCGGGGAGAATGGCCGGCTGGTGGTTTTCGTCGACGATCTGGACCGCTGCCTGCCCGAGACGGCGGTCGAGGTGCTGGAGGCCATCAAGCTCTATCTCGACAACGCCAACGTGACCTTCGTGATCGGCGTAGAGCCCGAGGTCGTCCGCCAGGGCATCCGCCACCGCTATCAGAACAACGAGGTGCTGGCCGAGAAGGAGTATCTCGAAAAGATCGTGCAACTCCCATTCATGATGCGCGGCCTCGATGACGAGATGGCGATGCGACTCCTCCGCCCCTACGCCAAGACCGCGCCTTATGTGGACGACCCCGTCATGACCGGCATGATCTTCGCCGCGACCGAGAAGAACCCCCGCCGCATCAAGCGCTTCATCAACACCTTCTACGTCCTGACCGAGATGCAGCGGGTCGCCGGCCGGACGCTTGAGCGGGAGGACACCATCCGCCTCGCCCTGGCGCTGCTGACGCAGCTCCATTTCCGCGAGATCTTCCAGATCATGGAGCGGTCGCACGGGATCGTTCAGCGCTGGAACGAAAACGACACAAAGCCGAGCAGGCGGGAGCGGGAGAACGCGATCGCCGAGAGCCCTGACCTGCAGGCCGTGGACGACGTGCTGCGCGCCAAGGATCTCTTTGCGCAGGTTCGGGACATCGACTGTTCGGACACCGCCATGAAGCCCTGGATCACCCTGACGAGGGGCGACGACCCGCGGTAGGGCTCTGGGCGCAGCTGTGGCGGGCGGGAGAACTCACGCCGATTTGGACGCCGGACGAAGAAGACGAGGCGATGCGCGAGCTGATCCGGACACGCAAGAAAACCGTGGACGCGCTGAAGGTCGCCAAGCAGCAGTTCCACTCCTTTCTTCTGCGCCATGGCTTCAGATGTTCTCGCCCGACCTATTGGACGAAGAGCCATTGGCGCTGGATCAACGAACTGCGAAAGTTTCGGTTCCCCCACAAGCAGTTGGCGTTTGAGGAAATGAAGTGGAATATCCACCAGATCACGGCCAGTATGGCGAGGCTTTGGTGCAAAATTCGGGTTGCTGGCCGTGATGACGGAGCGTAGCCAGCTTTCATGCCGTACAAGTTCAACGAGCCCCGCCGCCATCGCATCCCGAAGGCGAAGTACCGCGTGACCAACTGGTCCGACTATGATCGAGGCCTTGTGGAGCGGGGGGGGGTGTCCGTTTCTAGATTGCGGATGACGCTCTTGCGGACTGGTGCCCGCCACCGCGCCGCAGCCGGGGCCGGCCGCCGCGATACTCCGACTTGGCGATCGAGACGGTGCTGCTCCTTGCGGCCGCCTTCGATCTGCCGATGCGCCAGGCGGAGGGGCTCGCGCGGTCCATCCTCACGCTCATGGACCTCGATCTGCCGGTCCCCGATCACACAACGCTCGCCCGCCGCCGGCGCACGGTGGCCCTCGACATGCGTACCCCTGGACGCACGGCTCCGGTCGATCTCGTGCTGGACAGCTCCGGGCTGAAGTTCTTCGGCCCTGGAGAGAGTGGGCCCGCCTGAAGCACGGCAAAAAACGCCGCGACTGGAGGAAGCTGCACATCAGCGTTGACGCCGGCACAGGCGAGATCCTGTCCCACGTCCCCACCAACAGCGCTACCTCGGACGCCGCCATGGCCGGCCCTCTGGTCGAGACCGCCGGCGGACGGATCCGTTCCGTAATCGCGGACGGGGCCTACTTTGGTGCGCCCACGAGGAATGCCATTCGAAACGCACGGCCTGCAGCGTCCCCGCCGAAGATCATCATTCCGCCGCCGCGGACCGCCATCCCGCCACCTGGGACGGCCCATGGCGGCACGGAGCGTGAACGTTACATCGCCGAGATCGCCGCGCACGGCCGCATCGCCTGGCAGAAGCGGACTGGATACGGAAAACGCTCGCTTGCCGAGACCGCCATCTCCCGCCTCAAGAGCTGCGGTGGCAACACTCTCCGCGTCTGCACATTCGCCGCCCAGTGTCAAGGAACCGGCTTCCGCATCGCGGCTGTGAACAGGGCGACCCGCCATGCCAAGCCAATCACTGTGCGAGTGACGTAAACGTCACCTCAAAGACCAAAGAACGCCCGGCTGCCGATTTGTGCACCAGCGCCGCAAGGATCCGACCTCGTATCGAGAGCTTCCGCGTTCCAGCGCATATCGGCGGCAAGAGAACCGACGCTCTGCCCACAGCTATGGGCTGGGTTTTCTTTCGAGAATTGAGGTGCCTGCTGCCTTTGAGGGCAAAACTATTATATTATGCGGTCTACCAATAGCTTCACGATGGCGCCACTTCCGGACTTGCCGATAGTCCGTCCCTCCAAGGCAATTCCATTGTCAAGCGTGTCCGAAGCCCCTGTCATGTATAAACATTCTGCGGCTTGCGAGGTTCGCAGCTCCACTTGCACCCGTTTTCAAACGATCGTTTATTGATGGATATGAAAATTGGAAACGGCCGCTCCCCATGCCCCTGATCGGCTACGCTCGGGTCTCGACGGAGGATCAGACCGCCCTGCCCCAGTCTGAGGCGCTGGAGGCGGCCGGCTGCGCGGACGTCCGAGTTGAGCACGCTTCGGGGGCCAGCCGGGCGCGGCCGGTGCTGGCGCGGCTCCTCGACGGGATCGGCGCGGGGGACACGTTGGTGGTCGTGCGGATCGACCGGTTGGCGCGGTCGCTGTCGCATCTTCTCGAGATCATCGAGCGGCTGGAG
>JBCCZI010000151.1:0-8943 GCA_039187815.1 Pseudomonadota bacterium | reverse complement strand
TCCCCGTGCTCGAGCGCTTTGCCATCATGCTCGCCAACTACGCGACCTTCGATTTTGGCGAGAGCTTTTATCACTCCAAGGGCGTGATCGATCTGGTGCTCGAGAAGATGCCGGTCTCGATCACGCTTGGGCTGTGGACCACGCTGATCGCCTATCTGGTCTCGATCCCGCTCGGCATCGCCAAGGCGGTGCGCGACGGCTCCCGTTTCGATGCGGCCACCTCGGCGCTGATCATCGCGGCCTATGCGATCCCGGGCTTTCTGTTCGCCGTGTTGCTGCTGGTGCTGTTCGCGGGCGGCTCGTTCCTCCAGCTCTTTCCGCTGCGCGGCCTCCATTCGGACGGGTGGGAGCAGATGAGCTGGGGCGCCTATATCCTCGACTATCTCTGGCACATCGTGCTGCCGGTCAGCGCCATGGCGATCTCGGGCTTTGCCACGCTGACGCTGCTGACGAAAAACTCCTTCCTCGACGAGATCCGCAAGCAATACGTGATCACCGCCCGGGCCAAGGGGCTGTCCGAGCGCCGCGTGCTCTATGGCCATGTGTTCCGCAACGCGATGCTGATCGTGATCGCGGGCTTTCCCGGCGCCTTTGTCGCGATCTTCTTCACCGGCGCCCTGTTCGTCGAGACGGTGTTCTCGCTCGACGGGCTGGGCCTGCTCGGGTTCGAGAGCGTGGTCAACCGCGACTACCCGGTGGTGATGGGGACCTTGTACATCTTTGGCCTGATGGGGCTGCTGGTGAAGCTGATTTCGGATCTCACCTATGTGTGGATCGACCCGCGCATCGATTTCGAGGCCCGCGGATGACGGTGGCCGAGCGCCCCCATCAGACACCGAGCCTCGCGCCCGCAGCCGAGGCGCCGCGCCGCCGCTGGCTCTCGCCGCTGAACGAACGGAGGCTGGCGAATTTCCGGGCGAACCGGCGCGCACGCTGGTCGCTGTGGATCTTTGGCGTGCTGTTCCTGATCTCGCTGATGGCCGAGGTCATCGCCAACGACCGCCCGCTGCTCCTCAGCTTCAACGGCACCCTGATGTCGCCGCTGCTGGTGGACTATCCCGAGACGCGATTCGGCGGCGAGTTCGAGACGCCCGCCACCTACTCCGACCCGGTCGTGCAGTGCCTGATCCGCACCGGAGGCAGTCTCGATCCCTGTTTCGACGAGGCCGATGGCTATATCGAGCGTGCCGCGCTGGCCGAGGGCGCCGAGGAGGGTTGGGCTATCTGGCCGCCGATCCCGTTTGCGCACCAGACCGTGGACTACGAAGTCGACACCGCCCCCTCGCCGCCCGATGCGCGCCACTGGCTCGGCACCGACGACCAAGCGCGCGATGTTCTGGCCCGGGTGATCTATGGCTTCCGGCTCTCGGTTCTGTTCGGCTTTGGCGTGACGCTGTGCTCGGCGGTGATCGGGATCATCGCGGGGGCGGCACAGGGGTTCTTCGGCGGCTGGGTGGATCTTGTGTTCCAGCGGATCGAGGAGATCTGGCAGTCGATGAACATGCTCTATGTGATCCTGATCATCGTCTCGGTGCTGGCGCCCAAGCTGTGGGTGATGTTCGCGATCTTCGTGGCCTTCTCCTGGACCCAGCTGATCGGCGTGGTGCGGGCCGAGTTCCTGCGGGCGCGGAATTTCGAATATGTCCAGGCCGCCCGCGCGCTGGGGGTGGGCGACTGGACCATCATGTTCCGCCATCTGCTGCCGAATGCCATGGTGGCGACGCTGACGCTGCTGCCGTTCATGCTGACCTCGTCGATCGGGCTGTTGGCGGGGCTGGATTTCCTGGGCTTCGGGCTCGACCAGGGGTATCCGTCGTTGGGCGAGCTGGCGCTGCAGGGCAAGAAATACCTCCAGGACCCGCATCTGGCGGTGACAGCCTTCCTGGTCTTTGCGGTGATGCTCTCGCTGATGGTCTTTGTCTTCGAGGGGGTGCGCGACGCTTTCGACCCGCGCAAGACCTTCCGATGACCGCACCCTTGCTCGAGATCAGCGATCTCAGCATCCGGTTCGGCCAGGCGACGGCCGTGGACGGGGTCAGCCTCTCGCTCGCCGAGGGGGAGACCCTGGCGCTGGTCGGCGAATCGGGCAGCGGCAAGTCGCTGACCGCTCTCTCGACCGTGCGGCTGCTGCCGGATGCGGCGGCGGTCTCGGGCTCGGTGCAGGTGGATGGGCGCGCGATGCTCTCGGCCGATGAGCCCGCCTTGCGCGCGGTCCGCGGCAACGATGTCTCGTTCATCTTCCAAGAGCCGATGACCTCGCTCAACCCGCTTCATACGGTCGAGCACCAGATCGGCGAGAGCCTGGCGCTGCACCAGGGGCTGTCGGGCAGCGCCGCGCGCGACCGGACGCTCGAGCTGCTGACCCAGGTCGGCATCCGCGAGCCCGAGACACGCCTCGCCTCCTGGCCGCACCAGCTCTCGGGCGGGCAGCGCCAGCGGGTGATGATCGCCATGGCGCTGGCGAACCGGCCGCGGCTGTTGATCGCGGACGAGCCGACGACAGCGCTCGATGTGACGATCCAGGCGCAGATCCTCGACCTGCTGGCCGAGCTCCAGCGCCGCGACGGGCTGTCGATGCTGTTCATCACCCACGATCTTGGCATCGTGCGCAAGGTCGCGGCCCGGGTCGCGGTCATGCAGGCCGGCCAGATCGTCGAGACCGGCCCGGTCGCGCGCGTCTTCGACGCCCCCGAGCACGCCTATACGCGCAAGCTGCTGGCCGCCGAGCCGAGCGGGCGCCCCGACCCGGTCGCCGCCGATGCCGAGCCGCTGCTAGATGCCGCGGGCGTGCGCGTCTGGTTCCCCATCAAGCGCGGCCTGCTGCGCCGCACGGTCGGCCATGTGAAGGCGGTCACCGACATCGATCTCAGCCTGAAGCGGGGCGAGACCCTGGGCATCGTCGGCGAATCGGGCAGCGGCAAGACCACGCTGGCGCTCGCCGTGCTGCGCCTGACCGAGGCCAAGGGGCGCATCGTGGTGCTGGGGCGCGAGACCCAGGGGCTCGGCCGGCGCGCCCTCCGCCCCTTGCGCCGCGAGATGCAGATCGTCTTCCAGGACCCCTATGGCTCGCTCAGCCCGCGCATGTCGGTGGCCGAGATCATCTCGGAAGGTCTCGGCGTTCACGGCCTGCGCGAGGGCGAGGAGGACCCCCGCCAGGCGGTCGAGCGGGTGCTGACCGAGGTCGGGCTCGACCCGGCCATGGCGGACCGCTATCCGCACGAGTTCTCGGGCGGCCAGCGCCAGCGCATCGCCATCGCCCGGGCGATGATCCTGAAGCCCTCGCTGGTGGTGCTGGACGAGCCCACATCGGCGCTCGACATGACCGTGCAGACCCAGATCGTCGAGCTCTTGCGCGACCTGCAGCGGCGCTATCACCTCGGCTATCTGTTCATCTCGCATGATCTGAAGGTGGTGCGGGCCCTGGCGCACCGGCTGATCGTGATGCGCGAGGGCCAGGTCGTCGAGGCCGGCGAGGCCGATGCCGTCTTTGACCGGCCCCAGACCGACTATGCCCGCGCGCTGATGGCGGCGGCCTTCGAGATGGAGGCGGTGGAGGGCGCCGCGACCTGACCGCCCAGAAACGCGCTTGACGTTTTTGCTTTGTTCCCGTCACCATGCTCCATGGCTACGGTTGCGATGCATGGGACGGTTCTGGCCCGCGGGGTGTGTTGCGGGTTGCTCGCGCATGGGCTGGTGCCGCTCTCAGAGTTCACCTTGCCGGACGGGCTGCGGATGGATGTCTGCGCGCTCGGCCGAGATGGCGAGATCTGGTGCGTCGAGGTCAAATCCGGCCGCGCCGATTTTGTGTCCGACCAGAAATGGCAGGGCTATCGCGCCTGGTGCGACCGCTTTGCCTTTGCGGTGCCGGAGGGGTTTCCCGAGGACATCCTGCCCCGCGATGCCGGGCTGATCCGCGCCGATGGCCATGCTGCCGAGGTCATTCGCCAGCCGGACCTGGTGCGCCTGGCACCCGCGCGGCGCAAGGCGCTGACCTTGCGTTTTGCCCGCCTGGCGGCCGAGCGGCTGGCCCGGCACGGCGCGGTCTGAGCCGCCTCAGTCGGGGTCAAGCACCCGGCGCCTGGGAAAGCGGAGCGTAATCTGCCCTCCCGCCTTGGCATCGATCTCGACGGTGCCGCCGATCGGGCCAAGGAGCCGGCGCGCTCGGCCGAGGCTCAGGGTGCCGGGCAGATCCGAGCCAGAGCCTGTGCTGAGGATGATCGCCACGCCACCGCGCTCCGAGTGATCGAGCCCGAGCCCAAGCGGGCCGCGCCCCCGCGCCGCGACATCCAGCAAGAGAAGATCCAGCGCGCTCCACAGCAGTCCTTCATCGGCCGCAAGGACCGGGCCCGCGCCCGGATCCGGGACGGTGCCGACGGGGCGGAGCTCGACATCCGTGTCCTCGAGCGCCAGGTGCGCGAGCCGCAGGAAACGGCGCAGAAACCGACCGAGATCGATCTCTGCCATCGCGCCGGCCAGCGCGCCGCCCTCGGCGCCGAATTGCAGCGCCTCGGACAGGCGGGTGAGCCGCCAGCCCGCCGCCATGACATCGCCGGCCAGGCCCGACATGTCGCGGGCGGACATCTCCTCGGCCCCGTCGCGCAGGCGCGCCGCAGCGGCCATCAGCGCCCCGAGCGGCGCATCTAGCCCGGCCGCCAGCGCTTCCTGCGCGGTGATGGGAGGCGGTGCCGGATCCGCAGCATCCGCGACCGATGCGCCGATGGCCGCAAAGGCCCCGAGCAGGCGGATGCGCTCACCCCCCCGCTGGCGCCAAAGGCTCACCCGGAACGGCGCTTCTCCGGCGGGGCTCAGCAGCTGTGCGGTCGCCTCGGCCGTGCCGGCCTGCGTCGCTTGGGCCAACAGCTCTTGGCCGACCGAGGCGGTGACGAATCGGGGGACGAATCGCTCTCCGAGAGCGCCGAAAATGGCGATGTCGGTCGGGCTGCGTTCGCGGCAGCGGCCATCGACCGAGATGGCCGCCTGGGCCAGCGGCAGGGCCGGCGAGCCTGCAGGGCTGACCGGCTCTGCGACCTCGGATCCCGGGCCAGAGGCAGGCTCGGGGCTCAGCGTCGGCCTCCTCGGCCATCGGTCTTGCTGCGGGGTTTGGAGCCCGGCTTGGCGATCCCCTTGCCAGCGGCGGCACGGTCGGCGGCCGAGAGCAGCTCATTGGCGATTTCGCGCGCCTCTTCGGGGTCGAAATCCATTGGGATCTCGACAGGGCCGCTCTCGATGTACAAACGCACCATACCCAGCGAGGTCGGGCCAATTCTGAGGGTGGCCTCCCGCTCGCTCTCACTGTCTATGCCCATGCCGCTTCGGTTCCGCCCAGCTTTGCCGGCTGCGTCTTTTGCTTAAGGCACGCAGCATGCAATGGGATGACAGAATTGCAAAGGGGGCGTATGCGGTCCGATCCGGTCAGGCGACGGGGTCGGCAAAGAAGAGACCGGCGGCGAGCAGCTGATCAACGATCACGACGGTCTCGGGCGCCTCGGCAAAGGCGAGCAACACCTCGGCTCGGCTGCGTCCGGCGCCGAGTTCAGCGGTCCAAAAATCGACGCCCCCGGCCTCGCCCGGCCGTCCGAGCACATTGTCGTAAAGCGCTTCGACATAAGCCTCATCCTCGGGGTCCACGCCATAGCGGGTCTGGAACTCGAGGCTGTCGGTGAAGGCCCGTGCGACCGCGAGCGCTGAGCTGCCGGCCAGCCGCTGGTCCTGCCAGAACAGCACGCCCGCATCGCCCTCGCGACCGAACGCCGCACGGTAGAGGCGGACGACTTCGCCGAGCAGCGCGCCCTCGGTGTCGAGCGCCAGGACGCCGTTATCATAGTGCACGCGCTCGACCCCCTCGAGCCGGTCGCCGCGCGTGAGGAGGGCCCCGTCGGGTGCAAAGCTCGCCGCCTGGGGCGCATAGACGCCGCCGACCCGGGCGGTGTCAAAACCCGCCCCGCCCACCAGCCGGTCCGCACCGCCATTGCCCTCGAGCCAGTCATCGCCCGCGCCGCCGAGCAACGTGTCTGGCCCGGCCCCGCCCAGCATCTCGTCCGCCCCGGCGCGGCCCTCGAGCCGGTCGGCCCCGGCGCCGCCCTCCAAGGTCTCGGCCCCCTCGGTGCCGGAGATGCGGTTGGCCAGATCATTGCCGATGACGCGGAGCGCCTGGGGCGTGTCGATCACGTCGAGATCCGCCCGCTCCTCGGGCATCCGGTAGTCGAGCGGGCCGCGGGCCTCGCCTTCGTCGCGCAGCCGGTAGAGCAGCCGGAGCTGGGCCAGATCCTCGGGCGCCAAGGTCTCGCGGATCTTGGTGTTGGGGATCTGGCGGTGCATGACCGCATCCTCGCGGGTCACATGGCCGAGACCGAGGGCATGGCCGATCTCGTGCAAGAAGACAAAGGTCAGATAGGCGATGCCCCCATCCTCGGTGTCGCGCAGAAAGCGCTGATCATTGGCGATCAGGATGTCGCTGCCACTGGCGTTGGGCAGGGGGAGGAAGGCCTGGCCGATGATCTGCCCCGGCGCATGACGGCCGAGGAAGATGCGGATATCGGCATTGGCCCCCTCGCCATTGTCGCCACCGCCATCGGCCACCTGGACAAAGTCGATATCGGCCGCCTCGGACCAGACGCCAAAGGCTTCGCGCGCCGCATCGGCCATGTCATAGGGGAAGAAGGCCGTCGGATCATCGGACACCGTGTTGCCGGTGAACAGCGAGACGTCGTGGCCGGGCCCGGCGATGCTCCAGGTGATCGTGCCACCCGATCCGCTGCCATCGCCCCAGGCAAACCCAGTGACCGGCGGGACCGCGCCCGGCGGGGCATCGCCCGTGGTGGCATAGTGCAGGCACGGCTGGTAATCGGCTGTGCAGAGATGGCACATCGCAGCGCTCCTGATCGCCTGGTCGATCGCGACCGCCTGCCGATGACTATGCCGCAAGCCCGGGCTGCCGCAAAGCGGTGCTTGAAAATCCCCGGCGGGGCCGGTATCTCCCCGGAGATCGCGGGGACCCGTCCCTGATCGGAGCCGCCTTAGCTCAGTAGGTTAGAGCGCTAGATTGTGGATCTAGAGGTCCCCCGTTCGAGCCGGGGAGGCGGTACCATCCCAACAGGGCCGGCGCGGTTTGCCTGTCCCTGGCCGGAGCGCCGCATGACCCCGCCCGTCGACATCCTCTTGGCGACCTATAACGGGGTGGCGGGGTTGCCGGAGCAGTTGGCCTCGCTCGAGCGCCAGACCCATGATGCCTGGCGGCTGATCGCCCGCGACGACGGCTCGAGCGACGGGACGCCGGACCTTCTGGCGGCCTTTGCCGAGCGCCATCCCGGCCGCGTCGAGATCGTCAGCGACGGCTTGGGGAACCTGCGCACGTTGGGAAACTTCGCCGCTCTGCTGGCCCGCTCGACCGCCCCCTATTGCGGGTTTTGCGACCAGGACGACATCTGGGATCCCGAAAAGCTGGCCGTTGCGGTGGCGGCTATGGGCACGCTCGAGGCCGAAGACGGGCCCGAGCGGCCGCTCTTGGCGGTGACCGACCGGCGGATCATCGGCGCCGACGGCACGCCGCTGGCGGCCTCGTTTTGGCGCAACCAAGGGGCGCACCCCGCGGCGGTCGATCCGCGGGTCGGCTTCTTCGTCTATCCCTGCGCTGCCGGCAGCTCGATGTTGATGAACGGCGCGCTGAGGGCGCTGGCCTTGCCGATCCCGCCCGAGGCGATCCAGTACGACTGCTGGATCGAGCTGGTGGCCGCCCAGTTCGGCCAGACGGTCTATGTGGACGAGGCACGGCTGACCTATGTGCGCCATGCGGGCAATGTCTCGGGCGGGGGGCGCGCCTATGGCGCCAACCGCTATCTGCGGCGCGCGCGGGCGCTGGCCGGCAATCTGCGGCGCCAGCGGGGCGTATATCGGCGCTATCTGGCGCAGGCGCGGGCGTTTCTGGCGCGCTATGGCCCGCAGATGGCGGCGGAGGACCGGGCGCGGCTCGAGGCGTTGGTGGCCATGGAGGGGGCCGTGTCGCCGCGAAAATGGCTCCGCGCCTGGCGCTCGGGCACCCTGCCGCCCGGGCTCGAGCGCAAGCTGGCCTTCCTGCTCTTGGCCTAGTCAGCTTGGCCTAGTCCGAGAGGCGCCAGCCCGGTTGGGGCGGCAGGTGCGCCTCGACCGCCGCGGTGGCGATGACCGTGACCTCCCCGGTCTCGGGGTTCGTCACATCCAAGCCGCCCGGCACGGCCACCACGGTGACAGTCCCATGCGGCAGATGCGCCGCCACCCGGTCGGTCTCGACCGCCGAGGGCTCCGCCACGCCAATGGTGATCGCGACCCGCATCAGCCCCTGGTCGAGCCCGAGGCAGCGGAACAGCGGAAGCGAAGAGTGTCGGATCGCATCCTCGACCGCCCGGATCGCCGCCTTGGTGTAGTCGCGCCCATGCAGATCATTGCCCGAGCCCATCTCCAGGATCACGCGCTGGTCGCTCATACCGGCTCCATGTCAAAAGACACCGCGATCACGGCATTGGCGATGACGGTCGGGCGGTCGCTGCCCGGGCGCCGCACATCCAGCCCGCCAAACCGCGCCACGACCGAGACCTGGCCATAGGGAAAGGCCAGCGCCACTACCTCCACGTCGACCTCCTCGGGCTTTTGTACGCCGATCTCGACCTCGATGATCATGGCCTCGCGCGCGAACCCGAACAGCTCGGCGAGGTTGATTGAGTTGTGCCACAGCGCGTTCTCGACCGCGCGCCGGGCCGCTTGGGTATAGTCCTGGCGGCGAAGCGAACTCCCCATCCCGAACTCGTGCAGCAAACGTCGTCTGGCCATCGGTACCCTCCCGCGCCCCGACCACAGCCCGCGCGCGCGCCTGTCAAGCGTGGCAAGGCCCCAGAAAAAAGGGGTGCCCGCGAGGGGCACCCTGACAGATGAGCAACAGAGGTTGTCCTAGGGACAAATCCAAGATCGGTG
>JBCCZI010000150.1:0-9047 GCA_039187815.1 Pseudomonadota bacterium | reverse complement strand
CGCGCCTCGGGCAAGGCGTTGTAGAGCATCAGGACATCGAGCATCGACTGGTGCTTGGCCGCCACCACGACGCGCCCGGTGGGCACGGGGCCCCGGATCTCGAGCCGGATGCCGCAGATCCAGCGCAACAGCCAAAAAGCGATGCGGTTGTGCAGCTTCATCCAGGCGCGCGTGCGGGCCTCGGACCACAGCCAGACGACGCCGAGCACGCCCATGGCCGCCATCAAGCCATAGAGACACACGGTGAAGAGCGCGCCGCGCAAGACCGCCACGGCGCGCCCTCAGATGATGTCGCGCAGCACCGCGCGCACCGAAGCCCGAGCAGTGAGCCAGGCGATCAGCGCGCTGGCCGCCGGCACACCGATGATGAGCGCGAGGCGCCCCTCCCAACCGGGCAGCAGCGCCTCGGGCACCGCCTCGGATGGCAGCGTCGCCAGCATCAGCAGCGCCGCCGCCGTGCCCAGCATCCCGCCGGCCAAGCCGCGTAGCGCAAGACGTCTCACGAAGGCCCCGGCGATATAGTGGTCCTCGCCCCCGATCAGGCGCACGATGCGGATGATGTCCAGATGCGCCGACAGCGTGGCGCGGGCGGCCAGCGCCACAGTTCCACCGGCGGCCAGCGCGACAAGTGCGGTGGCGATCCAGGCGACCCGGCCAAGCGTCTCGACCGCCTCGGTTAAAGGCCCGCGCCAGATTGCGTGGTCATCGTAGATGGCACCCGGCACCGCTTCGGTGAGTCGGCGGACCAGCGCCTCGCGATCCGGTCCGCGCCCGGCCAGCTTCAGATCGATCAGTCGCGGCGCCGGCAGATCGCCAAGCCCTGACAGATCGCCGAGCCAGGGCTCAAGCAGGGCCGCCTGCTCGTCATCGCCGAGCGCGCGCGCTGACAGCACGCCCGGGGTCTCGAGCAAGACCGCCAGCGCCCGGCCAACAGCCGCTTCTTGCGTCTCGGGCGGCCCCGCGACCCGCACCGTGGCAAGTCCCGCCAACTCGCTTTCCCAGCCCCGCGCCATGCCCGCCGCCGCCATCCCGGCCAACAGCGTGCAGACGGCCAGAAAGCTCATGGCGATGGCCGCCATGGTCGTCAGTGGGGCAGTCCAACCGCTTTGCGGCACAATGGGGGGCAGCGACGCGGCGGCCTGTAGGCCGTCGTGGCGCCCGCTCACAGCTCGGTCCCGACGGTCAGGGTGCCGTCGCTCAGGCGGAGCAGCCGCGCCGGAACGATCCCGCGCACCGAGCGGATCATGCCGAGATCGTGGGTGGCCACCAGAACCGTCTTGCCGAGCTTGTTGAGCTCGAGCAGCAGCCGCAGGATGCGCGCGCCCATCTCCGGGTCGACATTGCCCGTCGGCTCGTCCGCGAGGATCAGATCCGGCGAGTTGATCACCGCGCGGGCAATGGCTGCGCGTTGTTTCTCCCCGGCCGAGAGCTCTTGGGGATACGCATCGACCCGGGCGGACAAGCCGACCCATTTGATCAGCTCGGCCACATCGGCCTCGTAGTCTCCGACCCGGTGCCCGGCGACGCGCAGCGGCAAGGCGATGTTCTCGACCACCGTCATGTGCTCGATCAGCCGGAACTCCTGGAACACGATGCCGATGCGCCGGCGCAGTTTGGGAACGTCGCGCCGCGGCAGCTCGAGCGGGTCCTGGCCGAACAGGCGCAGCACGCCCTCGCTCGGCAGATGCTCAAGATAGAGGAGCTTGAGGAACGTCGTCTTGCCCGCGCCCGACGGGCCGGTCAGGAAATGGAACGAGCCGGCCTCGACCTCCACATCGAGATCGCGCAGCGCCCGGTGGCTCCCATAGCCAAAGCTGACGCCCTCGAGCGCTATCATCCTGCCTGCCGCCTCGTTCTCACCACAGGCGCTGAGCCTGCCCAATGGAGCGGGCGCTGGCAACCGCTCGATGGCCCGATGGCTCCGGGATTGTCTTGCCGGCGTCATATCGGTATCGATAGGGCAATGCCTTGAGGCAATTGGGTGGAGAGTCACCATGGTCGAGATTGAATGCCCGAACTGCGGCGCGCGCTATCAGGTCCCCGCCGAAGCACTGGGGGCCAATGGTCGAGACGTGACCTGTTCGTCCTGCGGCAATATCTGGCACGCACTGCCGGTCGAGGACGGACCGATCGATGTCTCGTCTATCGGTGTGCAGACCCAGCCACCCCGGCGCAGCAAGCAGATGGCCGAGATCCGCCAGATGCTCGACCAGGTGCAACGTGGCGATCGCCAGGACGAGGGCGAGACCTACGCCACGCAGAGCTGGCAGGAGGAGGACCCGCGAGGCCCCCGTGCCCGCGATGACGTCCGCCGCGCGGTATTTGGCCAAAACTTCGACGACGACGACGAGATTGAGCGCACCGAGAGCTTCATGCGCCAGAGCGGCAGTCAGGGCGGCCAGTCGGCGCGGCTACGAGCGGTGCGGGGCGGGGACGAGACCCGCGAGACCGATGGCGTCGGTCAGCGCAAACGCATGATGTCCAAGCATCGCCGGCGCAACCGCAAGTTCGAGGAAGCCAAGCGGCGCGGCACCGGTGCGGGGCTGACCGGCTTTGTCCTGGTTGCCATGGTGCTTGGAACACTGGCCGGGCTCTACAGCTTTAGGGATCAGATCAGCGCACGGGTGCCGGGGGCCCAGCAACCGCTCGCGACCTATGCGGTGGTTGTGGACGACCTGCGCGCCGATCTGCAGGACCGGTTCTCATCGCTCCAGGGCATGATCTCCGAGCGGGTTGATAGCGACGAGGGTTGATTCAGCCGGCCGATCAAGGGCGCCCCGCCGAGGGCGCCTTTGCAGCGTCTGCACTCAGAACTGCTCCAGAAGACGCTCTAGGTATCTGAGCTCGATCTCTGGGCGCGCCTGATCGGCCGAGCGCCGGCGCAGTTCCTCCAACAACTCGCGGGCCCGGTCCACCAAAGCACGGCCTGGCACTTCGGTGCTGCTTCCATCGATGGCCCCATAGGTCCCGGCAGGCCGGTCGAAGGGATCCATACCCTGTTGGTCCTGCGCACGGCCCGTTCCGTCGCGCCGACCATTGGCCGCAGTCTGGCCCTGACCGTTCTGAACAGCCTCCGCCAAAGCCTCGGCGCCCTGCTGCAGACTGTCAAGCGCGTCCATCTGGTCCTGGAGCGCATCGCCCGTGGCATTGCCTTGGAGATCGTCGCGGGCTTCGCCCATGGAGCGCTCGGCCTGTTCGAGCGCGCGGCTGGCGCCGTCCATGCCCTCGCCGCCGCCAAGCTGATCGCGCAGCTCGTCGATGGCGCGGCGCAAGGCCTCTTGCTCCGCCGCCAGCCGGCCATTCTCGGAATGAGTTCCGCCACGCGCGCCGCCCTCGCCGGCCTGGCCCTGTTGTTGGCCCTGACCCGGTTGCTGGCCTTGGCCCTGCTGGCCCTGCCCTTGCTGCCCGCGCTGACCCTGTTGCCCTTGCTGGCCCTGCCGACGCTGTTGGCGCAGCTCGTCAAAGGTCTCGTCCGAGAGCTGCTGCTGGCGCTGGATCATGTCCTGCAGCTGCTGCAGCGCCTGCTCACCCGCGCTTTGGCCCTGTTGGCCCTGCGCGGCCTGGAGGTTCTGCAGCATCTGCGACAGTTGCGAGAGCATCTCGCGCGCCTGGTCGCGCAGGCCCGATTCGGCCTGGCGCTGCAGCTGGTCCAACATGTCCTCGAGATCCTGCTGCGACAGCTCGCGCGAGCTCGGGCTCATCTCGGGGATCTGGTCCATGGCATCGGGGTTTTGCAGCGCTTGGCGGACCATCTCCTGGAGATATTCATTGATCGCCTCGCGCAGCTCGTCGATGGCCGCGGCGATCTCTTCGTCGGTGCCGCTCTCGAGTGCGGTGCGTAGGCGCTCTTCGGCCTCGCGCAGCCGCTCGAGCGCCGAGGCCATGTCACCACTCTCGAGCCCAAGGGCTGCCTGCCACAGAAGTTCGGCCACATCGGGCGCCGTATCCCCCAAGCTGTCCTCGACCAGCGCAGGGCCGAGCCGGCGCATCGCCAGCCGCGTCGCGAGATAGGCGGCGACGTGGTCGTCAAAAACCTCGTCCGGGCGGCGTGAGACCGCCTGTACCGTGTCCAGAACCCGTTCGGCCTGGCCATAATCGATCACCAGTTCCCGGCGCTGCTCGGCCAAGGCGCGGGCCAGCGGGTCGGTGAAGCGACGCTCGGGCAAGCGCATGGCGATGGGGTCCGTCTCGCCACGCTGGCCGGCCGCATCCTCGGCGATCAGGCGCACCAACACCTCGGCCCCGGCCCAAGGGTGATCGGTCAGGTCGCGCACAGCCACATCGGCGACCTCGCGCGGATCGCCCGAGATCGGCAGAGGCAGGGCGAACTCGATGGGCTCGACCTCCATCCGTTCCTCGACCTCGGTGGCGAGCTCGATCTCGACCCAGGCCGCCACCACGCCGTGATCGTCCCGGGCGGCAAAGGCCACCTCAAGCGCGCGGCTCATGGCGGCACGCGGCGGGTCCGTCACCTCGATCTCGGGCGGCGCGTCCGGGGTCATGGTGATCTGCCAGGCGGCCAGGGGGGCGTCGGGCTCGCCGACCCGCAGCGCGCCCGAGCGGGCCAGCACGGCCGTGGTCTCGTAGAGCCCACCGCCCAGCGAGACGAAGGCCGGCGCCGGCTCGAGCCCGGCGGCCAGCAAAGCCGGCGCCTGGCTCATGCCAGTGGCGCGGATGGTGATCTCGGTCCCCTGGGGCAGGGTGAGCGGCGCCTCGACCGTGCCGGTGCCGGGCTCGAGCCGGCTGAGCAGCACCGTCTCCTGCTGCGTGTAGGCGGGCGGGACGGCCCAGGCCTCGACTGCCGGCACTGCGGCAGCAATCCCATCGACCACCGGCACCACGGTGCCGGGCAAGGCTGCCGCGGTCAGCCGGTCGACCGCCTCTCGCCCGGATCCGACAGTCGCACCGCCCAGCAGCGCGACCGCGAACAGGCGCAGCGCCCACTGGTCGCGGCCCGAAAGGCGCAGATCCGGCCGCGCGGCGCGGAACCGTTCGGCTGCTTGCTCAGCCCGGCGCTGATGCTCGTTCCACAGAGCGCGCGCGGTGCTGCCCTGCTCCCCCTCGGGCAAGCGGTCGGACAACGTCGCCAGGGGGCGCATGCGGTCGGCACCGTCCAACCGGTCGACCGCGTCCGAGCGGCTGGGCGCCCGGAGGCCCCAAACACCCCAGACGAAAGCCCCAATCATCAGCAGCATCGCCACGGCCAGCGCAAAGCGGTGCGCAATCGGCCCCATGGCCTCGAAGCCACCAAAGAGAGCAAAAGACAAGACCAGGCAGGTGACCGTGAAAAGCGGCCAGAGCCCCGCCATCAGCGCCTCGACCCAAAGCCCGGCGCGCGTCCACCCTACGACACGGCGCAGCTTCGCCGACAAGCCGCGCGGTCTGCTCAGGAAATCAGCCATGTCTCGCCCCGCCTTTGCCACCGGCCCGCGGCGTTAGCCGTCGCTTAGCCATTCGGGCAGCGTATCACGCCCGATCATCTCCTCCAATGTGGGCCGCGGCCTGATCACGGCAAACTCATCTCCGTTCACCAGGACCTCGGGCACCAGGGGGCGGGTGTTGTATTCCGAGGCCATGACCGCGCTGTAGGCGCCGGCCGAGCGGAACACCGCCAGATCGCCGCGCTCAAGCAAGGGCAAAGGCCGCGCGGTGGCAAAGAGATCGCCCGTTTCGCACACCGGCCCGACCACGTCGACGGGCGCGATTGGCGCGTCCTGGGCGGGTTCCTCGACAGCGACGATGTCGTGCCAGGCATCGTACATGGCGGGGCGGATGAGGTCGTTCATCGCGGCATCCAGCACCAGGAAGCTGCGGTCGGCCCCGGTCTTGCGATAGATAACACGGCTCAGCAGCACGCCCGCATTGCCGACGATCAGGCGGCCGGGCTCGATCTCGATCTCACAGCCGAGATCGCCCACGGTGCGGCGGATGACCGCGCCATAGTCGAAGGGCAGCGGCGGCGCCTCGTTGGTCTGGCGATAGGGGATGCCGAGCCCGCCGCCGAGATCGATGCGCCGGATCGCATGGCCCTGCGCGCGCAGCGCACGCGTGAGCTCGGCCACCCGGTCGAACGCCGCCTCGAAGGGCGCCAGCCCCGTCAGCTGCGAGCCGATATGCACATCGACGCCCACGACCTCAAGCCCGGCCATCCCGGCCGCCTCGGCATAGAGCGCCGGCGCATCGCCGATGGGCACGCCGAACTTGGTCTCGGCCTTGCCGGTCGAGATCTTGGCATGGGTCTCGGGATCCACATCCGGGTTCACGCGGAAGGTGATCTGCGCCACCTGGCCGCGCGACTGGGCGATCCGGTCGATGGCGAGCAGCTCGGGCCGGCTCTCGACGTTGAAATGGCGGATACCGGCTGCAAGCCCCGCCTCGATCTCCTCATCGGTCTTGCCGACACCCGAGAACACGATCCGCTCGGGCGGGATGCCGGCGGCCAGCGCCCGGGCGAGCTCGCCCCCCGAGACGACGTCGGCCCCGGCCCCGAGCCGCCCCAGCGTCCGGATCACGGCCTGGTTCGAATTGGCCTTCAGCGCATAGCAGATCAGGTGATCCATGCCCGACAGCGCTTCTTGGAACACCCGGTAGTGCCGCTCGAGCGTCGCGGTCGAGTAGACATAGACGGGGGTCCCGACCGCCTCGGCGATGCGGGCAAGCGGGACCTCCTCGGCGTGCATCTGCCCGCCGCGATAGGCAAAGTGGTCCATGGATCACTCCTCGGTGGGCTTCTCTTCGGCGGGCTCGGCGGCCACAGGCGCGTCCGGTGCCGGCGGGCGGGGACTGCCGCGCTTGCCGCAGGCCGACAGCGTGAGCGCCGCGGCCAGCGCCAAGGCGATGCCGATCATCGCGCCCCTCATGCCAGACGCTCCCGCCAGCGGGCGATCTGGGCGCGCACCTGGGCGGGTGCTGTGCCGCCATAGCTGGCGCGGCTGGCGACCGAGGCCTCGACCGTCAGCACCGCATAGACGCTGTCGTCGATCCGCGGCTCGATCTCGCGCAGGCTGGCCAGCGGCAGATCGGCGAGGCCGATGCCCTCCGCCTCGGCCCGCGCGACACAGCGCCCGGTTACGTGATGCGCCTCGCGAAACGGCAGGCCCAGCGTGCGCACCAGCCAGTCCGCCAAATCGGTCGCCGTCGAGAACCCGGCCCCGGCCGCCGCACGCAGCCGATCGGCCTGCGGCTCCATATCGCGCACCATACCGGTCATGGCGGCGAGGCTGAGCGCCAGGGCATCGGCGGCATCGAAGACCGGCTCCTTATCCTCTTGCATGTCCTTCGAATAGGTCATCGGCAGCCCCTTCATCACCGTGACCAGGGTGCTGAGCGAGCCGGCGATCCGCCCGATCTTGGCGCGCACCAGCTCGGCGGCATCGGGATTGCGCTTTTGCGGCATGATCGAGGAGCCGGTGGTGAAGCGGTCCGACAGCCGCACAAAACCGAACTGGGCCGAGCACCAGATCACGATCTCCTCGGCCAGGCGCGACAGATGCACCGCCGTGATGGTGGCGGTCGAAAGGTACTCCAGCGCAAAATCCCGGTCCGCCACCGCGTCGAGCGAATTCGCCATGGGCCGCTCGAAGCCCAGCGCCTCGGCCGTCACCGCGCGGTCGATCGCAAAACCGGTGCCGGCCAACGCCGCAGCCCCCAGCGGGCACTCGTTCATGCGCGCGCGGGCATCGCGGACCCGGCCCCGGTCGCGGCCGAACATCTCGGCATAGGCCAGCATGTGGTGGCCCCAGGTGACGGGCTGCGCGCTCTGCAAATGGGTGAAGCCCGGCATGACCAGATCGGCGCCCGCCTCGGCCTGGTCGACCAACGCTGCGATCAGGGCGCCGAGCGCCGCATCGGTCTCATCCAGCGTGCGGCGCACCCAGAGCCGGAAATCGGTCGCCACCTGGTCGTTTCGCGAGCGCGCGGTGTGAAGACGCCCGGCCTCGGGCCCGATCAGCTCGGCCAGCCGGCCCTCGATGTTCATATGGATGTCTTCGAGGTCCGCGCGGAAGACAAAGCGGCCGTCGGCAAGCTCGGCCTCAACCTGATCGAGCCCGCCCGAGATCAGCGCCGCCGTCTCGGCCGAGACGATCCCCTGGGCCGCCAGCATGGCCAGATGCGCCCGGCTGCCGGCGATGTCCTCGGCGGCGAAACGCTGGTCGAACCCGATCGAGGCATTGATCGCCTCCATGATCGCATCGGGCCCCGCCGCAAAGCGTCCTCCCCACATCGTGTTCGAGCCGGCGGGCTCCGATGCTTGGCCTTGGGCCGTCCCGCGCCTATTTTCGCTCACCGCAACCCCTCGGACATGAGGAGACCACCATGGCCCCCGCCCTCTCTCGCGCGCAACGCCTGACCGGCCTTGCCCTCAGCGCTTTGCTATACGCGGCGATTGCGGGATCTGCCAACCCCGCTGAGGCCGGCGATGCCGCCGCGCTTCGCGCGCTGGCGACCGGGCATATGAGCAAGCTGGTGGTGCATGAGACCCCCAAACCCGCACCCGAGGCGGTGTTTTACGACGAGACCGGGGCCGAGCGCCAGCTGGCCGAGTTCAAGGGCAAGGTCGCGGTTGTGAACTTCTGGGCCACCTGGTGCCCGCCCTGCCGGGCCGAGATGCCCTCGCTCGATCGCCTGATGGGCGACATCGAAAACGAGGGCGGCGTGGTGATCGCGCTGTCGACAGATTTTGGCGGGCTGTCCAAGCCCAAAGCCTTCTACGAGGAGGTGGGGCTGGCGCATCTCGGGCTCTATCACGACCGCAGCCGCGCCGTCTCGCGCGAGGCGGCGGTGCTGGGCCTGCCGGTCACTCTGATCCTCGACCCCGAAGGCCGCGAGGTCGGCCGGCTGGTCGGCGATGCCGAATGGGACAGCGCCGAGGCCATCGCCGTTGTCCGCGCCCTGGCCGAGCCGGGCGCGGGGGGCTAGAGCGTTTCCCGGCCGGAGTGAATCGGAAGGGATTCCCCTGACGCTCCAAGCGTGGTTCGGTTTCCCGACGTAGATGTTGGGGCTGGGTATAGGCAAACCACGTTCCATGGATCTTCGCGCGCGGGCCT
>JBCCZI010000149.1:0-9214 GCA_039187815.1 Pseudomonadota bacterium | reverse complement strand
CGTGACCTCGCTGACGCCGATCCCCTGGATCGCCACCGCCACGTCCACCTGCCGCAACTTGGTGACAGTCTCCTCGGGCTTGTGCTTCTCTCTCGGCATGGATCCTCCTCGCCGGCTCAGCCGACATCAAAGGTGGATCCGATTCAGGGGGGAGGGCGAAACAAGGATAATGGGCGGCTGTGGAAATCCAAAACAAAAAACCGATAAACAAGCGAACAGCACACTCGACAACATCTGATACCCGTCCGTATCTGCGGGGTCCATGATGAATGGATCGGCGATGTGTTGACTGTCCCGCTTCTGCCCCTGGTGACCCGATGCCGGCGATGGTGGCTCGCGCGCAGCCATCATCGTGGCCACCCTGCCGTTCTCGGTGGCGCTGGCGGACGGGCTGATTCTCGGAGACCTGGTCCGGGCGCTGCGAAGAGCGCGGCCGTTGGCGGATCTCGTGATCGTTGGGATCCTAGGCGCGCGACGGGGACCTGTGATTTGTGTGAGCGGGGTGATCTCGCTCAGCAGAGCGACGCTTTGCGTGCCTGGGGCCTCATTGATGATCGTTGGGCTAAACATTGCAGATGTCGATCAGCAAAGGCCGTGCATGCATCGCAGCGCCGTGGGAGGGCGGGGGGTGAACTGAACACCGTCTCCTTGGCGGTTGGCTGAATTGCGCAATCCGGGGGCATCCTCGTAGAACAGGTGCTTGGTGCAGTTCGGTTCCCTCACCTTTCGCCGTTGGCCTAGCTATGGCGACGTCTTCTCACAACGGTTTGGTTGGGGCGGTGAGCCCCTTCGGGCCGATCACTGATCCGGACTGTGTCGCATCATGCAGATGCGCTTACGGGCATCGCGGCCAGGAAGGCTCAACCTGCGACAGCCCCAACGAAAAACGCCCCCGAAGACGGGGGCGCTTGTTTGCCAACACGCTGGTCGAGCTGATCAGTCCGTCAGCACCGGATAACGCGAGATCTGACGGTCATTGTCGTCGAGCACATTAAGCAGCTCCACCGTCATGTTGTCATAGTCGACCGGATCGGCGTCAAAGATAATCTCGTCGACCGCGCCCGAGCCCGACTTCATCCAGTAGATGACCGTCTGAACACCCAGCGGGTTGATGTCGCCGTCGGCTTGCGCTGTCGAGTACTCCGTGCTGGTACTGATCGGCATCTGCAGGTGCGCACCGTCCCCGATGAAGGGCACATCCATAACCAGGTCAGGATCATCACCAGCAACCGTCGTCAGCGCGGCGTACATCTCCTCGGCGTTCGGATGCGCATCGAGTAGCGCGGCAACTGCCGGGACGTCGATGAAGTCGTTGAAGAACAGCACCTGGTTGTCGTGCTCCTCACCATCGAAGAAGCGAATGGCGTGCACATCGCGCGGCGTATCATACTGGAAGATCAGCATACCGCCGAGCGCATGATCATCCGGGTCGGTTGGGTCGCCGTCCTCGGAGATGATGACGATGTTGCCCATGTCGACCGATTGCAGATCCGAGTCCCTGCCAGTGTAGTTGGCGCTGTCGAAGATCATCGCAGCATTTTGGCCGTCTGACGTGCTGCCGTTGTTGTTTTCCCGGTTGTTGGCAAGGGCCGAGATGTACATCCCTTGCTGCTCATAAGGATCGTAGAAGCCCGTGGGGCTGTCGATGCTCGCCGACAGCGTGCTTACCGCATCGCTGTCGATCACGTCACCAGCACCCATGGTCACCACTTGCTCGTTGCCGTCGCTGTCTTCCCACGTGACGGTGCCGTCGAAATCGGCCGTGAAGTAGTCGCCACCGTCAACGGGCTCCTGCAGGAACACCTCGATGTACTGGTCAACTTCGATGTCGGTCTGCATCACACCGTCGGTCAACTGGCTGCAATCGATCACGGCCATTTGGTACACGCGCCGGTTGGCCGCCGTGTCGCTTGAACTGTTCTGCTGGTGGCAGGCAGCCCGCGGACCTTCGGCCGAACCCGAGGCCGGGTTCACATAGCCAAGACGGATCTCCTCAAGATAGGCATCATACCGCGTCTCGATGGCGTTGCCGTCGCTGTCTTGGGCCGGCAGGTTCTCGCCGTGGGCGATCTGCCAGTAAAGCTCCAGATCCTCGGCCAGAAGCGCACCGCCCACAACCGAGCAGCTGCCGTCATCGAAGCACTGATCCACCGGCGGACCCTGGTAATCCTGGGCCTGGCTGGACACTGTGCCGTCACACTGGTAGGCGCGTGCGGTGATGTGGTTCACGTCGATCGACACGTTCGGGCTGTCGGCCCAAGCGCCAGCATCGTCGTCAAAGATGCCGAACCGCGTGTTGATCGCCTCGTGCACATCGATGGCGTCGACGGTCAGGTTAACCTGCTCGCCATTGTTGTCGATCTGGACCACCTGGCGGGGATCTGCCGTGAAATTGACGGTGTTGTCGGGCGCGCACTGGGTCATGTGCGAGTCGATCGCCAGCAAACACTCCATCTGCTCGTAGCCGGAGTAGCCCGAACAGGTGCCATCCGCGTCATCCGAGATATCCGAAACGATGCCGTACTCGCCCTCTTCCCACACATCGTCATTGTTCTCGACGAGATCGATCTGCGTGCCGGGGTTGAGGGTATCAAAATCGGCGCCGGCCGGAGCGCACATCACGAAGAGCGGTTCGGTACAGTAGTTCGCTTCGGTCAAGCGTGCCGATGCCCAAGTGCGCACCGTGAATGCGTTCGTAGGACCGTCGGGCAGATCGCCCATGGTCCAGGCCTGGAGCCAGCCCCAGCCGACCAACTCCGGCGCCGAGACGACGACCACATGGGTCGCATCTTCGTCGCTGAGGGTCTGTGCTGCCTGGACACCCTGCAGTGACATCCGGGACCCGCTGGCCACCGGTTCGCTGTTCAGAATGTAGTAGTTGCTCTGGTGTGATTCCGCACCATCCGCCAGCGGGATGGTCGTTTGGGCTTCGGTCAGCGCTGAATCGAGCACCGCCTTGGCGCGAGCGACCGCACCTGGCTGACCGTCGAGCTCGCTGGCCGCAGCAAGGGCCAGATCATCGACGTAATCCTGCATGTTCGTGTGCGCGACGTAGGTCCGCGTGCTGTCGAGAACGATCCCCACCATGCCCACGAGCAGGATGACCGTTACAAGCAGATAGATCGTCATCGCGCCGCGATCGTCGCTCAGGAAGGCTTTCATGCCTGCCTGCGGTCGTGCCGGGGTCCGCACCAAGGTTCCGTTCTCGGAAACCTGGCAAGACCGATCGGTGTCAAAGAATGTCCGCATCGTACACCCCTTTGCTCTCGCCCGTTGCATTGCGGTCACGCGCCGTCCGCCCGACCCATTCTCATCGCTGTCAACCCGCTGCGCGTCCGCCGCGGTTATTCGCCTACATCTCTTCTCCAAGCGAACTGGCTGTAACTTGCCGCAGCCCCAATTCGCCCGCGAAACTCAGCATGTTCATATACGAGCGCCGCTGCTTAAGCGTCACCGACACAAGCGGGACGAAGGGATCACCAGCATTGCCCAAACGCACATACTCATAACTAATTATCATATCCTCAGATTGCACCGTAGGATAGAGGTCTTGTACGCGCTCCCAAATGGCGCGGAACCCCGCTTCATCACAAGCGCCATCCGGTGCTCCGCCATCGCAGACCCACGGGCTTCCGACCGGTGGCACGCATGCATCGCCCGCGACCTGGAAGCATGAGTCGCCGATCTGGCCATTCACCGGATTTAGGATGTTGGTATCCGGAACGCCCGTGTGTACGGGCGCGGAGACGGCGGCGAGGCGTGCTGCCAGCTGCGCCGCCTTTTGTGCCGAAGAGGTCAGGTGGAAGGCCACCGAGAACTCGATAATCGTGAAGACAAAGAGCACCACCGGCAAGAAAACCATGACGAAGTCGACAACGACGACGCCACGTTCATCATCACGAAACCGTGTGATCCAGGCCATCATGGTGGGCCTCCGCATAATCCAGCCTGCCGCGAGGCTTGATTGCAGGCGAAAAGACCGGGGATTGATTCGTACGAATAGCGGGCCGTGTCGAACGAGCTGAGAATGAAGAAACCACTCGCCGGCAGCTTCATCTCCTCTGCAGTGGTCTGCCACGATTCGCCCGCCCGCGCATCGGCGTTGGCAATGTAGTGATATAGGAATGAGAGCATCGGCAGGGCAAAGGCGATCTTGCCCTCTGCGTTGATCCGAATGTACTCGGTGCGCAGGCCGCCTCCGGTCTCGATGACTTCGGCAGTCACCTCGAACTGAACCGCATCGACCGGAAGGCCGGTGCGGTTCGCGATCAACTGGGCTGCTTGCTGCTTGAAATAGGTTTGAACGACAGGAGAGGTCACGACGTCCGGATCGTTGTCTGTGTCGCCCAGCGGTGCGCGCGCGATCATTCTAGTGGCGTCCCGCATCGCGGACTCAAGCGCCTCGCGCGCCATCAGCGCGTTGCTGTATTCCGCAGCAAAGATCAGGATCGCCAGGAGGATCGGCGTCATAATGACGAATTCGACCGCCGCCGCCCCCTTTGTCTCCCGCAGGAAACGCAAGCATGATCTCATCAAACTATCCCGTCGGTCCATCCCAAGGCCGCCATCCAACGCAACTCAATCTTTGCACCTCCGCGAACTCAAATACGCCCTGAACACCGTCCGAGACGGCATATCCGAGCTGCCACGCTGAGGAACCACCGTTGCCACCCATCTCACCACGGGCAGAGTTAGAACTTTTTCAGCATGTTTTCAAGGGATTCGGTGACTATAGGAGCGCTTCGGCTGTCCATGATCCGGACGATTCGCGCCTTGCAACGGCGTGCAACCATAGGGGGAGGCAGCCATCTGCGCTCTCCCGAAGATGGTTAAGGCGCCCCGCGATCATAGGAGTCTCGGCAAATTTTCAACTGTTTGTCCGAGTCTCCTCAGGCTTAGCTAGGCGGTTTCGCGGGGCGTGGTCTTTGCCGGACCAATCGCTCTCTTCCCGCCACTCGGTGTGGCTGAATTGCGTCAAATTCGCGGGGATATGCGGCCCAAGCTACGGTCGAAACGGGCGTCCGATGCCATGTCCTCTGGATCGGCGCAAGGCGCGGTCCTCGATCACAGATTTTCCAATCCGTCTGTGACAAATTTTACTGAAATCCAAGGCAAACGCTGGCTAGGTAAATCGGTCCCCCCGGGCATCGGCCTTCGCGATTACGGAGGCCGCGCCGCTGCGGTCTCACTCCCCCGCAGCGGCGCTTCCCGGGCGCGCAGCGAAACCCGGTGCAAACTCCCAAAGTCTGCCTTTGCGCGACGCGAAACCGCGCCCGAGGAGAAAAGATCTGGTATCAAACACCCAAGGGCAGACGAGGCCGCACCGCCAAAAGGAGGGGAGCGATGAGAAGGCCGAACGTGATCCTGGTCCTGGTTGACGATATGGGCTTTGCCGATCTGGGGATCATGGGCTCGGAGATTCGCACGCCCCATCTCGACCGCTTAGCCCGCGAGGGCGCGTTGATGAGCGCCATGTACAATTGCGCGCGCTGCTGCCCGACGCGAGCCTCGCTGTTGACCGGGCTCTATCCGCACTCGGCGGGCGTCGGGCACATGGGGGCCGATCTCGGCACCCCCGCCTATCAGGGGTTTCTGCGCAACGACAGCGTAACGATTGCCGAGGTGCTGCGGGCCGCTGGCTACCGCACCTGTATGGCCGGCAAATGGCATGTGGCCGGAGACTTCATGGCCCGCGACGTCGACAGCTGGCGGGTGGGCGACGTCGATCATCCGACGCCGCGCCAGCGCGGGTTCGACCGCTTCTACGGGATCGTCGACGGGGTGACGCATTTCTTCTCGCCGCATTTCATGCTGGAGGACGATGCACGGGTCGACGTGGTGCCGGACGATTTTTATTTCACCGATGCGATCACCGACAAAGCGATTGGGATGGTCGAGGAGGCGGTCGGTGCCGAGCAGCCCTTCTTCCTCTATCTGGCCCATGCGGCGCCGCATTGGCCTTTGCATGCGCCGGCACAGGACATTGCGCGCTATGACGGGATCTATGCCTGCGGCTGGGATGCGATCCGCACGGCTCGGCACGAGGAGATGAATGCGCGCGGGATCCTGCGCAGCCCGTGGGATATCTCGCCCCGCGACTGCGAGGTGCGGCCTTGGGAGAGCATGGAGATGCCGGACTGGGAGGCCTCCAAGATGGCCGCATATGCCGCCATGGTCGACCGGATGGACCAATCTATCGGGCGCATGGTGGCGGCGCTCGACCGGCTCGGCCAGCGGGAGAACACTCTGATCCTGTTCCTCTCGGACAATGGCGGCTGTGCGGAGTTCATGGCCGAGGACGGATGGGCCAAGTTCTTCCCCGACACGCTCCAAGATGGGCGCCGGATTGCCATGGGCAACCGCCCTGGGCTGCGGCCCGGCGGAGCGCTGACCTATCAGAGCTATGACCGACCTTGGGCCAATGTCTCGAATGCGCCCTTCCGGCTGTTCAAGCATTATGTGCACGAGGGCGGGATTTCGACGCCGCTAATCGCCCATTGGCCTGGGCGCATCGGACCGGGAGTGATTGCTCATGAGCCCGCGCATGTGGTGGACGTGCTGCCCACGATCCTCGAGGCAACCGGGGCGGCGGCGCTGAGCGAGTTGGGCGGCCATGCGATCCAGCCGCTGGAGGGCGAGTCGGTCCTGCCGATGCTCACTGGGCGGCCGTGGTCGCGCGAGCAGCCGATCTTCTTCGAGCACGAGGGCAACTCTGCCATCCGACACGGCGCCTTCAAGCTGGTGCGCCGGTACGGGCATGCCTGGGAGCTCTATGATATGGATGCCGACCGCACGGAACTCAGTGATCTGGCCGGACGCAACGCTCCGCTCGAGGCCGATCTTCTGGGCCAATATGGCGCCTGGGCCGAGCGGGTGGGCGTTCTGGATTGGGAGATCGCCCTGCCGCGGCTGCTCAAGGCCTGGGAGATCGACAGCGCCTCGGGCTGAACCTCAAAGGATCTGACTCAGGAACTCTTGGGTCCGCGGATCGCTCGCCTGGGTGAAGAACGTGGCGGGCGGCCCGTGCTCGACGATCACCCCGCGGTCGGTAAAGTAGATGTGGTCGGCCACCTCACGGGCAAAGCCCATCTCGTGGGTCACCAGGATGCAGGTCATGCCCTCAGCGGCCAGTTCTTTGATGGTGACCAGCACCTCTTTGACCGTCTCGGGGTCGAGTGCGGCCGTCACCTCGTCGAACAGCATCACATCGGGGGTCATGGCCAGGCTGCGGGCGATGGCGACGCGCTGCTGCTGACCGCCCGAGAGCTCGCCCGGGTACTGATGTTCCTTGCCCTGGAGACGCACCTTGGCCATCAACGCGCGGGCCCGCGCCTCGACCTCGCCCTTGCCCTGCTTCAGCACCAGCACAGGCGCCATCATGACGTTTTCCAGCGCGGTCTTGTGCGGAAACAGATTGTATTGCTGGAAGACCATCCCGACCTTTTTGCGCAGCTCGAGCTTGTCGAGCTCCGGGTCATGCACCTCCTGGCCCTCGACGGTGATCGAGCCGTGCTGGATGTCGTTCAGCGCGTTGATGCAGCGGATCAGCGTGGATTTGCCCGAGCCAGAGGGGCCGATGATGCAGATCACTTCGCCCTTCATGACATCGAAGCTGATGCCCTTCAGCACTTCGTTGTCGCCAAAGCTCTTGCGCACATCCTTGAGCGAAACGATGGGGTGATCTGGGGTCCAGGTCATGGGCCTTCCTCAGTAGAGCCGGTTCTCACCATCCTTGCGGATGATGTCGTCCATCTCTGCGACCGTGCGCGAGAGCTGGCCATGGGCCACCATCGCCTCGGCCAGCGTGGGGATATCGGATCGGTCGGGCCAACGCTCGGGCTGCCACAGGCCCGAGCGGACCATGCATTTCGGGCAATGGGTCATCGCCTCGCGCACATGGACCAAGAGGACAAAACGCGGCTCCTGGCCCCGCACGGCGAAGCGGGCGCGAAGCTCCGGATCGCGGCTGATCCGCCCGTCGCCCGAGACGCGCAGGGTGTCGTTGTGACCCGGGATCAGGAAGATCAGCGCCAGCTGCGGGTTGTCGAAGAGGTTCTCATAGGTGTCGAAGCGCCCATTCCCAAGCCGCTCGGGGATCGCCAGGGTCTTTTTGTCGAGGATGCCGACAAAGCCGGCCGGATCCCCTTTGGGCGAGATGTCGAGCAGACCATCTGCGCCGTGCGTGGCGATCAGCAGAAACGGAGCCGCCGCGATGTAGCGCGCGCAGATCGCATCGATATGGTCGATCGTTTTCTCGCGCGGGGGGATCGGCACCTCGCCAACGATCTCCCGAAGCTGGTCCCGATTGGTGAGGATATGCGGATCGGTCATGGCTGGCCTCAGAGTTTGACGGCGAAGCGGCGCTCGAGCGCGATGGTCGCTCGGGCGATCGGATAGCAGTAGAGGAAGAACAGCACGAGGGCGAAGGTGTAGAAGGGCACCAGCAGTTCCGGGTGGTTATCCTCACCCTCCATCGCTTGGCGCGTGAGGGTGATCAGTTCCTCAACGCCGAGCAGCGAGCAGAGGGGCGTCGCCATGGTCAGGATCGCGTACCAGTTCATCCAGGGCGGGATCATCCGCTTGAAACATTGCGGCAGGATGATCTGCCAGAGCGTTTGGCGGCGGGTGAAGGCGAGGCTCTCGGAGGCCTCCCACTGGGCCGTCGGCACGGATTGGACCGCCCCGCGCACGATCTCGGAGATGTTCGCCATGATCGGCAGCGACAGGCCGATCACGGCCTTCATCCAGTCGGGAATCGAGATGATGAGCCCGCCGATCACGATCTCGAAGGGAAAGGCCAGGAGGACGATGAAGAGGATCACCAGCCAGGGCGAGTTGCGGAAGAGCTGGGTGATGAACCAGGCGATGCGCCGAACGAAGGGGTTGAGCGAGGTCTGGGCAAGGCCGAGGGCGGCACCTGCAACGGTCCCGATCGCCATGGCTAGCACCGAGATCAGAACGTTGAAGAAAAAGCCTGACCAGACGAGGAAGGGCATCCAGCGCCATAGCGCCTCGGTTGCGTCGACATAGGTGTAGCGCCCTTGGGCCCAGGCCACCGCGGGCCAGAGCAGCGCGAGCGCCAGGAGCGCGATGGGCGTCCAAGCGGGCAGTACGGCGAGCCAGCGGCTGACGAAGAGGGTGTCGGGGCCGGTCGACGTCGGACGATATGGCAACAACACGGGCAGGTCGGTCGTGGCCGGGCAGGTGGCGCGGG
>JBCCZI010000148.1:0-9354 GCA_039187815.1 Pseudomonadota bacterium | reverse complement strand
GCGTCGACCGCCTCCTGCAGCATCCGCTTCTCGTTGCGGATGATGATGTCCGGCGCGCGCAGCTCGATCAGACGGCTGAGGCGGTTGTTCCGGTTGATCACCCGGCGATAGAGATCGTTGAGGTCCGAGGTCGCAAACCGGCCGCCATCCAGCGGCACCAGCGGGCGCAGCTCGGGCGGAATGACCGGGATCACGGTCATGACCATCCATTCGGGCCGGTTGCCCGACTCGAGAAAATGCTCGACCAACTTGAGGCGCTTGATGATCTTCTTGGGCTTCAGCTCACCGGTCGCCTCGGCGAGATCGGCGCGCAGCCGCTCGGCCTCGGTCTCGAGATCGATCGCCGCCAGCATCTCGCGGATCGCCTCAGCGCCGATGCCGGCGCGAAAGGCGTCCTCACCGTAAGCATCCTGGGCGTCGAGATACTCCTCCTCGGTCATCAGCTGGCGATAGGCCAGATCCGTGAGGCCCGGCTCGATCACCACATACTGCTCGAAATACAGGATCTTCTCGAGATCCTTCAGGGTCATGTCGAGCATATTGCCGATGCGGGACGGCAGCGACTTCAGGAACCAGATATGCGCGACCGGGCTCGCGAGCTGGATGTGGCCCATCCGCTCGCGCCGGACCTTTTGCAGCGTGACCTCGACACCGCATTTCTCGCAGGTGACCCCGCGATACTTCATGCGCTTGTACTTGCCGCAGAGGCACTCATAGTCCTTGATCGGGCCAAAGATACGGGCGCAGAAGAGGCCGTCGCGCTCCGGCTTGAAGGTCCGGTAGTTAATGGTCTCGGGCTTTTTGACCTCGCCATAGGACCAGCTCAGGATCCGCTCGGGGCTCGCCAGCGAAATCCGGATTTCGTCGAAGACCTTCGCAGGCTCCGTCGGGTTGAAGATGTTGGTCAATTCCTGGTTCATCTCAGGCTCCATCATCCCCGTGTCAAAGGCCCCCCGCTGTCCGCGCGCCGGGGGTGCGCGCAGACGGGACCCGGGGGGTTACTCGTCGGTTTCGCTGTCCATCAGCTCGACATTGAGGCCGAGGGAGCGGATCTCCTTGACGAGCACGTTGAAGCTCTCGGGAATGCCCGCCTCGAAGTCGTCCTCGCCCTTGACGATGCTCTCATAGACCTTAGTTCGGCCGGCCACATCGTCCGACTTGACCGTCAGCATCTCCTGGAGCGTGTAGGCGGCGCCATAGGCCTCGAGCGCCCAGACCTCCATCTCGCCAAAGCGCTGGCCGCCAAACTGGGCCTTGCCGCCCAGCGGCTGCTGGGTGACCAGGCTATAGGGACCGGTCGAGCGGGCGTGGATCTTCTCATCCACCAGGTGGTGGAGCTTGAGGAGATATTTGTAGCCAACGGTCACCGGCCGGGCGAAGGCCTCGCCCGTGCGCCCATCATAGAGCGTGACCTGGCCCGACTCCGATAGCCCCGCCCGCGAGAGATGGTCGTTGACATCCGCCTCTTTGGCGCCGTCGAAGACCGGCGTTGCGATCGGGATGCCGGTGCGCACGTTCTCCGCCGCCTCCAGCATCTCGCCCTCGGTCATATCCGAGGTCGCCGCATCCAGCACATCGGCGCCATAGGCGATCTTCATGGCATCCTTCACCGGGGTCATGTCGCCATGCATCCGGTAGGCATCCAACGCCTCGCCAATCGAGCGTCCAAGGTTCGCGGCCGCCCAGCCCATATGGGTCTCGAGGATCTGGCCCACATTCATCCGGCTCGGCACTCCGAGCGGGTTGAGCACGAAATCCACCGGCGTGCCGTTGTCGAGGAAGGGCATGTCCTCCTCGGGCACCACGCGGCTGATCACGCCCTTGTTGCCATGGCGCCCGGCCATCTTGTCGCCCGGCTGCAGCTTGCGCTTCACCGCTACGAAGACCTTGACCATCTTGAGCGCGCCGGGCGGCAAGTCGTCGCCGCGACGGACCTTCTCGACCTTGTCCTCAAAGCGGGCCTCGAGCACGCGCTTGGCTTGGTCGTACTGTGCGTTCAGCGCCTCCATGGCCTGGGCGTCCGCCTCCTCGGGCAGCGCCAGCTGCCACCACTGGCCGCGGCTGAGGCTGGCGAGCAGATCCTCGGTGATCGCCGAGCCCGCTTTGACGCCCTTTGGCCCTTTGACGCAGGATTTGCCGAGGATCATCTCCTTCAGCCGCGCATAGATGTTGCGCTCGAGGATCGCGAGCTCGTCGTCCCGGTCGCGGGCCAGACGCTCGATCTCCTCGCGCTCGATCTGCAGCGCACGCTCGTCCTTCTCGATGCCGTGGCGGTTGAAGACGCGCACCTCGACGATGGTGCCGTACTCACCGGGAGGCATGCGCAGAGAGGTGTCGCGGACATCCGAGGCCTTCTCACCGAAGATCGCGCGGAGCAGCTTCTCCTCCGGCGTCATCGGGCTCTCGCCCTTCGGCGTGATCTTGCCAACGAGGATATCGCCAGGGCCCACTTCGGCGCCGATATAGACGATGCCCGCCTCGTCGAGGTTGCGCAGCGCCTCCTCGCCGACGTTCGGGATGTCGCGGGTGATCTCCTCCGGCCCCAGCTTGGTGTCGCGGGCCATCACCTCATAGTCCTCGATGTGGATCGAGGTGAAGAGATCGTCCTTGGCCACCCGCTCCGAGATCAGGATGCTGTCCTCGAAGTTGTAGCCGTTCCACGGCATGAAGGCGACGAGCGTGTTCTTACCGAGCGCCAGCTCGCCGAGATCGGTCGACGGTCCGTCCGCGATCACATCGCCCGCGCCAACCCGGTCGCCCACCTTTACCAGCGGGCGCTGGTTGATGCAGGTCGCCTGGTTCGAGCCCTGGAATTTCCGCAGCCTATAGATGTCGACACCCGGGTCGCCGATCTCCATCTGGTCGGTCACACGGACAACGATCCGCATCGCGTCGACTTGGTCGATCACGCCGCCGCGGCGCGCGGTAATGGCCGCGCCACTGTCGCGGGCGACGCGAGCCTCCATCCCGGTACCGACAAAGGGCGCCTCGGCCTTGATCAGCGGCACCGCCTGGCGCTGCATGTTCGAGCCCATCAGCGCGCGGTTGGCGTCGTCGTTCTCGAGGAACGGGATCAGCGCCGCGGCCACCGACACCAGCTGTTTCGGCGAGACGTCGATCAGCGTGATGTTATCGGGCGGCGAGAGCATGAACTCACCCGCCTTCCGGCTCGAGATCAGCTCGTCCGCGAACCGCCCCTCGGCATCCAGCTTGGCGTTGGCCTGGGCGACCGTGTGGCGCATCTCCTCGGTGGCCGAGAGATAGCGGACCTCATCGGTCACGATGCCGTCATCGACCACCCGGTAGGGCGTCTCGATGAAACCGTACTTGTTCACCCGAGCAAAGGTCGCGAGGCTGTTGATCAGGCCGATGTTCGGCCCCTCCGGCGTCTCGATGGGGCACATGCGACCGTAATGGGTGGGGTGCACGTCGCGCACCTCAAAGCCCGCCCGCTCGCGCGTCAGACCGCCCGGGCCCAGCGCCGAGAGCCGCCGCTTGTGCGTGACCTCCGAGAGCGGGTTGGTCTGGTCCATGAACTGGCTAAGCTGGCTGGAGCCGAAGAACTCCCGCACCGCGGCAGCCGCCGGCTTGGCGTTGATCAGGTCCTGCGGCATCACCGTGTCGATGTCGACCGAGCTCATCCGCTCGCGGATTGCCCGCTCCATACGCAGCAGACCGACGCGGTACTGGTTCTCCATCAGCTCGCCCACCGAGCGCACGCGCCGGTTGCCGAGATGGTCGATGTCGTCGATCTCCCCGCGTCCATCGCGCAGTTCGACCAGCGCTTTGACCACCGCCAGGATGTCCTCGCGGCGCAGCGTACGCTGGGTGTCCGGCGCGTCGAGCTCGAGGCGCATGTTCATCTTGACGCGGCCGACCGCCGAGAGGTCATAGCGCTCGGCATCGAAGAACAGCGACTGGAACATCGCCTCGGCGGCATCCAGGGTCGGCGGCTCGCCCGGGCGCATCACCCGGTAGATGTCGAGCAGCGCGCTCTCGCGGTCCATGTTCTTGTCGGCGGCCATGGTCGAGCGCATGTACGGGCCCACCGTGACGTTATCGATGTCAAGCGTCTCGATCGTGCTGTGGCCCGCGACGATCAGCGTCTCGACGATGCTGGGATCCAGCTCACCGCCCGCCTCGACGTGAACGAGGCCGGTCTCCTCGTCGATCATGTCGACGGCGGCAAAGCGGCTGTGGATCGCCTCGAAGGGGGCCAGGATCTCGCTCACACCGGTCTCGGCGATCTGGCGCAGCTTGCGCGGGGTCAGTTTCTGACCGGCCGGCGCGATCACCTCACCGCTGGCCGCATCGACCAGATCATAGGAGGGCGATGAGCCCTTGAGCCGATCGGGATCGAAAGGAACGGCCCAGCCCTCACCCTGCCGGCGATAGGCGACACGGTTGAAGAAATAGTCGCAGATGCCTTCCTGATCGAGGCCGAGCGCATAGAGCAGCGTTGTCACCGGCAGCTTGCGGCGCCGATCGATGCGCGCAAACACGATGTCCTTGGCATCGAACTCGAAATCGAGCCAGGAGCCGCGATAGGGGATCACGCGGCTGGCGAACAGCAACTTGCCCGAGACATGGGTCTTGCCCTTGTCATGGTCGAAGAACACGCCCGGGGATCGGTGCATCTGGCTAACAATTACCCGCTCGGTGCCGTTCACGACAAAGGTGCCGTGCTTGGTCATCAGCGGCATGTCGCCCATGTAGACGTCTTGTTCCTTGATGTCCTTTACGGACTTGGCCCCGGTGTCCTCTTCGACTTCGAAGACGATCAGCCGCAGCGTCACCTTCAGCGGTGCCGCGTAGGTCATATCGCGCTGCTGACACTCTTCGACGTCGTATTTCGGCGCCTCGAGCTCGTAACGCACGAACTCCAGCACCGCCGTCTCGTTGAAGTCCTTGATCGGAAATACCGACTGGAACACCCCCTGCAAGCCTTCGCCGTCGATGGGATAGCCATCGTCGCCAGACTCGAGGAAATAATCATAGGACCGTTTTTGAACCTCAATCAGGTTCGGCAGGTCAGCAGCTTCGCGAATCTTACCAAAAAATTTGCGGATACGTTTGCGACCGGAGAATAGCTCGCCCATAAAGACCCCTCGGATCAGTTCGTTGCACGCAAGGAATGCTGGGTCGGCATCCCTGCTGGCTCCGAACGCGGGAGAGGGCCCATCCCTCGGCCGGCGCGCCCCGCCGGACCTGTCTCGGGCCCTGACCCGCGGTGCTTCGCGATCGCTCCCGGTGCCTGCTCCGGTACAGCTCTCGCAAAAACGCGGTTCGACCCGGGCCGGCCCACGCCGCCCCGGATCCTTGTTCCTACATATTCGCAGCCGAAGCCACGCCGGATCACTTGATCTCGGCGTCTGCGCCCGCGTCCTTCAGCTTCTTGAGGATCTCCTCGGCCTCGGCCTTGGGGATGCCCTCTTTCACCGGCTTGCCGCCCGCCTCGACCAAGTCCTTGGCCTCTTTCAGGCCGAGACCGGTGATCGCGCGGACCTCCTTGATCACGTTGATCTTCTTGTCTCCCGCCGCCTTCAGGATGACATCGAACTCGGTCTTCTCCTCTTCGGCCGGACCGGCATCGCCGCCGGCGCCCGGCACCGCAGCCACGGCCACCGCTCCGGCGGCCGGCTCAATGCCGTATTTGTCCTTCAGGAGGTTCTTGAGTTCCGCCGCCTCGAGCAGGGTGAGGCCAACGAGGTCCTCAGCGAGCTGTTCAATCTTCGACATGGTTCTGTTCCATTCCGTCTTTCGCAGGGTGGATCCGGCGTGGGCGTCGACCGCCTGCCGTCCCGTGGTCACTTCGATGGCTCAGGCCTCTTCCCGTTCGGCAAGGGTCTCAGCAATGGCCGCCAGGTTCGAGGCGGGCGCCGTGATCGCGCTGACGATGTTGCCGGCCGGGGACATCAGCATGCCCACGATGGAGCTCAGCAGCTCCTCGCGGGACGGCATGTCCGCAACCGCCTTCACCCCGTTCACGTCGAGGATCTCTGCCCCCATAGCGCCGCCGACAACTTGAAACTTCTTGTTGTCCTTGACGAACTTGTCCACGACACGTGCCGCGGCCACGGGGTCCTCGGAGTAAGCGAGCACCGTCTGCCCCTTGAGATGCAAGCTCATGCCTTCGCACGGCTTGCCCTCGAGGGCGATCTTGGCCAGCCTGTTCTTGACGACCCGAACTCCGCCACCGGCTTCTCGCATCCGGTTGCGGAACTCTGACATCTCCGCGACTGTGAGACCGGCATAGTGGCCGACCACGATCACGCCGCTGTCGGAAAAGATCCGGCCGACTTCCTCGACCACGTTTTCCTTCTGCGCTCTATCCACAGTCTTGGCTCCAGGTCTTGGCGGTTCGGGAATGACCCTTGCCGCCGGCTCTCGTCTGCCGGGTCCGGTGTCCGAACCCGACGTCTCGGGTCCCGTCCCGGGGCCTCGCCATGATCGGCCGGGCGCGCGCCCGGTCCATCCTGCTCCAGCACCCGTCTATGGCCGGACTTCTGCGGTTGCCCGCGGCCGACCGTCTCGGACAGGCCGGGCGAGGCGCGAACGCCTCCCCCGCAGCCCCCGGTCGCCCGAGGGATCTCTAGGCGCCTCAGGCGCCGGCGCTCAGGCTGTCGAGCGCGATGCTAACGCCCGGACCCATGGTCGAGCTGAGCGATACCTTCTTCACGTACTGACCCTTGGCACCCGTCGGTTTGGCGCGGGTGATCGCATCGACCAGCGCGCGCACGTTCTCGGCCAGGGCGCGCTCCTCGAAGCTTGCCTTGCCGACGCCCGCATGCACGATGCCCGCCTTCTCGGCGCGGAAGGTCACCTGGCCACCCTTGGCATCCTTGACCGCCTGGGCGACATCCATGGTCACCGTGCCGATCTTGGGGTTCGGCATCAGGCCGCGCGGGCCCAGCACCTTACCCAGGCGGCCGACAATCGGCATCATATCCGGCGTTGCGATGCACTTCTCGAAGTCGATCGTGCCGCCCTGGATAGTCTGCATCAGGTCCTCGGCGCCGACAATATCGGCACCGGCGGCGGTGGCCTCCTCTGCCTTGGGCCCGCGGGCAAAGACCGCGACGCGCACCGACTTGCCGGTGCCATTCGGCAGCGTCACCGCGCCGCGCACCATCTGGTCCGCATGGCGCGGATCAACGCCGAGGTTCATCGAGATCTCGACCGTCTCGTCAAACTTGGCGGTGGCGTTGGCCTTGACCAGGGCGACCGCCTCCTCGATCGAGAGATTTTCCTTGCCCTCGGCGGCGGTCTTGGCCGCCTTCATGCGTTTGGAAAGCTGTGCCATCACTTCACCTCGATGCCCATGGAGCGGGCCGAGCCCAGGATGATCTGCATCGCCGCCTCGACCGAGTTCGCGTTGAGGTCCTTCATCTTAGCCTCGGCAATCTCGCGCACCTGCTTCGGGGTGACGCTGCCCACGGTCTCACGACCCGGCAGCTTGGCGCCCGATTTCAGCTTGGCCGCCTTTTTCAGGTAGTAGCTGGCTGGCGGGGTCTTGATCTCGAAGGTGAAGCTCTTGTCCGCGTAGTACGTGATAACGGTCGGGCACGGAGCGCCCGGCTCGAGTTCCTGGCTCTTCGCATTGAAGGCCTTGCAGAACTCCATGATGTTGATGCCGCGCTGACCGAGCGCCGGCCCGATCGGCGGCGAGGGGTTTGCCTTGCCCGCTGGCACTTGCAGCTTGAGCTGCCCCACGACTTTCTTCGCCATCGTCTCACTCCATCAGGCCAGGGACGCGTCCCGGCCGCTGCCATGGGGTGGTGCGGTCCGGACAGCGCGCCGCCCTCGCCTCCCACCGGGGTTGCGCGTCAGGCGGCTTTGGTCACCTGCGCGTATTCGAGCTCGACCGGGGTCGCCCGCCCGAAAATCGTCACCGACACCTTGAGGCGCGCGGCCTCTTCGTCGACATCCTCGACCATGCCGCTGAAACCCTCGAAGGGCCCGTCGGTCACGGCCACCGTCTCGCCCACCTCGAAGGTGATCGCGGGGCGCGGTCGCTCGGTGCCCTCTTCGACCTGGTTCAGCAGGCGCGCCACCTCGGCGTCGCGCAGTGGCGTCGGTTTGCCCTGCGGCCCGAGAAACCCGGTGACCCGCGGCGTGTCTTTGATCAGGTGATAGGCGCGGTCCGTCATCTCCATGCGCACCAGCACATAGCCGGGCATGAACCGCTGCTCGCGCGTCTTCTTTTGGCCACGTTCGACCACAGTCACCTCTTCGGTCGGGACGAGGATCTCGTCGATCTCCTCCTCGAGCGCCTGCTGTCCGACGGCCTCTCGAATCGCTTCGGCAACCTTTTTCTCGAAATTCGAGAGAACATGCACCGAGTACCAGCGCTTCGCCATCTGCCTCACCTTTCGGCCACGCGTTTGCGCCGCCGCCGTTTATCGTCGCAGCCAATGCCAGCTGCCTGTGCTAGCACCAACCGGCACCGCCCCCGGCCTCCCCTCTGGGATCCGGAGCCAAGTGCCAAACCGTTCTCAAGAAGTCGGCTGTCTAGCGCTCGTCCCACGCACCGTCAAGCCCTTGTTCACCAGAATGCCACGCGCAGTCGTTCAGCCTCTGTTCCCATCGGCCCGGCGGGCACACAGACAGCCGCCAAGGACCTAGAGCGACAGCAGGAACTCAACCACCACGCTGAGGATTTGATCGACGATAAAGAAGAAGATCGCCACCAGGATCGCCATCACGAACACCATCAAGGTGGTCATGCCGGCCTCGCGGCGCGTCGGCCAAACGACCTTGGATGCCTCGGTCCGGACCTGAGCCACAAAGCGCGCGGGATTCATCATTGCATCCAACCTCTCGAACCGTCGGGGCGGTGGTGGCAGGGGCGGAGGGTCTCGAACCCCCGACCTACGGTTTTGGAGACCGTCGCTCTACCAACTGAGCTACACCCCTATCTCGCTGTTCAAAAAGCAATTTCCGTAGCCTTTGGCTTGATGACGGGTCGCTTGCCCGACATTTGCCACCCAAACCACAGGTCACTCTCGTCAGCGATAGGCGGGTTAGCCTTCGCTACACGCTTTTGCAAGGCTTGATTTTCGCACGGTCCGCAAGCGGTTAGTGGCCTTGCTGATCTGTAAGGGCACGCGGCACCTAGGCACTCATGGCACCTCACGCTAAGACAGCCTCCCGTCCGAAAGCCATCTTGGGTCACGCCCGCGCCACTCCGAGATCTCCTTGGGTCAACAGTGCCTAGGTCACTTTGACAAAGGTGGACCCACAGGCGGGCGGCGGCGATCGCGATGAAGCCGAGGAAGCGTGTGGCGGTTTCGCCGCAGCGGGTGGCGATGCGCCGGGCGTTTTTGAGCTTGTTGATGCATCGCTCGACCAGGT
>JBCCZI010000147.1:0-9459 GCA_039187815.1 Pseudomonadota bacterium | reverse complement strand
GCTCCGGGCTCTGGGCTCCGGGACGATCGTGCCGTCCTGGACCCGCGGGCGGGATTGCAGGCGCGCCGCGCCCGCCTCGAGGGCGGCGTCACGCCCGCCGCTCAGATCGGCGGCGGTCACGCGCAGCCCCCGCGACACCGTCGCCAGAGGCTCGCCCCAGAGCCCCCGCAGGACGGCGTCCTGCTTGCGCCGAGCCGTCATGCACCGCTCCCGAACCGGCGCTCCGGGCGCCCCGGGCGCTCCGACATCTGAGGTCCCCGCGCCCGGACCGCCTCCGCGCTCCGCGCCCGCCATTCAACACCCCCTCGGCTCTCAACAAGCCATCTCCAAGGTCTCCCCAAACCCCGCGGCGGGGGACGCTCGGGTTCCACTCTGGCAAAGGGCTCCGAGCGGCGGAGCTGTGCAACCACAAGGTAACGGGTATCGACAGCGACCGAATTCGGATCCACGTCGACGAGGGCAAAACTGACAAGGACCGCAAGGCGATGCTGTCGCCCGGGCTGTTCGAGGTTCTTCGCGCCTATTGCTGAGAGGCACGACCCGACAGCTGGCTCATCCCCGGCAAGCCAAAGATCAGGTCTCTCTCCGCGGCAACTGAACCGCGCATTCACTGCCGCTAGCGTAGCGCTTCGATCCCGCTTGGATTGCGCTCTGGTTGTTGCTGTGCTGCCTTGCGCATCACGGGTCTTCGCTACCGCCCCCCCTTGGTCGCGCTGTAGGAGCGCCCAGGACCATATTGACTACATCTACCGGCAAATCGGGAGCTAAACCGGTCTTATCCGGCAGCCACTCTCTCAATGGCCCAAGCTGGGCGCGAGCGATGCCATGAACACGCCTGAGTTCCGACACGGGATCTGCATGCTCGTCCACCCGAAGGTCTACGGACCGGAACGGATCTGCTCCGATAACGGCGAGAGCAGCCGATTGTCTGCCGCGTTTGTCACCTCCGGCCCGCTGCGCAGATTCTAGAGCCCTAAGCAGTCGCTCGTCCAAGGGCTTGTCAGAGGACTGTTCGAAACTGAACGCAAGTGCTTGCACGACTTCGGCGCTGGTGAGCATGTTCCCCTGGGTCGCGAAATCCGGTCCAGCGATGTGCCCACACCACCCGGTACACTCTGTGCCGGTGAAGCAGAACCCAGTGCCCCCATTTCCGACAACGCCCAATTGACGGCGGGCGGCCCCCTGATCCCCTTGAAGCGCTTTGCGGCCAGCCTCTACGGCACCAAGCCCTCCGGCCATAGCATCAAGCGCAAAAATGCCGAGATGGGGATTTGTCCAGGATTGTGTGCAGACGACCCCGACATCGCTTCGGGTCCAAACACAGAGTGCACCCACCGCAGGCATTGCAGTTGCAATCGCGGCGCCGAACTCTCCTGTTCGCGCGCACCGACCCGCGATCGAGTAGGTCATGCCGGAATTGCCGTTTTGAGCGTCATGGCTTCCACACCATCAATCGATACCACGCGGCCATCACAGGCCACGACGAACGGCTCGTACACCAGCACATGATGCTCGGCGGCGGCGCCCAGGACCGCTGGTCGGTATCCGAGATTGAGGACCTGCTCGCCGCTCGCGGAGGCCGCCGGCAGCCTAATCTCGCAAACCCGCCCAGTGCCATCAACAACGAGAGCCGGCACCGCACCGCCACGCACGGGACAACCGCGCGCCAGGACGATCTCTGCCGTCTCGCAGAGCGTTGGACTTGCAATCTCCAAGGCGATCTCCGCAGCGAGATCGGCAAGAGGCACCGCGGGTTGAATCGCGTTGTGGATGACACAAACCGTCGCCTCGTTCCGCGAGCGGCAGATCAGAAATGAGTCCGGGCGTTCAGCCGCCACAGTTTGCATCGCACTCCCATGGCCCGCGGCATCTATGGCCGCGAGGCCGCAATCCGCGTCGGGACTTGCACTCAGCACTCGGTCAAGGGCTTGGCCGGCAGACGCGCCGTTGCGCATCAGTTCCAATGCGCGCCGGTTCATTGGGACGCCGTCTTGACCAAGGGCGGTCGGCAGTCGGTGGCCAGTAACAATGCCCACACCGGGCTCTGCCAACGTGAATGCGGCCAACGGTTCTGGTCGATTGGGGCCGCTGGAAATCAACGCGGCCATTGTTGCGCTTTCAAACTCCATGCGCGCAGTCGAGAACCGCACGGCCGCGCTGCCGCCGGTCTGGGTCTCTGCGCGGAGGACGTTCTTGCCCGCCAACCCAACCGCGCTTACAAACCCGCCTATCGCACCCGAACCGACAGCCTCCACGGCAGCGAGCGCGGCAAAGATAGCCCGCCCCGAATTGTGCCCGCGAACGGCGATGCCGATTGTCATGCGGCCACCCAGTGGCCAGGGGCCACCTCGTGCAAAGGCCCATCCTCTCCCGTCATGTCTGGTGCCGGAGCGATCATGCCGCGCCGCCGGTTTGGATCCGGAACGGGCGCTGCATCCAGCAGCATCCGGGTGTAGCTGTGCCGTGGCTGGGAGAGGACATCGGCCGTCTGCCCCGTTTCGACGATCCTGCCCCGCCGCATCACGGCCACCCGATCCGCGATCTGCCGGACAACCGCAAGATCATGCGAAATGAACAGGAGCGCGAGGCTCCGGTCCACCTTCAGCTCTGAAAGCAGCTCCAGGATCTGGGCTTGGATCGACACGTCGAGGGCTGAGGTCGGCTCATCCGCGACCAGCAGGTCCGGGTCCGTCGCCAACGCGCGGGCAATCGCGATTCGCTGGCGTTGGCCGCCGGAAAACTCGTGCGGATAACGTGCCGCAAGGTCCGGCTCGAGGCCGACCCGCCTGAGCAACCCCTCCGTGCGGTCCCGCGCTTCGGCCCTGGTCTTGCCACGGATGACCATCGGTTCATCCACGGTGGCTCCGATAGAGAACCGCGGATCAAGCGATGAATACGGGTCCTGGAAGATCATCTGCGCTCGGGCTCGGGCGGCGCGCAATTCCCGACCTTCCAGAGCGGAGATGTTCTGGCCGTCCACCAAGAGCTCACCGGCGTCAATCGAGACAAGACGCGTGATTGCGCGCCCGAATGTCGACTTTCCTGACCCACTCTCGCCGACCAGCGCCAGGGCCTCGCCCGCCCCGACCGCAATCGAGACATCGTCGAGTGCCCGCGTCTCAATGGGCTTGCCAAAGAGGCCGCTTCGGATGCGAAACGTCTTGCGCAGGTTGCGCGCTTCCATCAGAGGCGCGGGCACAGACTGGGTGGGCGCTTCCGCTTGGCTGTCGAGACGGGGAACGGCGGCCAGAAGCGCTTTGGTGTAACGGTTCTCGGGCGCGCCAAAGAGCTGCGCGACAGGCGCCGTCTCGACGGATTTCCCATGGCGCATGACGACGACCTTGTCGGCCATCTCGGCCACCACGCCCATGTCGTGGGTGATGAGGATCAAGCCCATGCCGGTTTCGTCGACCAGTTGGCGCATCAACTGAAGAATGCCTGACTGGACGCTCACATCCAGCGCCGTGGTGGGCTCGTCTGCAATCATCAGCTTCGGTTCGGACATCAGCGCCATTGCAATCATCACGCGCTGACGCATGCCGCCTGAGAACTCATGCGGGTACTGCCGCAGTCGTGCGTCTGCCTCCCCGATGCCGACGCGCTCAAGCAGGGCGGAGGCGCGCTCGTCTGCTTTGGTCTGGCTGATCCCGCCGATTATCACCGAGCTTTCGGTCATCTGGCGCCCGATTGTTAGCACGGGGTTGAGGGCCGTCATGGGCTCCTGAAAGATCATGCTGATCATCCGGCCGCGAACCTTCTCCGCTCCGCCGCCGAGCAAAGGTTGACCTTCGATCATCGCCCGCCCCGAGGTGCGCGCGCCGCGCGGCAGCAGGCCCATCAGTGCCTTGGCCGTCATGCTCTTGCCCGATCCGGACTCGCCCACGATGCAGAGGATCTCGCCCGCTGCCACATCGAAAGACAGCTCCTTGACGATCTGATTCCAGCGCCCATCGGATCGGAGCGAGATGCCGAGACCCTCCACGTTCAGAAGGCTCATCGCTGGCGCTCCGCCGGATCCAGCGCGGTCCGGATCGCGTCGCCCAACAGATTGAACCCGAGCACTGTCATGGCTATCGCCAATCCGGGGATTGTCATCAGCCAGGGTGCGCGATTGAAGTAGTCCCGCGCGCCCGACAGCATATAGCCCCACTCGGGCAGGGGAGGCTGGGCCCCAAGACCGAGAAAACTCAGGCCCGCTGCCGCAAGGATCGCCGTCGAGACGCCGAGTGTCGCAACGACGATCATCGTGGGCAAGACATTGGGCAGGAGGTGCAGGAAGATCAGCCGACCGTGGCCGGCGCCTGCGGCGATGCTGGCCTCGAAATAGGGCTTTGACCGCTCGACGAGCGCCGCGGAGTAGCATGTGCGCGCATAAAAAGGGATCCCGGCGATCCCGACTGCGATCACCGCGTTCTGCAGGCTTGGCCCAAGCACGGCGACACAGGACAGAGCAATGAGCGTTTCGGTAAACGAGAACAGCACATCGGTTCCGCGCATCAGCACAGCCTCGGACCAGCCGCGGGCATAAGCCGCCGCCAAACCGATCAGCATACCCGTGGTCATGGAGATCAGGACGGCGACGGCGCCGATGAGGAGGGTCAGCCGAGCACCGTGCAGAATGCGCGAGAACATGTCCCGTCCGAACTCATCAGTGCCCAGCAGATGATTGCCGCCTGGTGGCTGAAAGCGTCGTCCCGCGCCCATCTTGGTCGGATCAAAGGGCGCGAGGAAATCAGCGAGAACCGCCCCGCCGATCAGGACCAAGACAATGAGCAGCCCAATCGCTCCGGCTGGCGTCGACACAAGACGCAACAAGAGCGAGGGGCGACGCAGGGCGGTGACGCCGCCCGGCGCGCTCACACCGCTCTCCGGATGCGTGGATCGATTAAGGCGTAGAGAGCATCGAGACATATCGAGACACAGACCACCACGACCGCAAAGGTCAGGATGAACCCTTGGATGATGGGATAGTCCCGCTGGAAGATCGCCTCGACCGCCATGCGCCCGACGCCGTTCCAGGAAAAGATGTTCTCCACCACGATGGCGCCGCCCATCATGAAGGCGAATTGCAGTCCCATCATCGTGATCAGCGGCACCAATCCCGCACGCAAGACATGCCGGCGGAAGACCAGCGTGCGCGGGAGCCCCTTGGCCAGCGCAGTCTGAACAAAGTCCTGGTTCATCACATCGATCATCGAGGACCGCGTCAGGCGAGCAAAAATCGCCGCGTTCGAGAGGCCGAGCGTCACAGCGGGCAGGATGAGATTGGCCGGGCCGGAACCAGACACCGGCAGCCAGCCGAGCTCCACGGCAAAGAAGAACAGCAGGATCAGCCCCAGCCAAAAATGCGGCATCGAAATCCCGGCGATCGCCAACGCCATCAGCCCGGTGTCGATCAATGACCCCCGATAATAGGCCGCGAAGAAGCCGAGTGGCAGGCCGATCGCGATCGCAACCGCCATAGCCGCGATCGCCAAAACGATGGTGTTGGGCAAGCGCTGAAGGATCACGTCCAGCACCGGCTGGCCGCCCCGGATCGTGTGGCCGAGATCCCCTTCGGACAGACGCCCCAGATACTGGACGTATTGGATGTAGATCGGTTGATCGAGCCCGAGATTGCGCCGCACCTCCTCGATCTGCTCGGGGGTGGAGCCTTGGCTCTGGGCGTACATGATTTGCACCGGATCGCCCGGGACCAGGTGGATCAGCAGCGTCACCAGAACAGTCGTCACGAAGACGGTGAGAACGCCCATCGCGATCCGCCCTGCCAGAAATCTCAGCACAAGCGCCCCCGTCGTTCGGAGCGCAGCGCCCGCAAACCGGGGCGCTGCGATGTCATCTATCTTAGCCGCCCAGCTTCACATCTGCGAACACCGGGTAGACGAAAGGCGCGACCTTAAAGCCTTCGACCTCGGGTCGCACGGCAAAGACCCACTCCCAGCCGGGCGTGTAGAGCGGGATGTGCACACCATTCTCCAGCAGGTGCTTGAAAACCTCCTGAACTTTGGCCTTGCGGGCGGCCGGATCGGTCAGGGTGCGCGTATCCTCCAACATCTTGTCCAGCTCGGGCGTGTTGTATCCGCGATAGGCGCCGGGCGAGTGCCAGAGCGCATAGAGGATGTCCGGATCGTACCAAGACCAGGTCATCATATCCATCGAGGCCTTGCCCTCGGTCTTCTCGTTCTCTTGGCGCACGCGGGCGTTCATCGAACCGATGTCCATGATCTCGATGTCCGCCTCGATGTTCACTTCGGCCAGCTGGGCCTGGAACACCTCGGCAAGCTTCTGGCGATTGCCGCCGGTCCAGACGACCATGGTTGTCTCGAGCGGATTGTCCGGCCCATATCCCATCTCCGCGAGCAAGGCCTTGGCCTTGTCCGGGTCATAGTCCGGTCGGTACTGCTTGCAGAACTCCTGGTCGTTGCCGAAGACGCCGCGGGAGACCGGGCAGGCCTCCGGAATCGACAGATCGCCGTAGATGAGGTCGATCGCAAGCGCCGGATCAGTGGCATGGCCCACGGCCAAGCGCGCGCGCTTGTCGCTGAAGGGAAGCCGGCTGGTGGCAAACTCCCAGAACACGTTTTGCCCCGTGTTCTCCGCGACCGTGATGGACAGCTCGCCCGACTCCTTGAGCGCTGGGACGTCGTCGAAGGGCGGCTCAGCGATATGCACTTCGCCAGTCTTCAGCGCGGCGAGGCGGGCCTGGGGCTCCGGGACGACGGTGATGATCAGTCCATCCTCAAAGGGCGCGCCCGGGTTCTGTGCCAAGCGGCCGAAGTTCTTGTAGTCTGGGTTCTTGGCCAGCACGATCTTGTCGCCCTTGGTCCATGACACCAGCGTCCAGGGCCCCGAGCCGATCGCTGTGTCGGTCCCAAAGCCCTCCGCATCGGCGTTCGAGTCGCAGATGATCGAGGAGAACCCGTCCGCCAGGAACGGGATCATCGCTACGAAGGGCGTCGCCAAGGTGAACTTGACCGTGAGCGGATCGATCACGTCCACTGCGGTGATCGGTCCCCAGCTGGCTTTCGTCAGGCTCGGACTGTCCTCCGACAGCGCCAGTTCCACCGTGTACTTCACATCGTTTGCGTCCAGCGGCGTCCCATCGTGGCAGAGCACGCCCTCGTTCAACGAAAAGGTGTACTCGGTTCCAGCCTCGTTGGTGGTCCAGGACTTCGCCACATGCGGCACCGGAGCGCCGGTCGCATCGGTGCCGAGCAGCGAGTCGTACATCAAACGCCAGACCTGCAGCGATAGGGTGCTGGTCGCCTTATGCGGGTCGAGCGAATCGATATCGCCGTAGCGCGCCCAGACGATGTCGGCCCCATAGGCCGGGATCGCGGCGCTGGCGATAAGGGCCGCCGCAAGGGTCTGCTTGAGGGGAGTAGGGATCATCGGCGTTCTCACTTTGCTAACGGACACCGCCTGCTGCGGAGCCCTTGGGCCGGCTCGCCCAGCACCCGCCGCGACACGTCCTCTCATCCATCACTTGTCTTGCAGAGCGCAGCGCAGCCCCGCTGTGCCTTAGCGTGTTGTGGGCGATGGCCCGTCGTCAACAAATTTTCAGAAACGGCAATTTATTTTCAATTTTGATGGATATTTGCCCTGTTTGGCTGCGAAATCGGTCAAAATCGCGGTCTCTCAGCTTAGATCTCGCCGGGAAGGTCTTCTGCCCAGGAATGGTGGAGGCCTTCGATTGCTTCCATCCGGCCGAGGGCGGTTTCTCCTAACCGACGGGCCACCATCGAGCAGAGGTAAGTGATCAACGAAATAGGAGCGGAAAAGGATTGGTAGATCCCTGGTGCTTTTGTCCGGCATCGAAGGGTGACCGTCGCAAGCTCCGGGCCGGCGCGAGCAAGCTGGTCAGTGAAGTAGATCACCTCTGCATTTTTTGAAAGGGCGGCCCGCATCAGAATACGCAGACTCCGCGAGCGCCGGCCCACACCGAGAGCGATCATCGTGTCTGCTTCGGAAATTGAGGAGAACTCCTCGGCGACCGAAAAGCCACCGATCGGGATCATCCTGATGTCAGGCTTGATCCGGATCAGGAGCGCGCGGGCGAAATGCGCGAGCGGGTAGTTCTCGCCGAAGCCCACCACCCAGATCTTTTCCGCACGCGCCAGCGATTTGGCGGCATCGTCCAGAAGATCTGTGCGAGTGGCCTCGATCGATCGGACCAAGTTTTGGACATCGTTCTCCAAATGCTCGGCTATCGTCGCGCCACTCGGCGCCTCTGGCACAGGCGCTCTGGTCGTGGGCTTGGACGCTCGCGCCCGGAGGACCTTTTGGGCTGCGCGAAAACTCGCATAGCCTAAGCGCTTGAAGAAGCGGGCAGTCGTCGAATTGGACACACCTGAGGCCTTGGACAGCTCGACGGCTGTGTTCAGAACGGCGCGGTCCGGATCTTCAAGCAAAAGATCAGCCAGCTTTCGCTCACTGCGGGACAGCAGATCATACGATGAGAGGATCTGATGAGAGAGGTTTTCCAACACGTTTTGCTGTTTTGCGGCGTGATGCAACTTGGCGAAGCCCGCCTCCGTATCAGGCCGGCATTCCGCAGACGATAGTTGAAAGGCCCAGTCTGGCCAACGGGCCTGTTGCGGACCGTTCCACAGAGGGGGAGGACCGCCCTTCGAGGGACGCTCTCTCTGCCACTTTAAGTGGCTTAACAACTGTATTAACTGATAAAACTACCCAGATATGTTTTTTTCCCACACATAGTCCCAACCCTCGGCTTGGACTGCGGTGCGGCTGTCGCATCTCGGTTTATGCCGGGCTGACAATAGACCCGCCTGAGGTCCGCGAGGGTCATACATCCTTTCAGGGAGGGGTCTGTTGACCAACTTCTCCTCTCCGAAGCATCTCCTATAGCTGACCGGGCCCCAGCAGGATCTTCTTTAGCCGGCGGCGGGTGGCCTCGTCCTCCAGTGCCTGCTTGCTGAGACCACGGTCGTGGCCTGTCTCGCCAGTTACAACAAGGGGCGCCTCTTTGGGCACTGGATCGATGCTGAACTGGCGCCCGCGGTGATCGTGGCGGAGATCGGGGACATTGGCCCTCCGCCCTGAATCGGATCCACCTTTAGTGTCGGCTGAGCCGGCGAGGAGGACCGATGCCGAGAGAGAAGCACAAGTCCGAGGAGATCGTCGCCAAGTTGCGGCAGGTGGACGTGGCGGTGGCGATCCGGGGGATCAGCGTCAGCGAGTTCACGTATCACCGCTGGCGCACGTCGCGAAGCGGCGCGCGCGAAGCGTGGTACGGCGGACTGATACTGGACGAGGAGAAGTATGCCAACGTCATGAGATCCATCGCCGGACTGCGGCCGGTGTCAGTCGCGGTGGGAAGAGGGGCCACACACCGGCGCAAAACTGGGCCACTGGCGGGATCTGAGAGCCGGGCCTCGGCGCGTGCGCTCTGCACATAGCTGACGCGTGCCAAGGCGCGCCGACCGAAGGCCGGGGCTG
>JBCCZI010000146.1:0-9483 GCA_039187815.1 Pseudomonadota bacterium | reverse complement strand
CGCCGGCAAACCATGGGATGAGTCTGTCCAGAACCACTCAAACCGCGCCCAGATCGCCGCGATCAAGCCGCAGCAGCGTCGCTCAGCCCGCCCGGCTGAACTTCGCCGCTCAGATCAAACAGTTCTTGCGGGTGTCCAGCTGAAGATCAACCTGCTGGCGCCAACCGAGGGCGATGCGCTGATCGCCACCGGCCAGGTCGAACGGGCCGGTCGCCGGCTGACGGTCTGTCGATCGGATGTGCATGCCGTGGGTCCGGAGGGCACGACACATGTCGCAACCGCACTCGGCACCTTCATGACGATGGTGGGGCTGGAGCCGGGCTAGTCGTCCGGGGTCAGCCGCTCAAGCGTCTCACCGAATTGTGCCAAGGCAGCCGCATCGATCCGCCCTTCAAGACGTGCAGCGATCGCGTCGCGATAGACCGGCCACATATCGTCCAACAGCTCGAGCCCGGCGTCGCGTGCGCGCAAGATCTGACCCCGCCCATCCTCGGCGCAGGGCACCCGCTCGACGACGCCCGCTGCCTCCATCCGGTCCATCAGGCGGGATACGGTGTACTGTGGGATCATGAGCTTTTGGCGCATCGCATAGGGGCGCAAGCCGGCTGGCCCCGCCTGTGACAGCGCCAGCAGAACCTCATACCAAATCGCGGATGGGAAGCCCGCGGCCTTCAGGTCCTCATCCACAATGGTCGTCATGGCGCGCGAGACCTGCATCAGGCGCGACCAGGCCTCGATGCTGCGTGTTGTGAGCATGGCCAATCCGGACCCTCCTGATGCACCCTCGCACCAGCCGGCACCGTTTTGCAATCGGGCGCACGCTCCGCGGGGCCGCCGCGCAGACGCGCCTCAGGCCGTCAGACCGCTCGGCTCAGGCAAGCCGTTCGCGCGGCAACAAGCCGTCAGCGTGTTGGCCAACAAGCAGGCGATGGTCATGGGGCCGACGCCGCCCGGCACCGGCGTGATCGCGCCGGCCACCTCGGCACAGCTGTCAAAGGCGCAATCGCCAACGATGCGGGTCTTGCCCTCGCCCTTTTCCGGGGCCGGAACACGGTTGATCCCCACATCGATGACCACGGCACCCGGCTTGAGCCATTCGCCCGTGACCATCTCTGGGCGACCGACGGCCGCAACGACGATATCCGCCTGGCGGCAGACGGCCTGGATATCCTTGGTACGGCTGTGGGCCACCGTCACCGTGCAGCTGTCGCGCAGCAACAGGTTGAACATCGGCTTGCCCACGATGTTCGAGCGGCCCAGCACCACGGCGCTATGCCCGGACAGGCTGCCCAACCGGTCGCGCAGCAGCATCAGGCATCCGAGCGGTGTGCATGGCACCATCGCCTTTTGTCCCGTCCCGAGCAGCCCGACATTCGAGATGTGGAAGCCGTCCACATCCTTCTCAGGCGCAATCGTGTTGATAACGACGTCAGAGTTAATATGCGATGGCAAGGGCAGCTGCACCAGGATCCCGTGAACGGCCGGGTCGGCATTCAAGCGTTCGACTTCGGCGACCAACGTCTCCTGGCTGATCGACGCGTGAAAGCGCGTCTCGAACGACGCCATGCCCGCCTCTTTGGTCTGCTTGCCCTTGTTGCGCACATAGACCTGGCTGGCCGGATCTTCGCCAACCAGGACGACCGCAAGCCCAGGCGTGATCCCGTGCTCTTCCTTGAGCTGCGCCACATGCTCGGCCACCTGGGCCCGCACCGTGGCCGCAAAGGCCTTCCCGTCGATCAGATCCGCCGCCATGTCCGTCCCCCTTGTCGGTCGCGTTCGGCTCCCATATCCGGACGGCGGCCCCGGGTCCACCCGGCGCGCGTCTCGGTCGCAGTATTCGCGACGATGCCCGCCCTACTGCAAGCGCGAGGCCCGTGGCGGGCAGAACTGGCAGCGCGAGGATCTGGGCTGCCGGGCTCGGCACCCTGCCGCGCCGCAGCGGTCCTCGTGATCGACCCTGGCAGATCCGCGAGGCGGAGCCAGGACGCGGCGATTTTGACTGTTGCACGGTCCGGCGGTGTGCTGAACTCAGAGCACAGCCAAAGGGGGAGACGGCCGAGATGACAGAGCACTACGACGCGCTGGAGACCCGCGCACCCGAGGCGCGCACCACTGCTCAGTTTGACGCCCTGCGCCGCCTGCTGCATAGCGCGCGGGGCACGGCCCCGGCCATCGCCGCCCGGGTGGTGGAGGACCAGATCGCCGGTCTGACCGACCGGGAGGCGCTCGCCCGGCTGCCAGTCTTGCGCAAATCCAACCTCGGCGCCTTGCAGCGCGAGCATCCACCGCTCGGAGGGTTCTGCACGCGCCCGGCCGGGCAGATCGCACAGCTTTTTCAATCTCCAGGGCCGATCTATGAGCCGGGCATCGATGCGCCGGACTGGTGGCGTCTGGCCCGCGCGCTCCATGCCGCGGGGATGCGCCCCGGGGACCGCGTGATCAACTGCTTCGCCTACCACCTGACGCCTGCAGGCCATATGCTGGAGAACGCGGCCCGTGCGCTCGGCTGCAGTGTCATCCCGGGCGGGATCGGCAACACAGAAGCCCAGGCCATCGCAGCAGCAGATCTGGGCGCCACCGGCTATGTCGGCACACCGGATTTCCTCAAAACCCTGCTCGACAAGGCCGATGCCCTCGAGCGCCCCATAGGGATAAAGCGGGCGATCGTTTCTGGCGGACCCTTGTTCCCCGCAATGCGGGCCGGTTATGCCGAGCGCGGGATCTCCTGCCTCCAGTGCTATGCCACCGCTGATGTGGGCCTCATCGCCTATGAGAGCATGGACGGCGACGGCGTCCCCCTGCCAGGCATGGCTGTCGACGAAGGCGCGATTGTCGAGATCGTGCGCCCCGGCACCGGAGACCCGGTCCCCGATGGCGAGGTCGGCGAGGTCGTGGTCACGCCGCTCAACCCCGACTATCCCCTGCTTCGCCTCGCTACGGGCGATCTGTCGGCGATTACCGAGGGCCCCTCGCCCTGTGGTCGCACGGCCCCCCGGATCAAAGGCTGGATGGGCCGCGCGGACCAGACCACCAAGGTCAAGGGCATGTTCGTCCGGCCCGAGCAGATCGCCGTTGTCGTCGGCCGCCACCCAGAGATCGGACGCGCCCGCCTGACCGTGTCCCGCGAAGGAGATGCCGATGCGATGGTTCTGGCCGTCGAATGCAGCGAGCGGTCCGAGGGGCTCGCCCCGGCAATCGAGGCCTCTCTGCGCGATTTGGTCAAGCTCCGCGGCACCGTAGAGCTTGTGGACCTCGAGTCGCTGCCGAACGACGGCAAAGTCATCGACGATACCCGCGATTTCAGCGGAGGTTGAGACGGCTCAGAGCTTGAGCCCGCTCAACATCTTTCTCAGCACGGCGAGCTGATCTTCGGGATAATCATCGATCGCCTTGGCGAACTGCTCACGAAACGTCTGAGCTTGCTTGTGCAGGGGGTCGATCTGCTTTTCGATCTCTGCCGCTTTCGACTTGTCGTTCTTGGCGACCTTTTGCAGATCAATAATCTGATTGGCCAAAGCTTCCCACTGCCCATAGACATCCGACGCGTGGGTCTGCAGCCCTTTGATCTTTATCAGCAGGTCCCGAACCTTGGCATCGCAGCTCTTTAGTTTGCTGCGGCTCTCCGTGAGCTCCTTTTTGGCGCCGTCCCAGCTCTTCTTGTTGTGCTTGCGGGCGTCCAATGCCTTCTTTTTCAGCTTGACGTAATCTTCGGTTGCCATGTCCTCGACTCCTAGCGCGTGGGTAAAGATGCGCGAGCATGCCAGAGACGTCGGACCAAAGAAAAGGCCCGCTTGCGCGGGCCTTGGTCTTGCGTGCTGTCGCTCGGTTCAGCCCTGGCGGGCCTTGAACCGCTTCTGCGTCTTGTTGATGACATAGACGCGGCCCTTGCGGCGCACCAGGCGGCAATCGCGGTGGCGCGCCTTCAGCGAGCGGAGCGAGCTTTTGACCTTCATGTTCTGTCTCCTCTCAAGCAAGCGCCGCGCGGGCGCGGTCGACAATGGCGTTGAAGCCGGCGGGATCGTGCACGGCCAGATCTGCCAGCACCTTGCGATCCACCGCGACGCCCGATTTGGTCAGGCCGTCGATGAAGCGGGAATAGGTCATCCCGGCATCATACTCACGCACGGCTGCGTTGATGCGCTGGATCCACAGGGCGCGGAAGGTGCGCTTGCGGACCTTGCGATCGCGGGTCTGGTACTCGAGCGCGCGGTCGACCGACTGCTTCGCCGTGCGAAAGTTGCGGGACCGCGCGCCGTAATGGCCCTTGGCTGCCTTAACAACCTTGCGGTGACGGGCATGGGAGGCGGGTCCGCCTTTGACTCTGGGCATGGCTGGCTCTCCTCAGGCGTAGGGAAGGAACTGCTTCACGATACGCTCGTCCGGTTTCGTCAGCACGGTTGTGCCGCGCGCATTGCGGATGAACTTGTTCGTGCGCTTGATCATGCCGTGGCGCTTGCCAGCCTGCTGGACCTTAACCCGACCATTGGCGGTCACCTTAAAGCGCTTCTTGGCGCCGGATTTCGTCTTCATCTTGGGCATTTCATCCGTCCTTTCGAGCTCGCGCGCGAACGCGCCGCGACCGCCTCGGCAGCCCACCTGGCCGGGCGGTCTCTGGTCAGAGCGCGGGTGATACCGATTCGCAGCGGAAAAGGCAAGGCGGGCTCAGGCAGTCATGCTCTCGGCATAGGCGGCGACCTCGGCCAGGATCCAGGTGCGAAAGGCCCGCACCTTGGGCACCCGTAGCCGCGCCTCGGGGATTACCAGGAAGTATGAGAACTCTCCGGTCGCCCCGTCGATGTCGTCAAAGGGCGCGATCAGACGCCCATCCGCCAGTTCCGCTTCGACCAGAGCGCGCGGGCTGAGCGCCACGCCTTGGGCAGCGAGCGCGGCCATCACCGTCATGGCAAAGTCGCTGAAGCGGGGCCCGGCCTCGCTGTCGACCCCCTCGACGCCGGCCGCTTTCATCCACATCCCCCAGGTGGGCGAGACCTCCTGTTCCGTCGCCCGCCATTGCTGGAGCAGCGTATGGTGGCGCAGGTCTTCGGGCACGGCGAGTGGCCGCTCGGCCGTGATCAGACTCGGCGCGCAAACGGGGGATGCCGTCTCGCGAAACAACGTGTCACAGGCCATGCCGGGATAGTCGCCACTGCCGAACCGGATGGCCAAATCGACATCGTCGCGATCGAGATCCACCACCCGTTCGCTGGCGTCCACGCGAACCTCTATCTCGGGGTGGATGTCGCGGAACCGGCCAAGTCGCGGCACCAGCCAACGCCCGCCGAACGACGGCGCGACCGACACGGTCAGCACTCCGGAGGCGCTGCTCATCTGCTCGACCCCGCGGGCCAGACGCTCGAACCCGGCGGAGAGATGCGGCAGCGCGCGCTGGCCGGTCTCGGTCAGGATCAGCGCGCGCGGCAGCCGGCGAAACAGCTTTTGGCCGAGCGCATCCTCAAGCGTTTTGACCTGCTGAGAGATCGCCGCTGGGGTGACGTGCAGCTCTTCGGCCGCTTTCTTGAAACTGAGCAGCCGAGCCGCGGACTCAAAGGCACGCAGGGCATTTAGCGGAGGGAGACGGCGATTGACCATGCACGCTCAGCCCGCTGCGCATTCCGGGGGAACCATCTCTGGGCCCCACTCGGACAACGACGCGACGCCCACGTCGATCTCGAAAGGCCTCTCGTCCAGCAATCCTTGGCCCGACAAATAGTTCACATCGCAGCGTTTGGTCAGGCCCGGGTCCAGGGTGTCGTGGCTATCAAAGGTGAAACCCGCAACCAGGAACCGACTTCCGCGCCAGACGATGGTGATGGTCTCCTGCCAACGGTTCCGCCCGATCGACTGGTTGCCCGAGATCACCTGCAAGCTGCCGGCGGCGTTCAGGGTAAGGGAGGGCAGCGTCCCCCACATGGCACCGCGCCAGACGAAATCGGGCCGAGCAACGGCCAGGGCCATGCCCTCCTCACCCCCACTCGACAAGTAGATCCGCAGATCCGCGTCCTCGTCCCCTTCGATCAGCACCGCCCGGTCGAAATCGCCATCGCCGTTCCAATCGGACGTCACCACATCGATAACCCGGTGCGGCGAGACCGTCATCGGTTCATCCGCCGCAGCCGCAAGACCGAGGGCCGCCAGAACCATCGCCAATGTCACCGTCCTACGCATAGCCGCCTCCCAAGTACCCGGGCTTGCGCCCTGCCGCCGCCAAGCCACTTTCCAGCCCAAGCATAACGTGAGATACCGCAGCGCCATAGCGCGCCGACGCCTGGGAGGAGAGAGGCCATGATGATCCGAGACGCCTTGACCTTTGACGACGTGCTGCTGGTGCCTGGCGCCTCCGAGGTTCTCCCCGCCGCCGCAGACACCCGCACGCGGGTGACCGGGGAGATCGAACTGGGCATTCCACTGCTCTCTTCGGCCATGGACACCGTGACCGAGATGGATATGGCCATTGCCATGGCCCAAGCCGGCGGCATGGGCGTGATCCACCGAAATTTGGATATCGAAGAGCAGGCGGCCCAGGTGCGGGGCGTCAAACGCTTTGAGTCCGGCATCGTCTATGACCCGGTTTCCCTGCGGCCGGACCAGACGCTGGCCGATGCCTGGGCTGCGCAGAAACAGTATGGGATCACCGGCTTCCCCGTGGTCGATGCGGGGCGACGGCTGGTTGGGATCCTCACCAATCGCGATATGCGCTTTGCCGAGGACCCGGATACACCTGTGTCCGAGCTGATGACCTCTGAGCGGCTTGCCGTCGTCGAGGAGCCGGTGGACCTGGACGAGGCGAAACGGCTGCTGCAGAGCCGACGCATCGAAAAGCTCCTGGTGGTGAACGCCCAGGGTGAATGCACGGGCCTGTTGACCGTGAAGGACATCCAGAAGGCGGTGTTGAACCCGCACGCCACCAAGGACACGCTTGGGCGCTTGCGCGTTGCGGCGGCAACCACGGTCGGCGAGGCGGGCTTTGAGCGCTCTGCTGCCCTGATCGATGCGGGCGTCGATCTGCTGGTGGTCGACACGGCGCATGGCCATTCGGTCTCGGTCGCCGAAGCGGTGAGCCGGATCAAGACCCATTCCAACTCGGTGCAGGTGCTGGCCGGCAACGTCGCAACCGGCGAGGCAACCCGGGCGTTGATCGATGCGGGCGCCGATGGCGTCAAAGTCGGGATCGGGCCGGGATCGATTTGCACCACACGGATCGTCGCCGGTGTCGGTGTCCCACAGCTGACGGCTGTGCTCGACTGCGCTGAAGAGGCGGAGAAGACGGGCCAGCCGGTGATCGCGGATGGCGGGATCAAGTTCTCGGGCGATCTGGCCAAGGCGATCGCCGCCGGGGCCCATTGCGCGATGATCGGCTCGGCGCTGGCCGGCACCGATGAGGCGCCGGGCGAGGTCTTCCTCTATCAGGGCCGCAGCTACAAGAGCTATCGCGGCATGGGGTCGGTCGGCGCCATGGCCCGCGGCTCGGCCGATCGCTATTTCCAAAAGGAAGTGTCCGAGACCCACAAACTCGTGCCCGAGGGGATCGAAGGCCAGGTCGCCTACAAGGGCGGCGCCGGCGCCGTTTTGCACCAACTGGTGGGCGGCCTGCGCGCAGCGATGGGATATACCGGGCACGGCTCGATCGCCTCCATGCGCCGGAACTGCAGCTTTGTGCGGATAACCAATGCCGGGCTGAAGGAAAGCCATGTGCACGACGTGCAGATCACGCGGGAGAGCCCGAACTATCGGCTTGGGGGCTGAGCGGGAGCGCCAACGTGACACCAGGCGCGCGGGTCCAGGCCGCCATTGAGGTGATCGATCTCTGGACGGCGCGTGGCCCCGACGGACCAGGGCTCGACCGGGTGTTGGCCGATTGGGGCAGACGGAGCCGATTTGCCGGATCGGGGGATCGACGCGCGGTGGCGGACCATGTCTACGGAGCGGTGCGCCGGCTTCGATCGGCTTTATGGCAGGCCGGCGCCGGCGCGGTAGAGCATCCGCCCACCCACACCGCTCCGCCGGGCCGGCTTGCGATGATTGGCAGCCTTCGGTTGGACCGTACCGATCCCGTGACGGTGTTCACGGGCCTTGGCCATGCGCCAGCGCCGCTTTCGGAGGCGGAGTTGGTTGCACTTCAGCCCGGTGGCCTCGACGATGCACCGCGCGGAGTATGGCTGGACGTGCCCGATTGGCTCTTGGCTGAGGGGCATCTGGGGTCTCTGCCGATCCCAGCCCTTGAACGGTTGCGGCACAGGGCGCCTTTGCATCTCCGCACAAACACGCTCAGAGCCACGCGGGAGGTGGCACGGGATGTTCTGGCGGCGGAGGGGATTGAGACGATCGCGGGACCGCTCAGCCCCACATGCTTGACCGTGATGACCGGCGATCGACGGTTGGCCAGCGCGACGGCCTATTCGGATGGCCTGGTCGAGATCCAAGACGCTGCAAGCCAGGCCGTGGCCGATCTGGCCGAGGCGAGGCCAGGCATGCGCATCCTCGATCTTTGCGCCGGCGCCGGCGGGAAAACCCTAGCGATGGCGGCGATGGCTGAGAATGCGTCAGATATCGTCGCCCATGATATCGATCCGGCACGGCTGGCGCAGCTTGCGCCCCGAGCAATCCGGGCAGGCGCGAAGATCCGTGCCGAGCCCGACGCCGAGGCCTTGCCGTGCGACAATGATCTGGTCGTGGTGGACGCACCATGTTCGGGCTCGGGCGCCTGGGCCCGCAACCCGGATGCCAAGTGGCGGCTGACCCCGGCGCGGTTAACAGAACTCACCCAGCTCCAATCGGACTTGCTCGACCGAGCAAGTCGTTTCGTACGCCCGGGCGGGCGGATCCTCTATGCCACATGCTCACTGATATCTTTGGAAAACGCGCGCATCGTGGACAGCTTTTTGGCCAAGGCGCACGCCTTCACGCTCACCTCGACGCACCACTGGACCCCGCTAGACGGGGGCGACGGCTTTTTTGCGGCCTGCTTCACAGCGTCCAGTTGATCAGGCGCTGCCTGGACGCAGGCTTCACTCTGTATCTTCCCAAATGACAACGCGATCGAAATCGTGCTCCCACAAATCCTATCGCGTGATCCAGAAAGCGATTGGAGTATTGTTGTTTGAGCCGAGACCGATCCTCCCATCCGCTTCGAAACGGAACAGGACGAGGTGATCAGAGGTGATCGCTCGGAACTTTGGACAGCCCCTGCACAGAAGCACGTCCTTGGTTGGCGGCCAAGACGACTGAGAATCCCCGAAAATCGTGTGCAAGTCGCAATCCTCGTCCAGGTCCCACTCCAAAATTTCGATCGGATACCGCAAATTGAGCAGACGATTTCGCTGAGCGCGCCCAATTCTTTAGAAGGCTTGCCGGACGTTTTGACTTGGTTGGGGCTTCTCGTGGGTGCTTTGCTCTGGTTCTGTGTCTGCGAGGTAGATATGGGGAGAGAGCCGGGCAAACCGCTATCCATGGATTTGCAAGCCCGGGCTTTGGTTGCGGTTGATG
>JBCCZI010000145.1:0-9508 GCA_039187815.1 Pseudomonadota bacterium | reverse complement strand
CCCTGTCCGCAAGTCGGGAGGGATTGCCATTTCCCGGATTTTGGATAGGCTCAGATCTTGAAACGGGGCCTTTGGGGGCAGGTTCGCCTCTGAACGAGGTATTGCATGCACCCGTTGGTTCACCGAGCCATGTCGCTTTTCCGGCACGCCAGCCTGGCCGTCGAGTCGCATTTCGACCGGCGCTTCCTAAACCGAGATGTCGTCACCCCAAAACACGTCGCCCATGGCAAATGGGAAGACCATTTGATCGAACGCTTCAACCGGCCGGGCATGCGTGTGCTTGAGGTCGGGAGCCGCGAGGTCACAGGCCGCTCGCAGATGCGCGCCCGTTTTACCGAGGCGGACTATGTCGGCTTCGACTACTACCCCGGGCCGAATGTCGACGTGGTTGGCGATGCGCATAAGCTGGGCCGCCACTTCCCCAAGGACACGCGCTTCGATCTGATCTTCACCTCGGCCTGCTTCGAGCATTTCGCGATGCCTTGGATCGTCGCGCGCGAGATGGTGAAGCTCTGCAAGGTGGGCGGGCATGTCTTTGTCGAGACGCACTTCTCCTTTGGCGCCCATGAGCGGCCGTGGAACTTCTTCCAGTTCAGCGATATGGGGCTGAAGGTGCTGTTCCCGCGGGCGCTTGGGATGGAGTGTGTCGAGGCTGGCATGTCCACGCCCATGACCGGGCGGTTCTCGGCCCTGGCGGACCGGCGCTATCGCATGTCACCGATCTGGGGCCTCTACTGCCACAGCGAATACTTCGGGCGGAAGGTCGAAGAGGTGGACGGGTTCGACTGGACCCCCGACGCGCTCGATACGCTGGTCAGCAACACGCGCTATCCGGCGCCCAAGATCGAAACCGAGACGGAGGCCCGGACGCCCGTCGACGCCTGAGGCGCCGCGGCACGGCACGGCCTATTGGAACGGCGCCACGGGCTCGGGCACGGGGCGCGCCAGGGCGATGGCCTCGGCCAAATCCACACTCTTGTCATAGAGCGCCCGGCCGATCATCGCGCCGGCAAGGTTGGGCATGTAGCGAAGGGTCGAGACATCGTCGAGCGCTTTGACCAGCCCCGAGGCGATCACCGGCGTGCGCGTTTCCTCGGCCAGCTTCGTGACCAGGGCAAAGCTCGACTCCGGCATATCCAAATCCCGGTCGATATCCGTCAGGATCATCGCCGCCAGCGGCACACCGTCATAGGCGTGGATCAGATCGGCCGGCGTCATCATCACGCTGCGAGACCATCCGTCCACAACCACGGTGCCCTGCCAGATGTCAAAAGACACGGCCACAAGATCCGGATAGGCTCGCGCCTTTGCGCTAACCCAGTCGCGGAATTGCACGGCGGTCGAGCCAAAGACGATGCGCGCCGCCCCGGCATCGACCCAGGTGCGCACGGTCTCGTCGCTGCGCATGCCGCCCGAGATCTGCACCGGCACGCCCACTTGGCGGATGATTTGGCGAATGATCTCGAGGTTGATGCTGGTGTCGTCGGCGCCGGCAACCGCGTCGAGATCGGTCACATGAAGCCATTCGGCGCCGTCGGCGACAAAGCTCAAGGCGCGCTCGACCGGATCCCCATGCCAGACGGTGGGTTGGTCCAACTCTCCGCGCTGTAGACTGACGCACCGTCCCTCTTGGAGCTGCAAGATCGGATAGATGATCAACGGCGCATCCTCCTCATTCGGCCGCTGCTGGCCGGGCGAACCCGCGCATCGGCCACTATGGCTGTCTGTGAGTGTACCACATAGGATCTGGTCGAGGGGCGGTCGTGCCGAAATGCGCCGCTCAAGCGTCGATGGACGACCGCACTGCAGCAAAGACCGAGGCGAACATCGCCGGCGTCAGGCGCCGGGTGTTCGTGTTGTAGCGCGAGCAATGATAGCTCGCCGCCACCGTATAGGACCCGACGCGGCCCATGGCTCCATGCCCAAAGGGCAAAGCGGTCATCCGCGCGCCGAGCGCACGCAGCACGCTCTCATGGGCGATGCGGCCGAGCGTGAGGATATGGCTGAGCTGGGGCAAGGCCGCGATCCGGGCCGCCAAGAAAGGCCGGCAGGCCGCAATCTCGGCGCCGACGGGCTTGTTCTGGGGCGGCAAGCACCGCACGGCGTTGGTCACCATGCAATCGATCAATTCAAGGCCGTCATCGGCACGCGCCGCATAGGTCCCTCGCGAAAAGCCAAAGTCCGACAGGGTGGCATAGAGAAGGTCGCCGGCCCAATCCCCGGTAAAGGGGCGGCCCGTGCGGTTGGCGCCGCGCATGCCCGGGGCCAGGCCGACCACGAGAAGCTGTGCATCCGGATCGCCAAAACTCGGGACCGGGGCGGCATGCCAATCAGGCTCCGCGGCGCGGATCTCGTGGCGAAAGGCGACAAGCCGAGGGCAGAGCGGACACTCCCTCGACGGTTCGGCCGTCGGATCGGCCATCAGCGCGATCGGCGTGCCGTTAGGCGTTGCCACCGGCGGCGGCGGGGCCTTCTTCGATCTCGGTCTCGCGCTCACGGTCCCGCGGACCGGTATTCTGGCGCGGCGGACGGCCAATGACGTCGCGCAGTTCGTCCAACTCGATGAAGTTGTCCGCCTGGCGCCGCAGATCGTCGGCGATCATCGGCGGCTGCGAGCGGATGGTCGAGACCACCGAGACGCGCACGCCCTTGCGCTGGATCGCCGAGACCAGCGGCTTGAAATCGCCATCGCCCGAGAACAGCACGATGTGCTCCACATGGTCAGCCATCTCCATCGCGTCGATCGAGAGCTCGATATCCATGTTGCCCTTGACCTTGCGACGTCCCGTGGAGTCCGTGAACTCCTTGGCTGGCTTGGTCACCAGGGTGAAGCCGTTGTAATCGAGCCAGTCCACCAGCGGCCGGATCGGTGAGTACTCCTCGTTCTCGATCAGCGCGGTGTAGTAAAAGGCCCGGACCATTTTGCCGCGTCGCATGAATTCCGAGCGCAACAGTTTGTAGTCGATATCAAAGCCCAGGGCTTTGGTGGCGGCGTAAAGGTTTGAACCATCGATAAACAGTGCCAATCGTTCGTCGCGATAAAACATAGAGACCCTCAGGGGTTTGTTGTTGCACTTTGCCCCGCAAAGCGGGATGTCACGGTGGCGCCACCGTAGAATCGGTTGGCGCCCCCATTAAGGACATTCGTCTCGGTTGCCAAGATGGCTGACGGCAACGTCACTCCCGCAATAGTCGCCCTCGGGGCCAATCTGCCTGCAGACACCGGCCGCACCCCGACCGAGACCCTGGAGGCTGCGCTCGCAATTCTCTCGCAGGACGCGGACCTTTCGGTCGCGGCGGTGTCGCGCTGGTACCGAACCGGAGCCATCCCAATCGGCTCAGGGCCTGACTTTGTGAATGGTGCCGCGATTTTCAAGACCACACTGTCACCTCAACCAATGCTCGACCGCCTCCACGAGGTGGAGCGAACGCTCGGCCGGACAAGGGGGACACGCTGGGAACCGAGAACCTGCGATCTCGACCTCATCGCGATGGGATCGTCAGTATTCCCTGACCAGCAGACTGTAACATCCTGGGTGCAGCTTAGCCTGCAACAAGCGATGAAAGCCAGCCCTAAGGGTCTTGTTCTGCCACATCCCCGGATGCAGGAACGGGCCTTCGTGCTGATACCGCTAAAGGACATCGCTGCCGAGTGGCGTCATCCGGTACTGGATCTCACAGTGGCCGAAATGTGCGCGCGCCTGCCGGCCGAGGCACAAGCGGGGGTCACGCCGCTTTGATCCGGTTCAGGCGGCGCTCGCCTTTGGCCCACGCCCATCGCGGCGGTTTTCCTCCTCGGGCAGGGGCTCCCGGTCGAAGGGCGCGTGATAGCCTTGGGTCTGAGCGCCGCGATCGATCGCAGTGGCCCAATCGAATGCAGTGATCTGCGCATCCTCGGACAGGCCCGAGAGCCCGTCACCCAAGCCCGATTTCAACCGTGCGACCAGCGAGATGACCGTGTCCAGGCGGAAGCCGTCCAGCCGGCGCCCTCGGAGCGCGGACTCGAATGCCAGGATCCGCGCCTCGGCCGCCGCGCGGAAATCGAGCACCGCTTGTTCCTTCTGCGCCATCATCGATTGGCGGAGTGCGGCCATGTAGGTGCGGGCCTCGGTGTTCTCGGCGATCACCTTCTGGAAATCGAACAAGGGCACCGAGACGTGATCAGATGTGATCCCCGGAACGGGCGGGATGGTCAGCCGGCGTTGGAAGAGATCCATCACGATCGCCTTCAACTCGGGCGCCGGCGGCTTGATCATGACCAGATCGAAATCGCCGGTGATCTCGAGGAAGGCCGGTTCGCCGAATTCCTCGCAGCTCTTCAGCGCGGTCTCCAGGATCTGCAGGTCGTTGCGCTCGATGACCCGGCGCAAGCCCGTCGTCTCACGCTCGTCGTCATCCAGGCTGCGATAATGCAGGCGGAGTGTCGCGCTGTCGGCCGTGCCGATGGCCCGCCGCGCAATCGTCGCCAGCGCATGCGGGATCGAGGCGAAATTCACCGAGGGGCATGTCTGCCAGGCGCCCTTCTCGCGGCGGTCGCGAACCCGCACCGTGGCGGTCACCGTCGGGAAGCCGCCGCCCCGAACCGCCGCAAGATGCCGTGACAGACGTTTGTCGAAATCTGTGAAGATGTTCCGGCGCAGGACATGCGAGACCACAAAATCGCTGCCTTCGTGGCGCTCGACGTGCAAAACCTCGATGACCGCAACGCGCTCGAGCGTAGGCTCGACGATGCTTTGGAATATCTTATTTGTACGCATTGCACACCAATAGGACTGTGACTGTTTAAACGCTACCGCCGCTGGGCGGCAACGCAAAGCGGTTTCTTTGTGGCTGCGGCTTCATGGCTACGGTGTTCGACGGGTTGCACGGGAGCGGCGTCTTGGTCTCTGATATGCCTTGCCTTTCTCGAAGTGCGCCAGTATCCCAAGGGCGATTCCAGACAGGAGAAGTGCGCCATGGCCCGCGTGACGGTCGAAGACTGCGTCGACAAAATCCCGAATCGCTTCGATCTGGTGATGCTGGCCGCGCACCGAGCCCGGACGATCTCGTCAGGTGCGCCGATTGCGGTTGACCGCGACAACGACAAGAACCCGGTGGTCGCGCTCCGCGAAATTGCCGATCGCGCGCTCGAGGTCGAGGATCTGCGCGAGCAGGCAATCGAGAGCAACCAGCGCCACATCGAAGTCGACGAGCCCGAAGAGGACAACATGGCTGCGCTGATGGGCAGCCCCTCGGGCCCCGCGCCGATGAGCACGGGCGACGATCTCGACGAGGAGAAACTGCTCCGCGCGCTGATGGCCGAGCAGCCGAAGTGATACCGCGGGACCCGGTGCGCTGAGGCGGGCCGGGGCCACGGGCTGGACGGAAGAGCCGGAGTGGTGACGCGCGCTTTCGAATTGGTGGACAGGGTCCGCGAATACAATCCGGGAGCGGACGAGGACCTCCTGTTGCGGGCCTATGTCTACGGCGCCAAGGCCCATGGCGATCAGACCCGCGCAAACGGCGACAACTATTTCACCGGGCATCCCCTGGAGGTTGCGGCGATTCTGACGGATCTGCGCTTGGATGACGACACGATCGTCACAGCGCTGCTGCACGACACGCTCGAGGACACCGCGGCCACGCACGAGGAGATCGAGCGCCTGTTTGGCGCCGAGATCGCCACACTGGTCGACGGCGTGACCAAACTCACCAAGCTAGAGCAGGGCTCGGCCGAGAACGCCCAGGCCGAGAACTTCCGCAAACTGCTGCTGGCCATGGCCAAGGACGTGCGCGTGCTGATGGTCAAGCTGGCCGATCGGCTGCACAATATGCGCACCATCGGCGCGCTGGTGCCGGCGAAACGCGCCCGCATCGCGCGCGAGACAATGGAGATCTATGCCCCGCTGGCCGGCCGTATGGGCATGCAGCAGATCCGCGAGCAGCTCGAGGATCTGTCCTTCGAGGTGCTGAACCCCGAGGGGCGCACCTCGATCATGCGCCGCTTTTTGAAGCTGCGCCGCGAGACCGGCGACAACATCCCGAAAATCAGCGCCGAGATCGGCGAGACACTGGCCGCCGCAGGGCTCACGGCCGAGGTCCAGGGCCGCGAGAAGCGCCCCTATGCCATCTGGCGCAAGATGGAGGAGAAACAGACCTCCTTCAGCCAGCTTTCGGACATCTACGGCTTTCGCATCCTCTGCCAGAGCGAGGCCGAATGCTATGCGGTGCTGGGCGCGATCCATCGGCGCTGGCGCTCGGTGCCGGGGCGGTTCAAGGACTATATCTCGGGGCCCAAGGCCAACGGCTATCGCTCGATCCACACCACGGTCTTTGGGGCCGGCGCCATGCGGGTCGAGATTCAGATCCGCACCCACGAGATGCACGACGTGGCCGAGAGCGGGGTCGCCGCCCATTGGTCCTACAAGAACGGCGAGCAGAGCGAGAACCGCTTTGCCGTCGATCCCTTCAAATGGCTGCGCGATCTGGTGGCGCGCCTCGAGAAGGGCGACGAGCCCGCCGAGTTCCTCGAGAACGTCAAGCTCGACATGTTCACCGATCAGGTCTTCTGCTTCACGCCCCGGGGCGATGTAGTGGGTCTGCCGCGGGGCGCGACGCCGATCGATTTTGCCTATGCGATCCACACGCGGGTCGGAGACCACTGTGCCGGCGCGCTGGTGGATGGTCACCGAGTACCGCTTTGGACACGTCTGCGCAACGGCCAGCAGATCGAGGTGATCACGGCCGAGGGGCAGCGGCCTTCGGTGCACTGGATCGACATGGCCACGACCGGACGGGCCAAGGGGGCGATCCGACGCGCGCTGCGCGACCAGCTGCGCGACGAGCAGATCGCGCTCGGCCGGGACATCGCGCTGCAATGCTTTGAGCGCGCGGGCCATGAGGCGGGCGAAAAGGCGCTGACCGTGGCGGCCGAGCGTCTCTCCCATGGCAGCGTCGATCAGATGCTGGCCGGTATCGCCCGCGGCACCATCACGGCGCAAAGCCTGGTGGACGCCGTCTATCCCGACCAGCCCGCTCCGCGCGCCACGGCCAGCGAGCCGAGCCCTCCGGCCATGCGGGTGCGTGGTCTCCGCCGCGGCCAGGCGGTGCGGTTCTGCACCGCGTGCTATCCGATCCCCGGAGACCGGGTCATGGGCCTTGCGCGCCGCGGCCGGGTCGAGGTGCACGCGATCTCCTGCGCACTGTTGGCCGAGTACGAGGACGACCTCGACCGCTGGATCGATCTCGGCTGGGATCCCGACGCGGCGGCCGCGGCTAACAACCTCGCGCGCATCGATATGACCTTGGCGAACCAACCGGGCGCGCTCGGTCATGCCTGCACGCTTATCGGCGAGCGCGGGGCCAATATCGACAATCTGCTGATCTCGAACCGGAAACCGGATTTCTTCACCATGACGATGCTGGTCGAAGTCAGGGATGTGAAACATATCTCTGACATTCTGACGGCGTTGCGGGCCCAGAGCTATGTGAGCCAGGCCGAGCGTGCGACGACGCCCGAGGTGGGGGCGTCGGCCACGTCGCCAGCGGAACATCGGTCTGCGACGGCGGCGGCGGGCGCGGAGGGGTCGCGCGTGCCATCGGAGGCGGTGGCGCCGCGGGTATGAGGGCCCGGACGACTATGGGGCAGCGACCCGTCTGGATGAGCCAGGCGTGGGCAAGGGTGGCGCAAGGATGATCTTCAAGAGGCGCGAGAGACCGAGCTGGCTGGCCCGCCTGCGCGAGTTCGTCTATCCGCGCAAAGGGTTTTGGCGCGGCTTCGGCTATATCGGCAAGCGCATGCGGCGCTTGCCCGACAGCCCGCACCGCATTGCGCTCGGCTTTGCCGCGGGGGCGCTGGCGTCGTTCACTCCCTTTTTCGGCTTTCACTTTTTCGTAGCGGCGGGGCTCGCCTGGCTGGTGCGGGGTAATGTGATCGCCTCCTTGTTCGGGACGATCGTCGGCAATCCGCTCAGCTTTCCGCTGATCTCGACCAGCTCGCTCTGGCTCGGGCGCTGGATCCTCGGCCGCCATGACGAGGGCTCGAATTTCGACGCGGTCACCGATGCCTTTGGCGAGGCGTTCAAATCCATCTGGTCCACGATGAAGAGCTGGTTCGGCTATGGCGACTCGATGCTGGACGGCTTCCTGATCTTCTTGGATGATGTGTTTCTGCCCTATCTCGTGGGCGGGTTGCCGATGGGCGCGGTGGCTGGGTTCATCAGCTACTGGACCTTGGGCGGTCTTGTGGCCGCCTATCAGGCCCGCCGCAGCCGCAACCTCGAGAAGAAGGCGGCCGAGCGCCAACGCCAGACCGACGATCAGGCCGCCTGACGCCCGATGCGCGGCGTCAGCGGTGCACAAGACCGATGGAGGGGGCCGATGTCGAGCCTGTCTGAGCCTTTGACCACGCCGGTCGGCCGCTTGCGGCTGGGGGTGAACATCGACCATGTGGCGACCGTGCGGAATGCGCGCGGCGGCGCTGTACCCGATCCGGTGCGCGCGGCCCGGCTGGCCGAGAGCGCGGGCGCCGACGGCATCACCGCCCATTTGCGCGAGGATCGGCGCCACATCTCGGACGAGGATATCGAGCGGCTGATGGCCTCATTGACCGCGCCGCTGAACTTCGAGATGGCCGCGACCGAGGAGATGCAGGCGATCGCCCTGCGCCACCGCCCCCATGCGGTCTGTATCGTCCCTGAGCGGCGCGAGGAGCGCACCACCGAAGGCGGGCTCGAGGTCGCGGCGGACGAGAACCGTCTGGCCCACTTCATCGCGCCCTTGGCCGAGGCCGGCTGCCGCGTCTCGATCTTCATCGCCGCTGACCAGCGTCAGATCCAGGCGGCCCACCGGATCGGCGCCGCGGTGATCGAGCTGCACACCGGCGCCTATTGCGACGCCCATGCTGACGGCCGGGTCGAACAGCGCGACGCTGAGATGGCGAAACTGACCGAGATGGCGCGCTTTGCCCACGGCCTTGGCCTCGAGGTCCATGCCGGTCACGGCCTCACCTTCGACACGGTCGCGCCGGTTGCCGCCCTGCCGGAGGTGGTCGAGCTCAATATCGGGCATTTTTTGGTGGGTGAGGCGATCTTCTCGGGCCTCGACAGCGCGATCCGGCGGATGCGCGAGCTGATGGACCGGGCGCGGCGTGAGCGTTTTGGCGAAGGCGTGGCGTGAGCGGGCCTGAGCTCGCGCTGCTCCTGATCGCCTGGGTCCTGGGCGGGGCGAGCCCCGGACCCGCAACCCTGGCGCTGGCCAGTACGGGCATGGGGCGGGGTCGTGGGCTCGCCCTGTGGCTTGCCGCGGGGATCGTTTTGGGTTCGGCCATATGGGGCTTGCTGGCGGCCCTGGGGCTCGCCGCCCTGATGGTCTCGAACGCCGCGCTGTTCGAGCTGAGGGCCTCTAGAAACCTCGCCACCCGAGTGATTTGCTGATTCAATTGCGGTGCTGGAGCAGCGCGGGAGATTGGCATGGCGAAGCAGCCGGGGTTCTTTGACTTCGACGACCGGATGCGGCGGCTGAGCGATCT
>JBCCZI010000144.1:0-9656 GCA_039187815.1 Pseudomonadota bacterium | reverse complement strand
GAGATCGCTCAGCCGCCGCATCCGGTCGTCGAAGTCAAAGAACCCCGGCTGCTTCGCCATGCCAATCTCCCGCGCTGCTCCAGCACCGCAATTGAATCAGCAAATCACTCGGGTGGCGAGGTTTCTAGAGGCCCTCAGCTTTTACGCCGGATCGATGTTTGCCGGCATTGAGACCAGTCTTGGCCCGCTCGTGCTGGGCTTTGGTGCTGCTGAAACAGGGCAATTCTCGGCCACGCTCACCCTCGGCGCCAGGTTCTAGTCCTGCGCTCTGGTACCTATCGGCCAGATGCCTCCATCAACGCAGACGCGAGCGGAATTGCCCGACGCTTTCGCCCGACCACTTCTTGAAGGCGCGGCGGAAGCCGCTGGGCTCCGAATAGCCCAGATGCCGGCCGAGATCTTCGACCGAGGCCGTGGGGTTCGCACTCAACAGCGCCTTCGCACGCTCTAGCCGCGTCTCGTCCACCAATTGGCGCAGCGTGAGGCCGAACTGCTCCGCTTGGCGCTGGGCCGAGCGCAGGCTCATGCCCGCCCGTTTGGCGATATCTGGTGCGCGCGGGGGCTGACCGCCTTGCATTGCGGCGGAAATCGCGGCGCGCAGGCGCCAGAGCTCCCGCGGATAGCCGTCGCGGACCTGCTGCGCCCGCAACTCGGCGATGAACCCCTCCATAAAGCGCGCGGCCACCTGGTTTGCCCTGGGGTTTCGCCGCTGCAGCAGGGATCGATCGAACACCATTGTGACCCCGCCCGCCGAGGGATCGAAGCGGACGGTCGAGCCGAAAAACTGCTCAAAGGGCTCGCGTTCGCCCTGGCTCTCAAAGCCAAAGCGCACTTCGGTCGCGCGCACATCGTCGCCGAACACATGGGTGATCAGCCGACTGATCATGGCTGAAAACAGCTCGTGAGAGCGGCCGCCATCAAGCACTTCGAGCGGATGCCAGGCGCGCAACAGCGCAAAGGATCCCGAGACCTCGAACTCGGACATGGCCCGGTCGCTGATCAGATCGCAGTTCTGCGCCAGGGCTTGCAAGGTCGACGCCAGGTCGGGAGCGACCCGGGCGAGGCTGGAGAGGTGCCCAAAGAACGAGATGGGCGCCATGCGCGCCATCTCGAGCGTGGGTGGCACTGCCGGGCGCGAGGTCTCTTCGCCGATCAGCGCCCAGAGCCGCGGGAGCACCTCGTCGCCGACCCGCTCTTCCCAGGTGTTCAGTTCCGCAAGCGGCAGGCCGATGCGCGTTTCGATCTTCCGGGCATCGATGCCGAGCTTTAGTGCGAATGCGACAGTCGGGATCACCACGGAAGACGAACCCTGCGGCGCTGGCATGTCCCGAATATTCACGACGCCTCAACTCTCGGATACGGGTTCCATTTACTAGAACCAATTTCATTAAAATGCCTGAGCAAGCAAGCGAGCACAGCAGATTGGCGTGATTTGCCCATATCTCGATCAGATTGGCGCGGAGCGCATTGGCTTGCGGCCCAGAACACTTGGTACAACCAAGGGATGTATGGGGTGTGCGACCGGGTCCTTTTGGATGATCTCTCCAAGTGGGTTGAGAGACCCAACAGGTCCAGGTTCGCAGATGCAGAGGGCACGTCATGGACATCAATCCATCCAGTCTTATTGGGTCAGGTGCGTTCGATCGCGTGGTGTTTCACTTTGACGGCAACAACAACGACCCGGATGACATTGCCGCGCTGCCGATTGCAGCCGTGCTTGCCAAAGCGGCGGGGATCGAGGACCGCACCAGCTTTTTCTACAGCAACAACCAGTTTGAGGCGTCGGTGCCGTGGCAGGCCGAGGCGATGGAGCAAGCGGCCGCCTTTGCCAACGGGCTGGGGATCGACACTCGGAGCTATGAGGACGACCCGTCTCGGGCCGAGGACGATCTGGTCGCCATGTTGGACAGCGGCGAGCGTGTTCTGATCCTGGAGGGCGGCCCGATGACCGCCACCTATGACGCGCTGAAGCGCGTGGGTCCGGACTATCTTTCGAACCTCACGCTCGTCTCGCATTCCGGGTGGAACGAGGCACAGGGCGTGCCTTGGGCGACGCTCAAGGCCGAGTTCCCGCAAGTCAGCTTCATTGACATGGTCGATCGCAACGGCTTCACCACGCCGACGAGCAACGCCCCGGGCACAGGCTTCAAGAGCAAGTGGTGGGAGTGGCTGGACGCATCCGATGATCCGGTGATCCAGGAAGCGAACGCCATCATGGATCTGGCGAATGGGCCCGAGGGGCCGCCGACCCTTTCAGAGGGCATGAACCCCTATTACTACGATATCTCCTATGATGCCTCGGACGCCGCGATGCTGCTCTGGGCGCTAACGGAGACGGATCCCACGGTCCGGCTCGATCCTCGCGAGGCACAGTCCTTTATCCAGGCCGGGCAGAGCCTGGCGCCGGAGCCCCAGCAAGAGCCTGTCCTGACCTATGATGTGCACGCCGTCGTGGACAAGCGCGCCGTGATCGAGGCCGAGGACGGGATCCGCGTGCTCAACGACGGCCGGAGCAGCTGGGAGAATTTTGCCGATCTGTGGACGGTCACGACGGTGTTCGGGGGGGCCGAGATCGAGGGTCTGTCCGGCGACGGCGTCCTGTGGCGCGATGACACCAAGGACCGGATCGTGCCCGCCGCGGGCCAGAGCTATCTGCAAAAGGAGTGGATCCATCAGACCACGCCGATGGCCTACACCTTCACCATCGACGAGGGTGATCCGGGCGGGCGGTACTATGTCGGCATCCGCATGATCAAGCCCGAGGGTCAGGGCGTGGACGCAGGCGACGCAGGCAACGACGTCTATTTCGCCTCGGCCGCAGGCGGGCCCATCCTGAACAGCAAGGTTGCCATTGCAGACGTCTCGACCGGCGGCCAGCTCCATTGGAGCAAGGTCTTTGCAAACGGCCGGGGGGAGGAGACGGGCTTTGACAGCGGCGGGCTTGATCCGCTGACCTGGTCCTGGGCGATCCAAGAGGAGGGCCAGCGCGGCTCCTTTCTCGCGCTCGACATCCCCTCTGGCTATGTGGGCGATTGGACGATTTATGTCGCCGGCAGATCGCACAAACTGGCCATCGACCAGATCCAGGTCATCCATCGCTCTGAGGCCGAGCTTGGCGGCAAGCAGCACGCGCTGAACTTCGACCCCAGCGCCACCTCAACCAAGATCTCTGGCGATCTGCAGCCCCCTCCCGAGCCCGAACCAGAGCCCGAACCCGAACCCACACCGGAGCCGGTGCCGACGCCAGAGCCTGCGCCGCGCCTGGAGATGGGCACCGAGACGGTGCTTCAGGACGACCCCGATGGCTGGTTCTCGGTCGCCTTCGCTGAGGTCATCCCCGATGCGGTGGTCGTGATGGGCCCAGCCTCGTGGAGCCATGGCGATCCCATCGTGCCCGCCGTGCGCAATGTGACCGACGAGGGCTTTGAGTTTCAGCTTGACGAATGGGTCTATCAGGACGGCGTTCGCGCCGATGCCGAGACGATCAGCTGGATGGCCGCGACCGCGGGCGTCCACACCCTCGAGGACGGGACGCTCATCCAGGCCGGCTCGACCGTGGCGGGCACCGATGGCCAAGTCTCCGTGGCCTTCGAGCCGGGCTTTGAGGCCTCTCCCGTGGTCTTCAGCCAAGCCATCTCCGACAGCGATGCGACAATCACCGAGCGCAATGACGAGGTGACCGTTGACGGCTTCCTCGTGACGCTCCAGGAGGAAGACGCCCGCATCGACAGCGATCTGAACGCCTTGGTCGATTGGATCGCGGTCGAGGCCTCGGACAGCGTCGCCTATGACGTCGGTCGGAAGGGTGCGGGCTTTCGTTGGGAGCAGACGGGGGTCGAGGATTTCGCCCTCGGAGGAGACGTGTTCCTGGCCGATCTGCAGACGATGCGCGACACCGAGGCCGCAACCGTCCGCTACAGAACCAAAGATGGCCAAGCTCTGGTGCGCGTCCACGAAGACCAGTCCGTCGACTGGGAGCAGAGCCACAAACATGAGCGCATCGGCTTCATTGCCGGCGAAGCTGAGGGGTACACTCTCTACGAGCTCGAAACCGGTTGAGGCTCGGCTCGCCCGGCGCCACCTCAGGCTATGGCCGGCCAAGAGCGATAGCTCCTGAACCTCAATTCATGCCACAGACCAAACCGCCACCGGTCCGCATGGTCCGCGGCGGTCTTGTCTGTGTCCCGATTATCGCTGAGGAATGGCGAGGGAAACACCGGGGCCGTGCAGACTGGCCCTCGCAATTGGGGCTGCGCGCGCATGAAGATCAGGACGATCCGCGTCTATCGGACCGATTTGCCTTATGTGGGCGGCAGCTATCGCTGGGGGGCGGGGAATGCGATCTCGGTTGCCAAAGCGACGGTCGTCGTCGTCGAGACCGCCTGCGGGCTCACCGGATGCGGCGAGTTCACGCCCTGCGGCGAGAATTACATGGTCGCCCATTCCGAAGGCGTTGCCTCGACCATCCAGCTGCTCGCCCCGAGGCTCTACGACCAGGATCCGAGGCAGGTCGACGCGATCGGGTGGATCATGGATGCCACCGTCTTGGGGCATGGTTATGCCAAGGCCCCGATCATCGCGGCCTGTTACGACATCCTGGGCAAATCCGGTGAGCTTCCGGTCTGGATGCTGCTCGGGGGCAAACTGACGGACGGGGCGCCGATGTACCGGGTTGCGCCGCAGAACTCGGTCGATGAGACCCGGGCCGAGCTCGACCGCTACCGTGATGCCGGCTATCGCCAATTTCAGGTCAAGGTCGGGTCCGACTGGCAGACCGACATCCGCCGCATCCGCGAAACCGTGCCCTTGCTCCGCCCCGGCGAGAAGGCGATGGCCGATGCCAATCAGGGCTGGCGCATCGACGATGCCATTCGAGTGGCCAATGCGACTCGGGACCTAGACTACATCTTTGAACAACCCTGCCGGACCTATGAGGAGTGTCAGCAGGTCCGCCCGCATGTGGCGCAGCCGATGAAGCTCGACGAGTGCGTCACCGGCATGCAGGCGGCCCAGCGCATCGTCCAAGACCGTGGGGCCGAGATCTGCTGCCTCAAGATCTCCAATCTCGGCGGATTGGCGAAAGCTCGGCGGGTCCGGGATTTTCTCATCGAGAACCGCATCCCTGTGGTCTCGGAGGACACCTGGGGCGGGGAGATCACCTCTGCCGTCGTTGCGCATTTTGCAGCGTCGACACCGGCGGAATACCTGGTGAACTCAACGGATCTATTCAACTACAACACGCGCTCCACAGGCCGTGGCGGTCCGATCGTCAAAGCGGGAAAGCTCTATGCGACGGACAGCCCGGGTCTCGGTGTCGAGGCCGATTTGGATGCGCTCGGCGATCCGATTGCCGTTCATGGTCCCTGATCGCCGCAAAGGGCGACGGCACCTTCGCTCGGCTCGGCCGCGTTCGCGCTCGGCCTGGCCCCGCTAACGAAGGACTTGGATCGCGGCCTCAATGCTGCGGAGCGACACCGGCTTGGGGATCACGCCATTGAACCCCGCGGCTCGGCACCGCTCGAGGTCATGCCAGTCCTGGTCGGCGGTCACGGCCAGGATGAAAACGTTCTTTGGAGGATCCGTGTCGGCCTGCCGGATCCGCCGGGTCACATCATCGCCAGAGAGTTTCGGCATGTGGATGTCCATCAGGATCACATCGGCGATATCGGGGTCGCGCTCGAGGACCTCTAGGACCTGCTCGCCATTGGCGGCGGTCTTGCATCGATAGCCGAGCTCGTCGCACATCTCCGTCATCATGAAGCGTGTGATCGCTTCGTCCTCGACGACGAGCACCCTGGTCGACATGTCGGCTACACCCCCTCAGTCTCCAATGGCAGGATCAGGGCAAAACTCGACCCCTGGCCCGGCGTGCTTTCGAGTTCGACTCTCCCGCCCATCAGGGCTGCAAGCTCCTTGCAAATCGACAGCCCAAGCCCGGATCCACCGTGGCGACGCGTCATCACATTCTCGACTTGTGAAAATCGCTCAAAAATGTGGCTTTGGTCTTCGATTGATATACCTACCCCCGTGTCGGTCACTCTGATCCTCAAGGCAACTGTTTTTTGTAGATCTGATATGACGTCCATCTGGAGCGAGATGCGGCCGACCTCGGTGAACCGCACGGCATTGTCGATCAGGTTTACCAGGATCTGGACAACGCGGCTCTTGTCGATCCGGACCTCCGATGGCACGTCTTGCGCAACAGAGACCGAGTTTTCGATGGGTTTACCGCTGTGGGCGATGGCGCCCTCGATGAGGCCTTCGCACTCGTGCACCAGCGTTGCGATGGGCGTGAGCTCGATCCGCAGTTCCAACGCCTTGGCCTCGAGCTGGGCGACCTCGAGGACATTGCTGAGTTGCTTGAGAAGGGCGTTTGCAGAGACTTGAGCCGCCTTGGCCTGGCGCTTCTGGCGGTCGGGGATGTCGGCGTGCTCGATCAGCTCGAGCAGGCCGAGGATGGCGTTCAGCGGCGTGCGCACCTCGTGGCTCATGGTCGAGAGGAAGGCGCGGCGCACTTCGCTGGCCCGCACGGCCACGGTTTCCGCCTGGCGCCGTTCGCTGACCTCACGCTCGAGTTCGGTCAGCGACTGGGAGATCCGCTGCTTGGCACCGTTGATCGCCTGGACGATGCGGTCGAGATCGTCGGCGACGTCGAGCGCCGGCCGGTCGAGGCGAAGCGCCTCGGTGGTCTCGGTCCAGTCCCGCTTGCCCAAAGCGCGGGTGATCTGGCGCAGATGCCGCGTGACGAGCAGATCGAAGATCAACAGCATCGCAATGGACGCCAAGAAGGTCTTGGCCAGATTGGAGACAAAGAGCGTGAGAAACTGTGTCCACAGCCGATCGTTCACATAGGCGAGCGTCAAGCCGACATCGAGAGTGCCCAGAACTTCGACCTCTCCGGCGGCGGTCTCGCGGATCAGCTCAAACCGGCGCGCGATCGGGTCCGTCAGCACATCGCCCGTGCCGCGGCTCCAGGCGTGGCCGGAGCTGGCCTTCAACTCGATGTCCACGACGTTCTGGCCGGCGGCGATGCCATCGAGGATCGACTCGATCTGGCGAAAGTTGAAGGTCCAGAGCGCGGTTTCCAAAGGCTCACGGAAGCTCGTCTCGATGACCTCGAAATCGCGGCTGACCTGCTCGCGGTCGCGGGCATAGCTCAGATAGAGCTGGACGCCAGACGCGACGGTCGACAGCGCAGCGCTCGACAGCACCATAAAGAAGACCAGGCGCTGGCCAAGGCGGCCGGTTCGGCCAAATAGGGCGACGCGCACCGGCACCGGCGTGTCAGGTCAGGTTGTGCCGGCGGAGCAGATCCTGCATCGAGCCGTCATGCTGCATCTCGGCCAACACGCGGTTGAAATCCGCCACCACCTGCGCCCGGTTCGGCAGCGCCTTGCTGACGGCCATGTGGAGGCTGCGCGTGCCAAGGGCCGGTTCCAAGAACTCCACCCTGTCCGCGAGCGTCGGGTCTTCTTGCTGGATCGCATGGCGAATGACCTCGACGCTGTCGATGGTGAGATCCGCCCGCCCATGCGCCACCATCTGCACCCCTTGGATCGTCGTGGTGACCACGATCTTGTTCAGCCCCTTGGCCCGATCGAAGGCCTCGGTGTACAGAAAGCCATCCCCGACGGCTATCGAATAGGGGCGCAGTGACTCGAGCCCGGCATAGGTGATATCCGATCCCTTGCGCCGCACCAGCTTGATGTCTGTCCTGTAGTATGGTTCCTCGCAATAGGTCAGGACATCGGTCAGCGTCGGGTCGAAGAACAAGCTGCCAATGATGTCGTGGCGTCCCGTGCGGGCGCCCACCATGATCCGGGCCCAGGGCAGGATGTCCGCCTCGACCCGGTGTCCAGCCCGTCTGAGCACGGTGGTGATGACGTCGAGCGATAGCCCCTTGTTCGGCAAGGCCGAGCCAGAGAAGGGCGGCCATTCGTCTGCGACGGCGCGGAGTGTTGTCTCGCTGGCCCGAACCGGGGCCGCAGCCACAGCGCCGCTGGCAATGCCGGCCAGGAATGCGCGTCTTAACATATGCGATCTCCGCCAAAAGGATTTGGACACGACGCCAATTGCGATCGCTTCAAGCGCCGGTGTTCGGTAAAGTCTATCACATTCAGCAGATCCGAGAGAGCCACCGGCTTGCGAATGCTCCAGCTCACATTGTGCGCTCGGGCATGGAGTTCGCCCCAGGGATAGGCCCTGCTGCCGGTCACGATGATGACCTCGGCATTGGGGATGGCATAGCGCGCCAAGTCGGCGATGGGCAGGGCGCACTGGCCATCGATGTCGAGATCGAGCAGCAGCAGGTCGAGATCCCGGCGCTCAAGCCGTTCGTGCGCATCCTCGATAGAGCCGACGGCAGTGACGCTGTGCCCGGCATCCTCCAGTGCATCTCTAAAGGCCATGCGCAGTTGCACATCGTCCTCGAGCACCAGAATCTTCATCGCTAGGAAACCCATATGCAAAAACTGGCGGGTACTATGCAGGGAAAGGCTTAACAAATTTTAGCCAAATTGTGGCGAAAATTGGCACCGTGTTCTCTGGGCTCGCCGCCGCGCCGGGGGCATGCGGCTGCAACAGCGCTCGCGGCTATTGCGCGAGCCAGCCGCGGATGGCCTCGTCGAGCTCCTCTCGCTCCTCGCAGCCCTCGGCGCACAGGATCTCGAGGCGGCGCAGATTGTCCTTTGCGCCCTGGATGTTTCCCTGCAGCAGAAAGAGCTCGCCTTGATACTCGAGCGCTCCGAGATGGTCGGGTTTCAGGTACAGCGCGCGCTGGTAATAGGCGCCGCTGAGATCCAGATTGCCCGTTTTTCGGTGCGCAAAGCCCAGTAGGTTGAGTACATCCGCGTTCGCGGGCTGCGTCTTTGCCAGATCTTCGAGGATCGGGAGCGCCTGGTCATACGCCTCTTGCTCGATGAGCTGGACGCTTTCCTCAAGCTTCGCTGCCGAGGCCGGGTCCGCCTCGGTGGTCCAGTGGTTCTCGGCCGGCAGCGCGCGGGCCGCCGACGGTAGCGCAAGCAGCGCGATCAGAGCGAGGGCCACCCTCATGGCTCCATCCTTCCTGAAATTACGACCGGGCTGGGGCTTGGCCCAACCCGCTCTTGGCAAACCATCCTGCGTCAATCTCTCCGCAACCAAAGGCAGATTGGTCGTTGTGGCGTCATCGTACTGATACATTGCCGGTTATACTCGACCGCGCAGCGACCGTCAGTCGATTTGACCACGCCGGAGCTCTAAAAGACCTCGGCTATGGGTCCTCCAATGGGGGCGGCTGACGGGGCTCGCACGACGCCAATGACCGGATCAGGTCACCAGCTGAACGGAGATTCGAATGACGCGCATCGACACGACGGACCTGTCTTTTGACGAGTTCGACGAGCTCGTGAACCCCAAGCCCGAAGACAACGATTTTGACCGCATCGTGGAGGCGGCGATCGAGCGCCGCGGGTTCCTGGGCGGCGTGCTCGCTTTTGGCAGCTTTGCCGCTCTTGGCGGAACGCTGACTGTGACCAAGGCCAAGGCGTCGACCAGCCGCTTTGCCTTTGATCAGATCACGACCTCGATCGCCGACGATGTGGTCGTGCCCGCGGGGTACAAGGTCGATGTCATGGTCCGCTGGGGCGATCCGCTGTGGTCCGATGGCGCCGAGTTCG
>JBCCZI010000143.1:0-9681 GCA_039187815.1 Pseudomonadota bacterium | reverse complement strand
ACGCTGCGCGCCCGCCGCTTCGCGACGTCATCGCCGAGCACAACGAGACCGAAGCCAGGCCCTTCACCTGGCGCGCCGATCCGGACGCCATAACCACCGCCCGAACCCCTGCGTTCCAATCCTGGGAGCCGCTCCGCTAGCAGAGTTTTAAGGGCACGCCTTCCTCAGGACGACGCGCCTTCTTCCGATTGTAGTTCCGAAGGCGTGCAGGATTCAGAACAGCTTCGAGATCCCTTTTTTTAACTTCTTGACGCCAGTTTTTGCTTTCGACAGGCCCTTCTTAAAGGTTTTTTCAACCTCATTCTTACCTTTCTTCGCCGTCTTGATGGCTTTTGTCTCAGCCGAATCCATCAGACGCTCGACTTCATCAAGTCCTATTGAGATTCGTTTCATCACATCGGCGGAGCTGTTGCGCGTTAAATCTACAATATTACGCATAATCTCGGATTCTTTTTTTGCGACAGCATCAAGCAGTGGCTTTTTGATTTTTTCGTCAACACCAAGGTTTTTAATATCCATCAATGCAGATTTAAGCTCCTTCTGCGTCTCAATGGCAAACGATTTGATTTCTTTGGGATCTGCGGCTTGCATTTTTTTCTCCTATTTACGAATTACTCTTTGCGACTCCATATGTATGCTTGGTATTGCGTAGATGATGTGAAAATATTCACCTTTGCGCCGAGGCGAAAAATGCGGCATGGGTGGGCTCTCTACCCGGCATCGGAGTCTTGTCATGAGCCGCCAATTGCACTCGACCGGATCGCCCTTCGAGACGGCGTTCGCCTATTCCCGTGCGGTCGTGCAGGGAGACTGGTGCTTTGTCGCCGGAACCACTGGCTATGACTATGCCGCGATGCGGATGCCAGAGGATGCGCTGGAACAGGCCCGCAACGCCTTTGCGACCATCGACACCGTGCTGGTCAAAGCCGGGTTCGCAATGGCCGATGTGGTGCGGGTGCAATACACGATCACCGATCCGGCCCTGCAAGACACCATCGCGCCGGCCATGCGCGAGGCTTTTTCGGAGATCCGTCCCGCTGCCACCATGGTCGTCGCCGGCTTGGTCGATCCCAGCATGAAGGTTGAGATCGAGGTCACAGCCATGCGCGAGCCCCAAAATGGCTGATCGCGAGGACCGCCGCGCGGCTCGGTACGCCTATGCTCGCAAACATGCGAAAGTGCTGTTGGCGCTCTTTGGGGTCTTTGTGCTGTTTGGGCTGTGGCGCGACAATCTGATTGCTGTGGCGGGGGGCGCAGTCGGGTTGACTTGGGTCCTTCTCGCCTTGCGACGCCGCCCGTGAGCGCCGACTGGCAGGCCGGCGGGTTCGGCGTCTACATCCACTGGCCCTTCTGCCTGGCCAAATGTCCCTATTGCGATTTCAACAGCCATGTGAGCCGCAGTGTCGACCACGCCGCTTGGGAAGACGCCTTGGTCACCGAACTCGGCGCCATGCGGGCCCTGTCGGGTCCGAGGCCGGCCGATACGGTGTTCTTTGGCGGCGGCACCCCCAGTCTGATGCATCCCGCCACGGTGGCGCGGCTGATCGAAACGGTTGACCGGCTTTGGGGCTTGGCACCCGGGGCAGAGATTACGCTTGAGGCCAATCCCACAAGCGCCGAGGCGGAGAGCTTCCAGGGCTATGCCAGCGCTGGGGTCAATCGGCTCTCAATGGGCGTGCAGGCGCTGAACGACCGCGATCTCAAGGCGCTCGGCCGGACGCATACCGTGCACGAAGCCGAGGCGGCCTTTGCCATCGCCCGCGCTGTGTTTCCGAGGGTCAGCTTCGATCTGATCTATGCGCGGAGCGGCCAAAGCCTCGCGGCCTGGGAGGCTGAACTGGCCCGCGCCATGGCTATGGCCGTCGACCACCTGTCATTTTATCAGCTCACGATCGAGCCCGGGACGCGGTTTGCCGAACTGCACGCCCGCGGCAAGCTGATCGTTCCCGCCACCGAGTTGGCGGCGGATTTCTACGATCTCACCCAGTCGATGACGGCAACGGCGGGTCTGCCCGCCTATGAGGTCTCGAACCATGCGCGGCCCGGCGCCGAGTGCCGGCACAATCTGATCTATTGGCGCTATGGCGACTATGCCGGTGCGGGGCCAGGGGCACATGGGCGCATCACCGGACCCGATGGGGTGCGCCGGGCGACCGAGACCCAGCGCGATCCGGCGGCTTGGATGGCCGCCGTGCGCGCCGAGGGACACGCCATGAGCACGAGCCCGCTGGCTCCAGAAGACCAGGCGGTCGAGCATCTTCTGATGGCGATGCGCTTGTCCGAGGGGATCGATGCCGACCGCCATGCCCGCCTCTCGGGCCGTATGCTGGCACCGTCCCGTCTCCGCCCGCTCGAGGAGGACGGCCTGATCGCCCGAGAAGGCCAACGTCTGCGCGCCACTGATCGCGGACGGCTCGTGCTCAACCGGGTGATCGAGGCCCTGGTGGACTGAGCGGCGACTGCGCCTACCTCACGCACAAGAGGCAACGGGAGCGCCCATGCTGAGGATCGTCTGGTTGGCCGCCGGCTGGATCGCCCTTGCGGCGGGCATGGTGGGCGCTGTGCTGCCGCTGGTTCCGACGGTACCGTTTCTAATCCTTGCTGCCTATTGCTTTGCCCGGGGGTCCGAGCGCATGCACCACTGGCTGGTGACCCATCCCCGCTTTGGCCCGGCGATCCAGGACTGGCGTCAGCATAGGGCGATCTCGCGGGCCGGAAAGCGTGCAGCGGTGATCACGATCGCGCTCGCCTTTGGTCTCTCGCTGGCCCTCGGGATTGCGCCCGAGATCCTTGCGATCCAAGCGGTGACACTCGGCTGTGTCTTGGCATTCGTCCTGACGCGGCCCGGTCGGCCCGGTCGGCCCGAGCCCTCTCATACCTCGGATGGTGGATCGAGCACCTCGCGCAAGTCGTAGAGCACGTCGAGCGCTTGGCGGGGGCTGAGGGCATCGGGCGACAGGGCGCGCAGACGATCGAGAACCGCTTGGGCGCTGGGATCGGCGGGTGGGCTGGACGCAGGCGCGGGCTCCGCCGCCGCAAAGAGTGGCAGCCCCGCGAGCAGATCGGGTGTGCCTCCCTCTCGCTCGGACTTCTCGAGGCGTTTAAGCACGGCGCGCGCGCGCTCGATCACGGGGTCTGGGAGCCCGGCAAGCTGCGCCACCTGAACGCCATAGGATCGATCGGCTGCGCCTGGCCGCACCTCATGCAGGAAGATGACCTCCCCCTCCCATTCGCGGACTGCGACAGTTGCCGGCGCCAGGGCAGCCAGACGATCACAGAGCGCTGTGAGCTCATGATAATGGGTTGCGAACAGCCCACGGCACTGCGTGGCGTCATGCAGGTGCTCCAGCACCGCCCAGGCGATCGAGAGTCCGTCATAGGTCGCCGTCCCTCGGCCGATCTCATCGAGGATCACCAAGGCGCGCGGTCCCGCCTGGTTGAGGATGGCAGCCGTCTCGACCATCTCGACCATGAAGGTCGAGCGGCCCCGCGCCAGGTCATCCGCCGCCCCGACCCGGGAGAAGAGCCGATCCACCAGCCCGATCCGCGCCGATGTCGCCGGCACCGGGTGCCCCGCCTGCGCCAGCACCGTGATTAGGGCATTCTGTCGCAAGAAAGTCGATTTGCCCGCCATGTTCGGCCCGGTCAGCAGCCAGAGCGGAGCAGGTCCAGTCTCATCGGCGCCGAGATCGCAGTCATTGGGCACGAAGGGCGGCTCTCCACGGGCGCGCATGGCCTGCTCCACCACTGGGTGGCGGCCACCCTCGATCTGGAAGGCGCGGCTGGCGTCGACCTTGGGTTGGCACCACCGCTCTTCGGCCAGGAACAGCGCCGCCGAAGCGGCCACATCGATCTCAGCCAAGGCGCGTGCGGCAGCGCCGAGGGGCGCCTGAGCCTCGACGATCTCGGTGCGGAGCGCCTCGAAGAGAGCGAGCTCGATCTCGACTGCCCGGGCGCGCGCGTTCAGGATCCGGTTCTCAAGATCCGCCAACTCCGCCGTCGTGAAGCGCATGGCCGAGGCAAGCGTTTGGCGATGCCGGAACCGGTCGGCCAAAGCCTGCATCTTGGGCGCATGGGTGACCGTGACCTCGATAAAATACCCGAGCACGTTGTTGTGGCGGATCTTGAGCGAAGGGATGCCGGTCTCGATGGCATAGTCGGACTGCATTTGGGCAATCACCCGCCGCCCCTCGTCACGCAGCCGCCGCGACTCGTCGAGGTCCGCATCGATTCCGGCCGCGATGAAACTGCCTTCGCGCGCTAGGGCAGGCGGCTCTTCAACCAGCGTCTGTAGAAGGCGCTCCATCAGGGGCCGGTGGCCGGACAGGGCCTCGGCGGTCGCCGCCAACGCGCCTGGGCGCTCGGGCAAGCTTTGGATCGCACCGCTGATCGCCGCCCCGGCCTCGAGCGCCCGACCCACCGCTCCGAGGTCTCGCGGTGTGCCGCGCCCAAGGGCTAGCCGCGACAGGGCCCGCTCGAGATCCGGGGTGCCGGCAAGGAGCTCGCGCAGCCGGGTACGCAGACGGTTGTCCTCGGCAAGGCAGGCGGCCGCGTCGAGCCGCGCCCCGATGGCCGCGGCATCGGTCAGCGGCCCTGCAAGGCGCGCCTCGAGCAGCCGGGCCCCCACACCGGTGCGCGTGCGGTCCACGGCGGCCAGCAGCGAGCCCGCACGCCCCCCATGCATGGCGCGTGTCAGCTCAAGGTTGCGACGGGTCGCGGCGTCGATCGACAGAATGCCTCCGGATGCCTCACGGATGGGACGCTTTAGCCGCGGCAGGGCGCCCTTCTGGGTCAACTCCAGATAGTCGGCGATCGCGCCCAAGGCCGAGATCTCGGCACGGTTGAACGCGGCAAAGCCATCGAGCGTCTCGACCCGGAACAAGGCGGCCAGCCGAAGCCCCGCCGAGCCGCTTTCGAAACTGGCCGCTCCGAGGGGCGTCGCGACAGCTCCGGTCTCAGCGATCCGGGGGCCAAGTCGGTCTTGCTGATCCTGACGCACCAGCACTTCGGCCGGCGCGATCCGCGCCATCAGCGGCCCAACCCCGGCCGCCGCGACGCTGGTCACCGACAGATCGCCGGTCGAGAGATCGGCCCAGGCGATCGCTGTCTCATCCCGGATCTCGGCCCAAGCCGCCAGGTGGTTGTGAGCCCGGGCCTCGAGCAGCGTGTCTTCGGTGAGCGTGCCCGGCGTGACCAGCCGCACCACCTCGCGCGCGACCACCGCCTTGGCGCCGCGCTTCTTGGCCTCTGCTGGGTCCTCGGTCTGCTCGGCGACCGCCACGCGAAAGCCCTTGCGGATAAGGGTCAGCAGATAGCTTTCGGCCGCATGAACCGGCACGCCGCACATCGCGATGTCCTCGCCCAGATGCTGGCCACGCTTGGTCAAGGTGATGTCGAGCGCCGCCGCCGCCGCGACCGCATCGTCGAAGAACATCTCGTAGAAGTCCCCCATGCGGTAGAACAGCAGGGCATCCGGGTGTTCGGCCTTCACCCCCAGATACTGGGCCATCATGGGCGTCACCGCATCGGTCTTGCCTGGTTTGGAGCCCGCCATCGCCCTGTCCGTCGCCCATCTTGACCCCCGGTTAGCATGTTGGCCGGCAAGGGTGAAAGCGTTGACAGCCAATGGCCCTTGGGTCATGGTATACCAGGAGCCAGGGCCGCGACGGCCCGCCGCGTCCGATGTTCGGAGACCACCGTGAGCAAGCAGATCAGCCTTGAGCCGGTCGGGGCCTCTTTCAGCCTGAAGGAGCATATCTACGGCGTTCTCAAGGCGTCGATCATGGATCTGGATATCTATGATCCTGAGACCAATCTGCGCCTCGACGAACGCAGTCTGGCCGAGCAGTTGGGCATCTCGCGAACTCCGATCCGCGAGGCGATCATGCGTCTCGAGCAGGAAGGGTTCGTGGATATTCAGGCCCGACGCGGGGTCTTTATCCGGCGCAAATCTCTGAGCGAGATCTTGGAGATGGTGACCGTTTGGGCGGCGCTCGAGAGCATGGCGGCGCGGCTTGGCTGCGAGGTTGCCTCGGACGACGAGATCGCCGTGTTGCGGCGAATCGGCACCCAATACACCTCGCTGAAGGCCCGCGCGCAGATCGGCGAATACTCGGAGGCCAATATCGAGTTCCATCTCGCCGTGTTGCGTCTCTCGCGGTGCGCCATGCTCGAGGACATCGCCCAGGGGTTGTTCACCCATCTCAAAGCTGTGCGCCGCCGCGCGTTGATCGATGCGGATCGGGCGGATCGCTCCGTCGTCGATCATACAGCAATCATTGAGGCCATCGAAGCGCGCGATGCCGACCTCGCCAGCCGCCTTGTCCGTGAGCACACGATGCGGCTGCACCAGTACATCAGCCAAAGCTGGAACGAAATCGCCGGGCTGACCGAGGGTCAGGTGCGATGAGCCGACGACAAAGACCCCTGGACCGGTCAAACCCGGCCGAGTGACGCCAGAACGACCATAAGCTGGGAGGCAACACCATGGCGACTTCACTGACTGCCCACGATACGCTGGCCAAGAAGAGCACGGACGACAGCGTGGTATCCGGTGGCCGTTTGGTCGCCAAGGCGCTGAAGGCCGAGGGCGTCGACACGATCTTTACGCTTTGCGGTGGGCATATCATCGACATCTATGACGGCTGCATCGACGAGGGGATCAAGATCGTCGATGTGCGCCATGAGCAGGTGGCGGCCCATGCGGCGGACGGCTATGCACGCCAGACGGGCAAGCTCGGCTGTGTTGTCACAACGGCGGGCCCAGGCTGCACCAATGCGGTGACGGGTGTGGCCACAGCGTTCCGCTCCGAGAGCCCGATCCTGCATATCGGCGGGCAGTCCTCGCTGACCCAGCACAAGATGGGATCGCTCCAGGACCTGCCGCATGTGGACATGATGGCGCCGATCACCAAGTTCTCGAGCGGGGTGTTCTCGACCGAGCGGATCGCCGACATGATCTCGATGGCGGCGCGAGAGTGTTTCACGGGCGCCTATGGCCCGGCCTATCTCGAGATCCCCCGGGACATCCTCGATGCCGAGGTGTCGCTTGAGCAGGCGCGAATCCCGGCCCCGGGGCACTACCGCGCGAGCCCCCGGGTGATGGCCGATGCCAATGATATCGAGCGGCTGGCAGATATTCTGGTGAACGCTGAGCGCCCGGCCGTCCTTTTCGGTCAGCAGGTGTTTGCCAGCGGTTCGGTGGACGAGGCCATCGCCTTTGCCCGTGCGCTGGATGTGCCGGTCTACATGAACGGCGCCTCGCGAGGCATGCTGCCGCCTGGGGATGAGCACCACTTCGACCGCACCCGCAGCCTCGCCTTCAAGGAGGCGGACGTCATCCTGATCGTCGGCACGCCGTTCGATTTCCGCATGGGCTATGGCAAGCGGATCTCAAAGGATCTGACGCTGGTGCAACTCGATCTCGACTACAGAACTGTGGGCAAGAACCGGGACATCGATCTGGGCCTGCCGGGGCATCCGGGAGCGAACCTCTCGGCCGTGGTCGCCGCGGCGAGCGCGCGGATGGACCAGGGTAAACGCCAACTCCGTCGCCAGTGGATGGAGCGGCTGCGGGGCTCAGAAGCTGCGGCACTCGAGAAGCTGATGCCGCTCTTCACCTCGGACCGCTCGCCGATCCATCCCTATCGCCTGGCCTGGGAGATCAACGAGTTCCTTGGCGAGGACACGATCTATATTGGCGATGGCGGCGATGTGGTTACGATCTCGGCCCAAGCGGTGCGCCCACGCGGGCCGGGGCAGTGGATGGACCCAGGCGCGCTCGGCTCCCTCGGCGTCGGCACAGGCTTTGCGATGGCGGCCAAGATGGCGCACCCGAACAAAGAGGTGATGTGCCTCTATGGCGATGGGTCGTTCGGCATGACGGCCTTTGACATGGAGACCAGCCAGCGGTTCGGTGCGCCCTTCCTGGCTGTGATCGGCAACAACTCCGCCATGAACCAGATCCGCTATGGCCAGATCGCGAAATACGGCGAGAACCGCGGCGATATCGGCAACAAGCTCGGCGATGTGGAGTTCTCGAAGTTCGGTGAGATGATCGGCGGCTACGGCGAGGAGGTGCGCGAGGCGGACCAGATCGGCCCGGCCTTGCTGCGCGCCCGCGAGGCGATCGCCAAAACGGGCAAATGCGCCGTGGTGAATGTCTGGATCGACCCCAACGAGTACGCCCCGGGAACCAAAGCTCAAACCATGTACAAGTGAGGCGTGGGCCGGCGCGACCGCCGGCCACCCTGCTCCAGCACCACAAATGACGGAGAGATCGATGAAAGCGCTCGACGGCGTCCGAATTCTGGACTTCACCCATGTGCAGTCAGGCCCGACTTGCACGCAGCTGCTCGCCTGGATGGGCGCCGATGTGATCAAGGTCGAGCGCCCGGGCGTCGGCGATGCGACCCGCAAGCAGCTGGTGGACGTGCCGGGCGCCGACAGTCTCTATTTCACCATGCTCAACCACAACAAGCGCTCGATCGAACTGAACCCCAAGACACCCAAGGGCAAAGAGGTTCTGACCAAACTGATCGAGAGCTGCGACGTGCTGGTGGAGAACTTTGCCCCAGGGGCGCTCGACCGGATGGGGTTCTCCTGGGAGCGGATCCAAGAGACCAACCCGCGCATGATTATGGCCTCGGTTAAGGGGTTCGGGCCCGGCAAATACGAAGACTGCAAGGTCTATGAGAATGTGGCGCAGTGCGCTGGCGGCTCAGCTTCGACGACCGGGTTCCTTGATGGCCCACCGGTGGTGACCGGCGCGCAGATCGGCGATTCGGGCACGGGGCTGCACTTGGCGCTCGGTATCGTGGCCGCGCTCTATCAGCGTGAGACCTCGGGGCGCGGCCAGAAGGTGTTGGCGCCGATGCAGGACGGCGTGCTGAACCTTTGCCGCGTGAAGCTGCGCGACCAGCAGCGGCTGGAGGCGGGCCCGCTGAAGGAGTATAGCCAGTTCGGCGAGGGCATCCCGTTCGGTGAGGCGACCCCACGCGCCGGCAATGACAGCGGCGGCGGACAGCCGGGCCGCATCCTCAAATGCAAGGGCTGGGAAACCGACCCCAACGCCTACACCTATTTCATAACCCAGGCGGCGGTCTGGGAGCATGTCTGCGACGTGATCGGCGAGCCCGACTGGAAGACCGCGCCCGGCTATGCCAGCCCGTCCGAGCGGCTCGACAAGCTGAACGCGATCTTTGAGCGGATTGAGCAATGGACCATGACCAAGACTAAATTCGAGGTGATGGAGATCTGCAACCCGCTGAACATTCCCGTGGGGCCGATCCTCTCGATGAAGGAGATCATGGAGGACGAGGGGCTCCACGCGACGGGGACGATCGTCAAGGTGCCGCATCCGGAGCGGGGCGAGTACTTTACCGTCGGCTGCCCCATCAAGATGTCGGACAGCCCGGTCGAGGTGACGCGCTCTCCGCTGCTCGGCGAGCACACGGATGAGATTCTGCGCGATGTGCTTGGCTATTCGGAGGAAGAGCTGGTCGAAATCGCGGGCAGCGGCGCCATCGGACAGCTTCCCAAAGCGGCCGAATGAGCAAAGGGGTCGGGGTGGCCGGTGCATCGAGCCCCCGCCACCCCCCCCCCCGCGGCGCCCGCGGGGCCCCCCCACAGGGGGGGGGAGCGCGGGGGGGGAATGGGGGTGGGGGGTTGGGGGGGGGTTGT
>JBCCZI010000142.1:0-9796 GCA_039187815.1 Pseudomonadota bacterium | reverse complement strand
GGGCTACGGGCCCGCAGGGAGATCCGGGTCCGGCGGGTCCCGAAGGTGAAGCCGGGGCGACGGGGCCGGCCGGTCCGAAAGGTGAAGCCGGCGCGCCCGGCGAACCCGGTCCGCAGGGCCCGGTCGGTCCACAAGGTGAGCGGGGGCCGCAGGGTGATGCCGGCCCACAGGGTGACCCCGGCCCAGCGGGTCCGGAAGGGCCGAAAGGAGAGCCCGGTCAATCTGGCTGATTTCCAAGGGGGCCGGCCCGGTGGTCGGCTCCCGAACCTCAATCGGCCCATAGACCCGCTGTTGCGGGCTTACTCAGCAGCCAGCCGACCGGCCTTGACCAGCATGGGGCGCAGATAACGCCCCGTATGGCTGTCCTCGACCTCAGCGACCTCTTCGGGTGTGCCCATGGCGACCACGCGGCCTCCGCCGTCACCGCCCTCTGGTCCGAGATCGACAATCCAATCGGCACATTTCACGACGTCGAGGTTGTGTTCGATCACCACCACGGTGTTGCCGGCCTCGACCAGCTCTTGCAGCACCTCGAGCAGCTTGCGGACATCCTCGAAGTGGAGGCCGGTGGTCGGTTCGTCGAGGATATAGAGCGTCCGCCCCGTCGCCTTCTTCGACAGTTCCTTCGACAGCTTGACCCGTTGCGCCTCACCGCCCGACAACGTGGTCGCCTGCTGGCCGATCTTGATATAGCCAAGGCCAACCCGCTCTAGCGTCTCGAGCTTGTCTCGGATCATCGGGATCGCCTCGAAGAAGCCGACACCGTCCTCGACCGTCATATCCAGCACATCGGCGATAGACTTGCCCTTGTAGAGCACCTCGAGCGTCTCGCGGTTATAGCGCGCGCCCTTGCAGGTCTCACAGGTCACATAGACATCCGGCAGGAAGTGCATCTCGATCTTGATGACCCCGTCGCCCTGACAGGCCTCGCAACGCCCGCCCTTGACGTTGAAGCTGAAGCGCCCGGCCTTGTAGCCGCGGGCTTTCGCCTCGGGCAGCCCAGCGAACCAGTCGCGGATTGGGGTGAAGGCGCCAGTATAGGTCGCCGGATTCGAGCGTGGCGTGCGCCCGATCGGCGACTGGTCGATGTCGATCACCTTGTCAAGCTGGTCGAGCCCGCGGATTCTGTCGCAAGGGGCGGGCTGCGTGCGCGCGCCGTTCAGCCGGGCGGCCGCAGTTTTGTAAAGCGTCTCGATGGTCAATGTCGACTTGCCGCCACCGGACACACCGCTGATGCAAGTAAACGTGCCGAGCGGGATCCGGGCGTTGACATTGTGCAGGTTGTTGCCACGAGCGCCTTCGATCTCGAGCCATTTGCCATTGCCCCTGCGGCGCTCGGGCGGGACTGTGATCTCGCGCGTGCCGGTCAGATATTGCCCGGTGATCGAGGTAGGGGCCGCGGCCACTTCCTCGGGTTTGCCGTCGGCGATGATGCGCCCGCCATGCACGCCAGCGCCGGGGCCGATGTCGATAACATGATCGGCGGTGCGGATCGCTTCTTCGTCGTGCTCGACCACGATGACCGTGTTGCCCTGATCACGCAGACCCCGCAGGCTGTCGAGCAGCCGGCCATTGTCGCGTTGGTGCAAGCCGATCGAGGGCTCGTCGAGGACGTAGAGCACGCCGGTCAGACCCGATCCGATCTGTGAGGCGAGCCGGATGCGCTGGCTCTCCCCGCCCGACAGCGTTCCGGCATTGCGCGCTAGCGTCAGATAGTCGAGCCCCACATTGACCAGAAAGCCCAAGCGTTCGCGGATTTCCTTCAGGATCGATTCGGCGATCTCGCGTTTCTGTGCGGAGAGCGCGGCCGGCGCTTCGCGCACCCAGTCGAGCGCCTCGCGGATCGAGAGCTCGGTGATCTCGCCGATATGCTTTCCGCCGATCTTGACCGCCAGCGCCTCGGCGCGCAGCCGGTGCCCGCCGCATTCGCCACAGGCGCGGTTGGCTTGATAGCGCTCGAACTCCTCGCGGATCATGGCGCTGTCGGTCTCGCGATACCGGCGCTCCATATTTGGGATCACGCCCTCGAAGCTCCGGTTGACGGTGTAGATCCGGCCGCTGTCGTCGAAGCGGAACTGAATCTCTTCGTCTCCCGAGCCAAAGAGCATAATCTGGCAGGCAAAGTCCGGCAGCGCCTCCCAAGGATCGCCGCCCGAGAATCCGTAATGCTTCGACAGGGCCTCGATGGTCTGGCGGAAATGCGGTGTCTTGGACTTGGCCCAGGGTGCCAGGGCACCGGCCAGCAGCGACAGGCTCTTGTCCGGGACCACCAGATCCTCGTCGAAATAGAGCTCCACGCCGAGGCCGCCGCAGGCCGGGCAGGCTCCGAACGGCGCGTTGAACGAGAAGAGCCGCGGCTCGATCTCGGCAATGGTGAAGCCGCTGACGGGACAGGCAAAGTTCTCGGAGAAGGTGATCCGCTCGGGCTCGCCCTCCTTGGGTGCGGTCTCGACTACTGCAATACCGTCGGCCAGGCCCAACGCGGTGGTGAAGCTGTCGGCCAGACGCGTCTCGGTGCGCGGCTTCACGACGATCCGGTCGACGACCACATCGATGTCGTGCCGAAACTTCTTGTCGAGCTTGGGCGGCTCGTCGAGTTCATAGAACTTCCCGTCGACCTTCACGCGGCTATAGCCTTGCTTGCGCAGCTCCTGGAACTCTTTGACATACGAGCCCTTGCGGTCGCGGATGATGGGCGCGAGCAGATAGGCGCGCGTGCCCTCCTCCATCGCCAGCACCCTGTCGACCATCTCCGAGACTTGCTGGGCCTCGATCGGCAACCCGGTGGCGGGTGAATAGGGCGTGCCGGCGCGTGCGAACAAGAGCCGCAGATAGTCGTAGATCTCCGTCACCGTGCCGACGGTCGAGCGCGGGTTCTTCGATGTCGTCTTCTGTTCGATCGAGATCGCGGGCGAGAGGCCTTCGATATGCTCCACATCTGGTTTCTGCATCATCTGCAAAAACTGGCGCGCATAGGCCGAGAGGCTCTCCACATACCGCCGCTGCCCTTCGGCATAGATCGTGTCGAAGGCCAGCGAAGACTTGCCCGAGCCGGACAGCCCGGTGATCACCGTCAGCTGATCGCGCGGGATGTCCACATCGACGCCGGTTAGGTTGTGTTCCCGCGCGCCGCGGACCGAGATGAATTTTTGCTCAGGCATGGTCCCCCGCCGGTCTCTGGATCACCCGGGCCAAATAGCACCGGGCGCGAAAATTGCGAGTCGGACAAAATATAAACAAAGTGCGAACAAAAAGACAGGCATGCGGGTAGGATTTGACAGCGACGCTTTGACTGGCCATGGAGCGCGGCAACAGATGATGGAGAGATTGATGAGCGACCCGATGCCCGCCCCCGCCGAGCTTGCGACCCTGCCCGAGGGGCGCAATGTGGTGTCCTTTCGCTTGGGCGTCGAGCCCTCGGGCAGGGTCGTTCTATTCAAGCTAAAGACGGCGGATGGCCGATCCGAGGCGTTGCTGTTGGCCACGCCGATCGCTGTGCATGTCCGGGATCGCATCGCCCAGACACTGCGCGCCAGGCCCGGATTGGCCGAGGTACCGCAGGACGATGTGTTCTTTGCGGCCCAGCCAACGATCATGCCCGATGATTGGGCGCCGCTCAGCCCGCATGTGGGCGAGGCGCAGGGGGCGCATGTGGAGACGGCGGGCACGACCTGTGTCCTGGCCTTTCCGATGGATGCGTCCGGACGCTACACCGCCTGTCGGATGACCGCGCTACAAGCGGCCTATTTCCTGCACGCGATCAATGCGGCGGAAGAGAGCGGCGATTTGAAGAGCCCCGAGGCTGGCGCGTCCGAGGAGACCAAGACGGTCCACTGAGTGGGCAGTCAGCGCCGACTGGCCTCAATGGAAATCGCGGCTTTTCGGGATGACGCGCACATGTCTCGGGTGGCCGCGGGGGTTCTGGCGCGATGGGGCGACCCGTGCATCCTCGGCGATCGGGCGCAGCACCTCGTCGGCGCGGGCGAGACCATGGGTCCCCATCTGACGCACCGCATCTTCGGACAGCAGCGCCAGGTCTCCGGTGCGGTCGATCAGCCGTTCGGCCACGACATGGGTCACGCCCTCGGCCCGCTGCACCTGGCCACGCACCAGCAGCACCCGCGCGCCCATCAACACCGGGCGGAACAGGGTGGCCACCCGCTTCCACACCACGATGTTGGCGATGCCGGTTTCGTCCTCGACGGTGATGAAGACCACGCCCTTGGCGCTGCCTGGCTTTTGGCGCACCAGGACGACGCCGGCGAGGCTGACCCGTGCGCCATTGGGAGCCGCCACGGCCGCCGCCGTCGTCGCGACGCGTTGCGCAGCGAGGCGCGGGCGCAGGAACTCCATCGGGTGCCCCTTGAGCGAAAGACGCAGGGTTTGGAAGTCCTGCACCACCTGCTCGGAGCGGGGCATGGCCGGCAGCTGTGCGGCGCCGTCGGCTGGCGCCTCATTCCCCTGTTCAGTGGCATCCGCGGCGGCAAAGAGCGGCAGAGTGCGCCCCGCGGCCTCGCCCCGTACGGCCCACAGAGCGGCCCGCCGGTCGAGGCCCATCGAGCGGAACGCATCCGCCGCCGCCATACGCTCGAGGCCCGCGCGCGTCACCCCGGCCCGGCCGCGGATTGCCGCCATATCCGGATAGCCCGCACCGCGCGCCGCCACGAGCGCATGGGCCTCATCCTCGCGCAGCCCGTCGACCAGACGCAGCCCGAGACGCACCGCGAACCCTGTATCTGCGGGTTCGAGCGTACAGTCCCAATCGCTGGCGTTCGCATCTGGCCCACGCACCTCCACCCCGTGCTCGCGCGCATCCCGCACAATCTGCGCTGGCGCGTAGAACCCCATGGGCTGGGAGTTCAGCAGCGCGCAACAGAAGACCTCCGGGTGGTGGCACTTGATCCAGGACGACACGTAGACCAACAGCGCAAAGCTCGCCGCATGGCTCTCAGGAAAGCCATACTCGCCAAAGCCCTTGATCTGATCGAAGCAGCGGGCGGCGAAGGCGGGGTCATAGCCGCGGCGCACCATGCCCTCGACCATCTTGTCCTGATAGTGCTGGATGGTGCCGACACGGCGGAAGGTCGCCATGGCACGGCGCAGGCCATTGGCCTCGTCGGGTGTGAACTTGGCCGCGTCGATGGCGATCTGCATCGCCTGCTCCTGGAACAGCGGCACGCCCAAGGTGCGGCCGAGGATCAGCTCCAGTTCGTCCTCGGGGCCGTGACGGGGGCTGGGCGAGGGAAACTCCACCATCTCCTTGCCCTGGCGGCGGCGGAGATAGGGGTGCACCATCTCGCCTTGGATTGGCCCAGGGCGCACGATCGCCACCTCGATCACCAGATCGTAGAAGGTGCGCGGACGGAGCCTGGGCAGCATGTTCATCTGCGCCCGGCTCTCGACCTGGAACACGCCCAAGCTGTCTGCCTTGCAGAGCATGTCATAGGTCGGCATGTTCTCGTCCGGCAGCGTCGCCAGGCTGTAGTCGAGGCCCTTGTGATCGCGCAGCAGGTGGAAGGCCTTGCGGATGCACGACAGCATGCCGAGCGCCAGCACATCGACCTTCATGATCCCAAGCGCGGCGATATCGTCCTTGTCCCATTCGATGAAGGTGCGCTCCTCCATGGCCGCATTGCCGATGGGCACGGTCTCGGTCAGCGGCCCGCGAGTCAGCACGAAGCCGCCCACATGCTGGCTGAGATGGCGGGGCATGCCGATCAGCTGACGGGTCAGGATGATCGCGCGGCGGATCTCGGGCGCCTCCGGGTCGAGGCCGGCCGCGCGCACATGGGAGATGTCCACATCCGTGCCCCACGAGCCCCAGACCGTGCCGGCGATGGCGCCCGAGATGTCTTCGGACAGCCCCAAGGCCTTGCAAACCTCGCGCACCGCCGAGCGCGGGCGGTAGCAGATCACGGTGGCCGTCAGTGCGGCTCGGTCGCGGCCATAGCGTCGGTAGACGTACTGGATCACCTCCTCGCGTCGCTCATGCTCGAAGTCCACGTCGATGTCCGGCGGCTCGCGCCTCTCCTTGGACAGGAAGCGCTCGAATAGCAGATTGGATTTGTCCGGATCGACCGAGGTGATGCCGAGGCAGAAGCACACCGCCGAATTGGCCGCCGAGCCGCGCCCCTGGCAAAGGATCTGCTGGCGCCGCGCCCAAGCGACGATGTCGTGGACGGTGAGGAAATAGGGGGCGTAGTCGAGCTCGGCGATCAGCCGGAGCTCCTTGACCACCGCGGCCCGGACCCGCTCGGGCACACCGTTCGGATAGCGCCAGGCCGCGCCTTGCCAGGTCAGCGCCTCGAGATGACCCTGGGGCGTGGTGTCGGCAGGCACCGGCTCCTCGGGGTATTCATAGGCCAGCTCGTCCAGCGAGAACCGGGCCGCGTCGAGGATTTCGCGGGTGGCGGTCAGGGCCTCCTCGTGCCCGCGGAAGAGGCGCGTCATCTCGGCCGGGGATTTCAGATGCCGCTCGGCATTGGCCTCGAGCCGGTGGCCAGCATTGGCGATGGTTGTGCCCTCGCGGATGCAGGTGAGCACGTCCTGCAGTGGGCGGCGATTGGGCACATGGTAGAGCGGCTCAGCGGTGGCGGCGAGCGGCAGACCGGTGGCGGCGCCAAGCTCGGCCAGACGCGCGATCCGCTCGGTATCGCGCCCTTGCCGCCCCTGCCGCGCCGCGAGCCAGAGCCGCGCGGGCCAGAGCCGCGCCAAGCGGCCGGCGAGCCGCGCAAAATCAGGCGGCGGCCGGAGCCCCGGCGGCGGCACCAGCAGGAAGAGTTGCCCCTCGGAATGGGCGATCACATCATCGAGGCTAAAGCGGCAGGCGCCTTTCTTGGAGGCGCCTTTCGCCTGGCTCAGCAAGCGCGAGAGCCGGCCGTAGGCGGCTCGGTCGGTGGGGAAACAGAGGAGCTCCGGGGCGTCCTCGGGCACCAGCCGGCAGCCAACGGCCAGGCGCAGCCCGCGCGCTTTGGCGGCTTGATGCGCGCGCACGACCCCGGCCAAGGTGTTGCGGTCGGCGACCCCGATGCCGGCGAGCCCCAGATCCGCTGCGGTGTTGACCAGCTCCTCCGGATGGCTCGCGCCGCGTAGGAAGGAGAAATTGGTCGCGATCCCGAGCTCGGCCGGCGCGCTCATGCTCGCCCCAGGCCGGGTTCGCCACAACGCCCGCCCGCCCACCCCGTTGCGGCGAGCCCGCCCTTATCTTGCAAAGCGGCGTGGTCGGTCAGGGGGTGTGGCGGGTTGGAAGGGCAGCGCTCACGCGAAGAGGCCATGGAGATACCAGCGCGGCAGGGCTGCTTGCCCGTCGTCATAGAGCCCCTCGCGATAGAGCCAGTAACGCCGGCCTTCGGTATCCTCGACCCGGTAATAATCCCGCGCGCGCAACGTTTCCCCCGGGCGTGCGCGCCACCATTCCGGGCCGATGCGCTCGGGGCCCTCGGCGCGGGCGACGGCCCGCGCGATCTGGCGCCAGGTGAAGCGCACTGGCGGGCCGTCCGGGATCTCGGCCAGCACCTCGAGCGGTTCGGGCCGGTCGAACAGGCTGAGTGGCCGAGGGCCGTCCCGGCCCGGTGCCGGAGATGCGGCATGCCAATCCGGCAGAGCGCCGGCGAAGGGGCGTGCTTGCTCTGCCCACTCGGGGTGGTGGCTTTCCTGCGGGGCTGCGACCGTGACGGTCTCGGCGCCGAGGCGCGCGGCCATGCGATCCGCCAGAGCTGCGAGCGCTCCGAGATCGGTGTGTTCGCTGCCGAGACGGCCTGGCAAGGGACGCGGCGCGCTCTCCATCGGCGCAAGGCCGTCGGCCTCGAGGCGCATCAGGTCGATGCCAAAGCCTGGATCGAGCCCGTCCAGCCGCTCTGCCAACAAGCGCACCATATGGGCCGGGTCCCGGGTTGGGCGGGCCGCCGCGGCCTCACGCGTGGTGCGCGTGCCATCCGTGCGGTACACCGACAGCCGAAAGCTGCGGGCGCCCCGACCGGCAGCCTCGAGCCCTATCGCCAGATCGGTCGCGAGCCGCTGAAGGCCGGCCTCGACCCCTCTGCGATCGAGCAGTGGCTCGGGGCAGGGCAGGCGGGCGATGTGCTCGGCCGTCTCCTCGAGGGGGTGCAATGGCTCGGCAATGCGCCCCATGGCCTGATCGAGGCGCAAGAGCACACGGTCTGCCGCCTCGGCCGATTGGAAGCGCCGGGCCAATGCGATGCGTGCGATGCCGCCGAGCTGCCCGATCCGGGTGAGACCAAAGCGCCGCAGGAGCGTGTGCGTATCCTCGCTCAACCGGAGCGCGGCGACGGGCAGATCGGCGAGGCCGCCTGCGAGGCTTGCTCCATCGCCCTCGAGCCGGGTGATCTGGCCGGGGGCGGTATGGGCGAGCGCCCAGGCGGCACCGGGGGTGCAGGCGAGCCCGAGACGGTGGCGTATGCCGGCGCGGTCGAGGCGGGCGGAGACATCGGCCATCAGCCCGCTCTCGCCGCCCCAAAGATGGGCGCATCCGGTGACATCCAAAAGCGCTCCGTCGCGGCCGTCGAGGGCTGCCATTGGGCTCCAGCGGGTCATCCAGCGCGCCAGGCGTTCGAGCGCTGCGGCATCGGCGGCACGGTCGATCTCTTCGGTCACCAGCTGAGGCGCGCGGGCGCGGGCATCGGCCAGCCGGAGCCCAGGGGTCACGCCCAGTGCTTCGGCGGCGGTATCGGCGGCGGCGATCCAGATGCCAGCCGTCCCCCGCTCGGTCAGCGCAAAGGGCGACTCATCCGGCGTGTCAGAGGGCTCTGTGCAAGGGCGCTTGGTCCTGACGCGGCGGTCGAGGGGCCAGTCGGTGAGCCATATGGAGAGAAAGCGTCGCATCGTCGAACTCCAGATCGTACCGCCGTCCGGCCGCCCATGGGGCGCGCCGCGAGCGCTCGAGCACCGCCCGCCAGCGCAGCTTGCCCGGCGCTTTGGGGTCATAGCGATTGGGGGCCGAGGGGGTTGCTTCCAAGCGCCACCGCGCCTCGGCTGCCGTCGCCCCCTCCCGCCGGTGGGGCATCAACAGGATGGCGGGCACCGCTTGGGCCTCGGAGGCGAGCGTGAGCCGCCGCGTTGCCGTGAAATCCGCCTCCGACAGCGCCGCCACCACCGCCGCCACCGCGCCTGAGCGAAGGCCCTCTTCGATGCACCAGAGCGCATCGCGCGGGCGGGGTGCTGCCACCGTCAGCAGGCGCCCGGGATCGAGCCCCATGCTCTGCGCGCCGCGGGCCGAGAGCCGGCCATGCTCGCGCCGAAGCGACGCCTCGGTGATCCACAGGATCGGCCCCGGGCGGGCATGGGCTGCGAGCACCGCTGCCGCCAGGCCGCCAAGGGCAGTCATATCGCCGAACCGCGCCTCGGCCAACTCATGCACTCCACGCTCGCCCATGGTGGCCAAAAGCGCCGAGGGATCGGTCCGCGCGCCCGCATCCGCCGGTTCGGTCAGCCGCACAAGGGCCAAGTGAGTCGCTTGCTTCAATCTCATATGTTCATGGTCTGTTCCTTATCTTGGAGAGTCAACCGGCATCAAGCTGGCTGGGGAGCCATGGGTCGGTGCGGTGCACCTTTGGCGAGATGGGCCCGACTGAGAAGCACGCGATCTCCCACCGCGCGCGCGCCTTTCGCCACCTGGTCGAGATCTCTCTGGCGCCACTCGACTATTGGTCTGACCGTTACTGAAGAGTCCGGTTTGGGATTCCCGGTAGCGGCCTTTCTTGCGAGCCTGCGCCATGCGCAATGGAGTGTCCATCTCGGTCTTGCCCGCCGATCGTCGGCGGCTCGAGGCCATCGTCGC
>JBCCZI010000141.1:0-9822 GCA_039187815.1 Pseudomonadota bacterium | reverse complement strand
CGCCGCAGCCTGCTCCTTGGACTCAGCCGAGAACCGACGCCTCACCCGCGTCGTCATCCTCGTCCCAGCGAAGGCAGACGCAAACCTGAGATTCGTCAATTTCCCGGCCGCTTGGTCAGCGATCAGCCAGAAAGGTCAGCCGTCAACAGACCTGGCCAGCGCCCCGGTGGATGACCAGGCCAATTGGAAGTTGTAGCCGCCCAGCCATCCCGCGACATCGACCACCTCGCCAATGAAGAACAGCCCGGGCACGGCCCGCGCCATCATCGTGCGGCCATCGAGATCGCGGGTGTCGACACCGCCCAGCGTCACCTCGGCGGTCCGGTAGCCCTCGGAGCCGCATGGCAGCACCTGTCACTGGTGGACCGCCGCACCGACCCGGTCGAGCCGCCCATCCGAGTGATCGGCAAGTCGGCCGCCTAAGCAGGCCCGCTCCAGCACCGCCGAGGCCAGTTTTGCCGGCACGATCTCCGCGAGCGCGTTTTGCACCGAGACCCGCCCGCCAAGGGCCCGTTGTGCACGCAACTCGGCCACCGTGTCCCGCGAATCCGCGAGGTCCACAGCAATCGGCTCGCCCTCGCGCCAATAGGATGAGATCTGCAGGATCGACGGGCCGGACAACCCGCGATGGGTGAAGAGCAGCCCCTCTTCGAACGCCACCTTTCCGCGGGACACACGGGCCTGAACAGAGAGACCGGAGAGTGGCGCCATCGCCTCGCGCGCGCCGTCGGTGAAGGTCAGGGGCACAAGCCCGGGTCGCGTCTCGACGATCCGCAGTCCAAACTGCTCTGCGATGCGGTACCCAAACCCAGTCGCGCCCATTTTCGGCACCGATTTGCCCCCGGTGGCAATGACCAGGGAGGGTGCTGTCAATGCGCCGCCCGCGGTCTCTACCCTATAGGCAGCCTCTGGGCCCTCATCCCGAGAGACACGCTCAACCCCAGTCGCCAACCGCAGATCGACGCCGACCTCGGCCATGTCACCGAGAAGCATTGCAATGATCTCGCGCGCCGATCCCCTGCAGAAGAGCTGGCCGAGGGTCTTCTCGTGCCACGCGATGCCGGCCGCATCGACCCGCGCAATGAAATCATGCTGTGTGTAGCGCCTGAGCGCCGAGAGCGCAAAACGCGGGTTGGCCGGCAGGAAGCGCTCATGCGCCATCTGCAGGTTCGTGAAGTTGCAGCGCCCGCCCCCGGAGATCCGGATCTTCTCGCCCGGCTTGCAGGCGTGATCGATCAGCAGGACGCGACGCCCTCGCCGCCCCGCCTCGATGGCGCAGAACATGCCGGCCGTCCCCGCCCCAAGAACAATGACATCCACCCGCTCCATAGAGCGCGCGCCTACCCTGCCGCCAACGCGGCGGCAAGCCCCGCGACGTCTGACCGCTGGGCCCGCGCCGACGCCGCGCTATCTGCGGCTCGAGACACAAAGGCTTGCAGGCATGACAGAGACCCAATCCCATTCTCGCGCGATCAACGTCCCATCTGGGCGGCTGTCGCGCATCACCCGCCTTGGATCCATGGCAAGCGGCGTCGCGGGCAATATGGCTGTCTCTGGCCTGCGCGAGATCAGCCGCGGCCGGCGGCCCGGATTCCAGGACTTGCTACTCACGCCCGGCAATATCCGGCGTATCGCCGATGATCTCGCGCGCATGCGCGGCGCTGCGATGAAGATCGGGCAGCTCATCTCGATGGATACCGGCGATTTCCTGCCCCCGGAGCTCAGCGAGATCATGGCGCGCCTCCGCGCCGATGCAGATCACATGCCGCCCAAGCAGCTCAGATCGGTGCTGAACCGGAACTGGGGCCCGGACTGGCTGCGCCGGTTCAAGCGTTTCGATGTGCGCCCGATCGCTGCGGCCTCGATCGGACAAGTCCATCGCGCGCAATCCCGCGATGGGCGCGACATGGCGATCAAGGTGCAGTATCCTGGCGTCGCACGCAGCATCGACAGTGACGTGTCCAATGTGGGAGCGCTGATAAAGGTCTCGGGCCTGTTGCCGAGCGGCTTCGATTTGGCGCCCTATTTGGACGAGGCGCGCCGCCAGCTGCATGCTGAGGCGGATTACGAGCGCGAGGGGCAATGCCTGCTCGAGTTCCGGCAACTTCTCGCCAGTGACGACGACTTTGTCCTGCCTGAGTTGCACCAGGATTTCACGACATCGGACGTCCTCGCCATGTCCTATGTCGCCTCACGGCCGATCGAAGAGGCTGAAGCGCTGGCGCAAGAGCAGCGTGACCGGATTGCTGCGCGCATGGTCACGCTCTTGTTCCGCGAGCTGTTTGAGTTCGGCTTGATGCAGACCGATCCGAATTTCGCGAACTACCGGTATGATCCCGAGACTGAACGGGTGGTGCTTCTGGACTTTGGCGCAACGCGACGCTTCTCAGCGGACCTTATTGACCAGTACAAACGCCTGTTCGCCGCGGGCCTTGCCGGGGATCGGAGCGGTCTTTGTAACCTTGCACTCGAGATCGGTTTCATCAGCGCACAGACCCTGCCCCGCCACCAAGACGCCGTCGTGGGCATGATCGAGACGGTGTTCGATGCGGTGCGGACGCAACCACTCTTCGACTTCGGTGATCAATCGCTCAGCCGGCGGATGAACGCTGCGGGCTCGGCGCTGGCCGACGACGGCTTTGTGCCTCCGCCGGTGCCGATGGACGTGCTGTATCTCCAGCGCAAGTTTGGCGGCACCTTCCTGTTGGCCGGCCGACTGCACGCCAAACTGCCGCTTGAATCTATGATCGAACAGTCCATCGCATGAGCCAATGCCTTCGGCTTGGCCGCGGCCCGGTCGTGGTTGGATCCCGCTGAGTGGCGTGAACGGCTTGCTCCGTCTGAACTTCCGTTTTGGCTCTGCCGAGATGGAGGACCGGCGACGCGCAAGCCGCGCCGGCGATGATCAGTGGTGCTGCGATCAGGAAGGCGCCGCTCGGGGTCTCGGCAAAGACGGCTGCGCCAAGGATGGCGGCCCATAGGATCGTCAGATACTCGAACGGTGCCAGGAGCGAGGCCTGCGCGTACCGAAAAGAAAGCGTCATCGCGACATGCGCCGCACCACCCAACAGCCCGGTCGCAACCAGCATCGCCCACGTCGCCGCATCGGGAGCCACCCAGCCAAAGGGGGCTGTTGCCAGTCCCGCGATCGCGCTGGCCAGCGCAAAAAAGAATGCGATGGCCCCAGGGCTCTCGGTGGTTGAGAGCGCCCGGATCTGTACCAGTGCGCCAGCCGTTAGCGCTGCAGTGGCGAGCCCGAGGCCCACGCCTAGCAGTTCGGGGCTCTCGGCGCCGAAACGGGGGACGGTCAGCGCCAGGATACCACCGCAGCCGAGCCCGACCCCGAACCAACGGCGCAGGCCCGGCCGCTCACCGAGCAGAAGAGCCGCCAGCGCCACAGTCATCAGCGGGGAGAGATAGGTGAGCATCGTGGCCTCTGCGATGGGCAGCACCCGCAGCGTCGCAAAGGAGGTGAACATCGCGGCCCCGCCCAACAAGCAGCGCGCGAGGTGGCCAAGCGGCCGGCGCGTCGCAAGACCCCGAGGGAACTCGCTTCGCCACCAAAGAAAGACCACCAGCGGGATGATGGCAATGGCAGAGCGGAAGAACACGACTTGGCCGAGCGGCGCCGCGTCGCCAATTGCTTTGACCGCAGAGGCCATACCGGTGAAGAGCACTCCCGAAAGGACGCGCAGGGCGATACCATACGTCTCGCCCCTCACGCCGGCCCCGCCAGTCCGATCCGGTCGCGCAGCGCATCCCCGGCAAGATTGAAGGCCAGCGCTGAGAAGACGATCGGAAGACCCGGCAGCAATGCATAGGCCGGCGCAGACAGGATATAGGTGCGGGCCTCCAGCAGGATCACACCCCATTCCGGCTGTGGGGGCGAGGCGCCAAAGCCCAAGAACCCGAGCCCTGAAATCGCCAGGATCGCCCGCGCCACATGCGCCGTCATCATCACCACCATCGCCGGCAGGATCGGGGGCACCAGATGGTCGAGTGCGATCCGTGGCGGGCTCACACCGCTCAGCCGCGCGAGCGCCACATGATCGGACGCCGCGGTCACGAGCGTCATGCCGCGCACGACACGAGCGTAGCGCATCCACCCCACGATCGCTAACGCAAACAGAACCTCTGTTCCGCCACCGCCCAAGACGCCGGCGATCGCAAGTGCGGCAACAAGCTCTGGGAAGGCAAAGAACGCGTCCGTGACGCGCATAAACGCTGCGTCCACCCAGCGCCCGCCCATTCCAGAGATCAGGCCAACGAGGAGACCGATGGCCGCCGAGACCAAGACCACCAAGATTGCAAGCCCGACCGACAATCGTGCCCCGGCTAGCACCCGGCTGAAGACGTCGCGGCCCAAATGGTCGGTGCCGAACCAGTGTTCGGCGCTCGGCGGCGCGAGGCGGATCAGGGGATCGGGAAGGAGCGGATTATGCGGCACAATCGCCGGACCAATGGCCGCGAGCAACAGGATAACGGCAGACAGCACAATGGCGGCAAGGCGCAGCGGGCTTTGCAGGATCATGCCATGCCCTCGGCCGAGCGTGGATCGAGCCAGAGCGTCAACAAGTCCACAAGGAGGTTCACCATGACGAACAGCACAGCGGTGAACAGCACAAAGGCCTGAATGACAGGATAGTCGCGGGCATCAACCGCCTCGATGAAGATCAGGCCAAGCCCGCGCAGGCCGAATACGTACTCGACCGCCACCGCACCCTCGAGCACGAAAGCGATCTCGAGCGCGAAGATCGTCACGACCGGTAGCAGCGCGTTGCGCAGCGCGTGGCGGCCGATCACCCTCGCCTCGCTCACGCCGCGGCCACGGGCGGCGGCGATGTGACGGGCGGCCAGCGCCTCGATCGTCGCCGAGCGCAGCAGCCGCGCGGTGGTGACCGTGATCCCGGTTCCGAGCGTCAACGCGGGCAGCACCAGATGCTCCCAGCTGCCGCGGCCGAAGGTGGGGAACATCCCGAGATTGACCGAGAACACGACGATCAGCAGCACCCCAAGCCACCAGTTGGGCATCGCTGAGCCGAGTGTCGCCAGGGCCACACACAGCCCATCGAACCACGTGCCGCGCCAGATCCCGGCCATGAGACCGAGCGGGACCGACAGGAACGCCGCCACGGCCACGGCTGCCACCGCGAGCTGGGCCGTACGGCTGAGACCCTCGGCAAGGATCTCAGCAACGGGACGACCATCGATCAGCGAGACGCCGAAATCGAGCCGGGCGAGATCTCCCGCCCATCGCGCCCACTGCACGAGGAACGGATCGTCCAAGCCGATCTCGGCCCTCACGCGGGCCAGGCTTGCGGCATCCATCGCAACCGTCGCGCCATGCCGGGCATGCGCGATCGCCATCACGGCATCGCCAGGTGCGAGCTGGAGCAAAAGAAATGTCAGGAAACTTGCCAGCACGATCACCAGAAAGGCACCGGCGATCCGACGCGAGGCGGAGGCGATCACGCGACGGACTCCGCGGGCCGCGCAACCTGCGCCGCTGCAAAGGCTGATCTGCGACGGCGGTCGCAGGCGACCAATGCGCGGGCGGCATCGCTCTCGGGTTCAGCGAGCAGGCGCGCTGCAGGCGCGACCTCGACAATCCGGCCGGCCTCGACGACCACGATACGGGTTGCGAGGCGGCGGACGAGGCGCAAATCATGGCTGACGAACAGCACCGTCGGGCGAGTCTCGGTAATGACCTCGGCCAGCAGGGCGGCCACTTCAGCGGCGACCAGAGCGTCAAGCGCACTGAGCGGCTCGTCCAGCGCCAAAAGGGTCGGCCGAGGCGCCAACGCGCGGGCAATGCACACCCTCTGCGCTTGCCCGAGAGAAACCTCTGCGGGCCTGCGATCCAGCAGCGTGGTATCGAGGCCCATCCGGGCGGCCACCGCTTCGGCACGCCGCGCGCGCTCGGCTCGCGCGACACCGCGGGCGCGCAGCGGCTCCTCAACCGCTGCGCGCAAGCTCGCATGGGGGTTCAGGGCGCCCAAAGGGTTTTGGAAAACCGCCTCAGCGGTTCGACGAAGGCGCATGTGAGCGGCATCGAGCGGACGGACTATCGGGGCGTCCTCAAAGACCATGCCGCCCCCCGTGAAACGGGTCAGGCCCAGCAAGGCCCTCACCAGGGTCGACTTGCCCCCGCCGGAGGGGCCGACGATGGCAAGGACCTCGCCCGGCATAACCTCAAGCGTGGCATTTTGGAGGATCGCGCGGCGCCGCCCGGCATGGGCGCGAACCGTCACCGACAGCCGGTCCAGGCTGAGCAAGGGCGTGCTCACCACGCCGCGCTCGCAACTAGGGCCCGCGCATATTCTGTGCGGGCCGCACCAAGGAGGGTCGCCGTCGGGCTCGTCTCAACCATCTGCCCGTGGCGCAGCACCAGGATCCGGTCACAGGCGGTGGCCGCAAGTCCGAGGTCGTGGGTGATCAGGATGGTCGCGACACCATTGGCCGAGGCGAGCCGCCGCATCTCGTCGACAAGACGATCGGCCACCGGCGCATCCAGAGCGCCCGTCGGCTCATCAAGGATCAGGAGAGCCGGCGCTGGCGCCGTCGCAAGAGCGAACAGCACCCGTTGGAGCATGCCCCGGCTCCACTGATGCGGCCAGGCCCGCGCCGCGCGGGCCGCATCGGGCACGTCGAGGGCCTCGATCCGCCTAAAGGTCGCGGCCAACGCCTCGGCGCGCGAGACACCCGCCGCGTCTGCGATGGCAGTGCGGTGGGTCGCAACAAACTCCGCAATCTGATCACCAATCGTGAACAGCGGGTCGAAGGCGCCGATTGGATCCTGCTCCATCATTGCAAGACGCTGTCCTCGGATGGAGCGCATGGCCCGCTCGGACAGCTGCGAGATCTCTGAGCCAAGCAAATGGATCGCGCCTCCGGTGATCGACAGCGGCGCTTCTTGGCGCATGGCAGAGCGGGCAAGCGTGGTCTTGCCAGAACCCGACTCGCCAACGATGCCGAGTGTCTCACCCGCTGCGACGGCGAAAGAGACGCTGTTCAGGACCGGTTGGTCCCGTCCCGGCGCGCGGACCACAAGGTCCTCGACGCTCAGGACCATGCCGCGCTCAGGGCGTGACATGGACGCGGTTGTCGACCAGATAGATGCCCGCCGGGTTCATCTTGAAATCCCTGACATTCTCGCGCGCGACCACCACCCGGTTCTTGAAGAAAGCGGTTGCGATCGGCAGCTCCTCGGCGACGATCATCTGCATGCGGTTGAGGATGCGGGTGCGCTCGGCTGGATCAAAGGCCTCGATCGCCTCGTGCAACAGGGTGTCGAACTCGTCATTCGACCAGTTCCCATAGTTCTCGATGGCCCCTGTGCGCAGCGCCACATTGGCGAAGTAGGCCGGGTTGCCAGTGGGCGTCGCATTGTTCGAGAACATGAGCATATCCGCTCGCCCCTCGCGAAAATCATCCACTGCGACCGTCCAATCGCGCAGGATCCTGAGCTCGGTGGTGATCCCAGCCGCCTCGAGATGGGCCTGGTAGAGCTCGGCCGCAGGGCGCATCGAGGGCCGGCCCTCATAGCTGCGCATCACGACGCGGAAGGGCTCGCCGTCCTTCTCCAGCCGTCCATCGCCGTCTGTGTCGGTGATGCCCGCCTCGGCCAACAGCGCCATCGCACCGTCGCGATCATAGGGGGTCACTGCGAGCGCCGGATTGGTCCAGGGCTTGTCTGCCGGGAACATGCCGACGCCAGCGGAGCCACCCCGCCCGTGGAGCACCGTCTCGACAATCTGCTCGCGCGGCAGCAGGTGATCGAGCGCGCGCCGCACGTGCAAATCCGCAAGGACTCCGCGCTCGGTCTGCATGCGGAAGAACATCAGCCTGCCGTCCGACACGGCGTCCACCGTCAGATCCTTGCGTGCCAGCACGCGCGGCAAATCGCTGTCGGGAAAATTGGCGGCGATGTCGATGTCGCCGGCCTCAAGAGCCAGCATGACCGTGGCGGGATCGGTGAGCGTGAGCAGTTCGATCCGCGCAGCCGCTGCGGCGCCACCCCAATAGTCCTCAAAGCGTACGGTCGCAATTTTCTCCCCTGCCACGATCTCTTCGAGCACGAACGGACCGGTGCCATAAAACCGCTCAGCGTCGCTTGCAGGCGACAGGATCGAGAGACCCGGGTCGACCAAGTCGTTCAGGAAGGCCGCATTGGGGACCTCGGTCACGATGCGCACGGTCATCGGGTCGACCACCGTCACGTCGGCAATGCCGATCAGCGAGGCGATGCGCTCGTTGTAAACCGCGCTGTCGGGCGAGACGACGCGCATCAGCGAAAAGCGCACCGCTTCGGCGTCAAGCGGTGCCCCGTCGTGGAAGGTGACACCCTCGCGCAGGCGGATCTCCCACTCGGTCGAGGATAGCGAGGTGGCACTTTCGGCAAGCCGCGGCGACAGCGCCCCCTCACCATCCAGCCAGAACAGCGTCTCTGTGACGCCGCTGTCACTGGTGCGCCAGCCGTTCCAGCCGATGGCCGGGTCGGGATTGGGATCGTTGAACCCGAATGGCACGGCGATGCGTACAGTCGCATCCTCGGCGGCTGCAGGAGCGGCGGCGACGCCGATGGCGAGCACTAGGGAAAGCAGAAGGCGCAGGATCATGGTTTGGTCTCCGAGGCAGATTGAAGGAGGAGGTCTACGGTCTCGACGGCGCCTCCGCGCCAGCCGAGTGGTGGCACGCGGCCGAGCACGCCAGCTTGCATGGGCTTGGGCCGATCGGCGCGCGCCATGAAGCCGTCAGGGCGGGCGACGTAGAGCTGGGCCAACGCGACCACCGCGGCGGCATCGAGGGCGGGGTGCAGATCGCCGAAGACATAGGTGAACCGGTCAGGGCCCGAGACGGCGACGACACAGGGCCGTTTGCACTGGCTGAGGCAATGGACACCGCGCACCTTGAGGCCGCAGCTTGCGATGCCGGCGTCAAGCACCGCCTCTGCAAGGCGCGCGCCGCCACGAAGATCACCGAAGTCCTCTTCGTGCCCATCGCGACAGCGCAGGCAAAGGGAGAGCACAGCGCTCTCGCAGGAGAGGCCATCGGGAGCGGTCGCCGCCCGAGGCTGGTCGCGGAGATCCTCCGCCATCGCATCCTCCCCCGGGTGGTCCCGCCCGGCGTTCAGGGTCATTCGGCGACGGCAGGTCTCCTGGCTCGCGGATCGTCGCGCCCGTCGCGCCTTCCCAGACCGTTTAGCCCAGTGGCGCGCCGCGACGGGCGCTACCGCCTACAGTTGCGGGTACAGCCGCGGATTTGGCCCAATTGGGTCGCACCGCGTTCCCTCTTCGCCCCTCATAGGGCACCGTCATGTAACAAGATAACGCCGTTTTTCCATGCAGCGCAAGCGGGTCAGTTGGCCTGCGATGCGCCGTGTGTTGCGCGTTGCGCAAGCCGAGGCAGCGTCCGATGATCTTGACCTGCCTATGGCACAAGGGCTTGATCGCTGTTTGTCCAAACACGCTCCGCGTCGAAGACGGCGGTCGCTGTAAGCCTGCTGTTGCTGCTCGGCGCTCTGGTCCTCGGCGGGTTGATCGCGTGGTGCGGCAGATAAGATGCGCGCTCCGAGTCTGAACATCAGAATTTGCCTCAGGTACCATTGTGACCCTTGGGCCCTAGGATCGCTCGCGCCTGCTAATTGCCCTCTGTCGCGCGCAGCGGCCTGGACCATTGTAGCGCCCCAGAACATTGTTCAGGCTCCTCAGCCGGCTCTGCCGCTGTACCGCCCGGGGTTTTTGGGGGGCTTATTTTCGGGTGTGGGGGCATGGGCTGGGTGTCTTGCTGGTTGCGCCTGAAGCGGGCTGGGGAGCGGTGGCG
>JBCCZI010000140.1:0-9839 GCA_039187815.1 Pseudomonadota bacterium | reverse complement strand
GCAACGGGTGCGCCGAAAGGGTCATCCGCACGCTCAAGGAGACCCGGCTCCGGGTCCGGACCGTCGAGGCGCGCCGCCCGGCGCTGCTCCAGTTCCGGGAGATCTCCAACCAGCCGTGGCCGATCGAGCGCCACCGCCACCGCTCCCCAGCCCGCTTCAGGCGCAACCAGCAAGACACCCAGCCCATGCCCCCACACCCGCAACAAGCCCCCCAAAAACCCCGGGGGCGGTACACGGTGATGGCGCCGACGACGCTGACTGCATTCTCGCAAGGCAACTCCACAGTCAAGAAACCGGAGTGATCTTGGATCTTCGCCGCATCAATGGCCCAGCGGTCGACCGTAAAGGCGCGCGCGCGGCCATGTGCATTGCGTTCTGAGTGGTTTGTTCGCGGCTGCGCCGGAAAGGAAAGCGGGCCAGTTCGTCGAGAGGCGCGATCTGTTTTTCAAAGCCAGCGCTGACCGCCTCTAGGACCCTTAGACGACCGGATCAAGCGGGTCTAGCGCCATCAGAGGCCCCATGCGGCATGAACGGCGGACCTTTGGGGCCCAAGCGCACGCCCGCACGAAGGCGCGAATATGGGATGCGGCTGAGGCGACAAGGATTAGCGCCCGGCGCTTCGGCAAAAATCACGCGATCGGCAATCGGCTCGTAGTCTGCGAGGAAGTGCACCGCGCTTTTGACCGCGACGATCCTTTGCTCGGATGGCTCGATGCCCATCGTGCGAAAGATGGCCTGATCGGCGTTCTGGCTGCGCCGAGTGCTGACGATCACGGCGACCTCTCCGGGGTGATCCAACAACTGGAGCCGCGCCATGGGACCGAAATTGGCTGTGGCCCCGCCATACATGGGACCGGTGCAGAGAATGGCGCCGTCAGAGAGGGCGTCGACCCGCGCACGGCCCCGGATTGGCGGCCCCCCGATCTCGGGGAAACGCCCACCGAGCGAGAGATCCAGCGTCGCGCCGAGCCCAGCCTGGTGAGCGGCGGCGGCGGCGTCTGGATCCCATAGCATGCCGAGACAGGCCGCTTGGGACGGTTGATCGAGCAGACACCGGAGTAAACCCGTGGTCTCTCCCGTCGCACCAGCGCCAGGATTGTCCTGAGGATCGCAGACGACGACAGGCTTTTTCCAGGCCTTGGCCAACTCGATGGCGGTCTTGACTGCGTCGGTCGCTGCGACCATAGGCTCGACGAAGGCGTCCTCGGCCTCAATCAGGGCGTGCAGCATGCTGTCCGCCGCGGCATCGACAGCAGCCTGATCGGTCCCATAGGCAAGGATGCTCGTCCCGCAATCGGCGATGTCGGCAGGCGGGAAGCCGAAGGCGAAGTCGACCGAGGCCACACCTGGTCCCGTAGCCCAATCGAGCAAGCCATAGAGCCGCCGCCCCGGCTCGCGCCGCGTCGACTGCGCGGTGATCGGGATCAGGTAGTCGAGCTGGCGATAGGCCTTGGCCAAGGGACCGCCGTCCAACAGCAGTCTAAGCAGCCGGGCCGCGCGCGCGCCAGTCGCGGCCATGTCGATATGCGGATAGGTGCGGTAAATCGCGACCGCCGATGCATGCTCGGCAAAGGCCGCCGTGATGTTCGCGTGCAGATCCAGGCTGACGACAATCGGCAGATCGGGCCCGACCGCCGCGCGCAGACGGCGGAGCAACTCGCCTTCGCCATCCTCCACGTCCTCGGTCACCATAGCGCCGTGCAGATCGAGATAGAGCCCATCGACCTGGCCCGCGGCTTGCAAACGGTCCAGCAACTCACCCGAGATCGCATCGAAGGCCGCTTGCGCGACAAAGCCGCCTGGCTCTGCCGCAGCCCAGAGCAGCGGGACAAGGGTGGCGTCGGCACGCGCTTCCAAGAATCCCGCGGTCGGAATGTTGGTGCCATCAAACGCCTCAAGCATCGCCTCTCCGCGCAAGAGGGCGGGCCACGCGCCGCCCCGCTCGAAATCGGCAAGACGGGTCGGCATGGGGGCAAAGGTGTTGGTCTCGTGCTGGAACCCCGCGGTGGCGATACGCCGCGTCACGGGGTGCGCTCAGCGGTCGGCTGTCCGCCGAGTACCGTACCGACAACGCCGACATCCTTCAACGCGGACGGATCGATGTCGAGCGGGTCTTGGTCCAGCGCGCAGAAATCCGCCCGTTTCCCGGTTTGGATGGAGCCTATCTCGCCGTCCATCTTGAGCACATAGGCCGCCCCGAGCGTTATGCAGCGCAAGGCATCTGCCACCGGGATCTGTTGGCTGTCGCCGAGCTTCCGCCCGCCTTCGGTCACGCGGTTTGCAACACACCAGGCGGTAAAGAGAGGCGCCATGGGCGTCACGGGCGCATCCGAGTGCACGGCGAAGTCGCCGCCAAAGACCTCGAGCGCATCGCGGGCGGCGTTCATACGGCAGGCCCGATCGGGGCCGAGTGTCCGCGTCCAATGCACATCACCAAAATAGTAGAGATGATTGCCAAACAGATTCACGCAGATCCCGAGTGCGCGCATGCGCTTGAACTGGGCCCGATCCGCCAACTGCACATGTTCCAGCGTGTGGCGATGGTCCGCACCGGGGGCCAGCCGCATCGCCTCCTTGATCACATCGGTCGCAAAGGCCGAGGCCCAGTCGCCGTTCGTATGGATATGCGTCTTCACGCCAGCCTTGTGCAGCGCGATCATGGCAGCGCGGAAATGCTCCTCGCTCATGTTCAGGATGCCGTGGTCCTCACCATTGAGATAGCCGGGCCAGTTCAGTTTGGCGGTAAAGCCTTGGATCGCGCCATCGGTGAAGAGCTTGGCGGCCCCGAGGCGGAGCGTCTCGGTCGATTGGGCGCGGAGGGCGACGGCGCGTGCTGCCTCCGCCTCCGGCTCGCCGCGCATGGCGTTCATCACAGGCACATAGCGCGCTGGGAAGCTGGGATCGGCGGTTTCGCGCCGCAACATCGCGACCTCGGCGTCTTCGAGATCCGACAGCAGATCGGCGACCGTCGTTACCCCGCAGCGCCGGGCGATCTGGCCATAGGCCCGGAGGGCGGAGGCATCGCCGAGATCACGAAAGTTGACGCCCGCCATCTCCATCACCGGGGCCATGGCGGCGAACTCCTGAAGCTCCCCTGTCGGCTGCCCATCGGGTCCACGCACCACACCCTCGATATTGGCGCCGGCACCGAGCCCGGCACGGCTGAACGCCAGTCCGTTGGCCGTGAGTAGGTGGAAGTTGGAGTGCAGAACCACCACGGGATGCTCGGTCGAGATCCGGTCGAGCTGTGTCTTGTCCAAACGCGGTGCGGCCAGGAAGTTCGGATCGAACCCCCAGCCGACCACCGGTGCGCCCGAGGGTGTCTCGGCCGCGATCGCCCGCAGGCGATCGATCAACGCTTCGGCCGTGCCCACTCCGCCCCATACCCGACCCGCCGGATCGGTCCGCGCATAGTGGCCACAATAGGTGTAGCGCCAGACACCGCCGGCCGAAACATGAGCATGGGCCTCGACAAGGCCGGGCATCAGCACGGCATCGGCATAGCGGTCATCGCGATGGACCGGGCCCCAGCCGTCTGCGCAGTCGGAGCCGCCGACCGCCAGCACGCGCCCGTCGCGCACGGCCACATGGCTAGCCCGCGGGCGGTTCGGATCCATGGTAAGGATGCTGCGCGCCTGGAAAACGGTGATCAACATTCAGGCCCCCATGACGTGATCGCGCCCGCGGCGGATCGGCCGGGTCGAGGCGCATCGGCCAACACCGTCTGGCACCCTGCACGATTGTTCAAGCCGACAGTCTTCGAGAAGCGACCTGTTTTTCGCCATACCCTGGACGATTGCTCGCACAGAATGCAGATCTAGAGATAAGCTGTTTTTTTCATCAGTCAGCGACGCGTCGCTTGACACCTTCGCCGTGTCCTTCAAGCTTTGACGGGCCACATGCCGTCGTTTTCCAGGCTCTGGCCACCGAGGGGGTCTCGCCGAGACCAGCAGCGAACGGGGAGTTCGATCATCATGATGAAGCGACTATCCAAACGGATTGCCAGCGCGTTTGCCGCCGCAGTTTTGGCCGTGGCGGGATTGACCGGCGCTCCGGCCCAAGCCGAGACCGTGCTGCGCGTCATACCGCATGCCGATCTAAAGAACCTCGATCCCATCTGGACGACGGCGTACATCTCTCGAAATCATGGCTATCTGATCTATGACACGTTGTTTGCCATGGATGAGGGCTTTAAGCCGCATCCCCAGATGGTGGACACCTGGGAGACCTCGGCCGACGGGCTGACCTGGACGTTCACCCTCCGCGACGGCCTCAAGTTTCACGATGGAGCCGATGTGACCTCCGAGGACGTCATCGCCTCGCTCAAACGCTGGGGCGCGCGGGATGGCATGGGCCAGCAGCTGATGGGCGCGATGGACGAAATGATCGCCGTCGATGCCAAGACCTTTCAGTTCAAGCTCAGCACGCCCTATGGGTTGGTGCTCGAGTCTATCGGCAAGATCTCCTCAAACGTGCCGTTCATTATGCCGGCGCGCGTTGCCGCGACGGATCCATTCGAGCAGATCACCGATTACACTGGCTCGGGCCCCTTCAAGTTCGAGGCCGAAGAATGGGTGCCTGGCTCGAAGGTCGTCTATACGAAGTTCGCCGATTATGTGCCGCGCTCCGAGCCACCATCGGCAGCCGCGGGTGGCAAGATAGCCAAGGTGGACAAGGTGATCTGGACCTATTTCCCCGACCAGAACACAGCGATGAACGCGCTGATGGCCGGCGAGGTAGACTACTTCGAGTCACCTGCAAACGATCTTATGCCGATCCTGTCCTCGAACCCGGACGTAACCGTCGAGATCAACGATCCGCTTGGCAATATCGGCTTTGCCCGCTTCAACCATCTACTTCCGCCGTTTGACAATGTCGACGTACGCCGGGCAGCACTAATGGCCATGAAGCAGGAGGACTACCTGGCCGCCGCGATTGGCGATCCGCAGTTCTGGAAGACCTGCTATTCGGTCTTCCCCTGTGACACGCCGCTGCACAACGAGGTCGGCTCGGAGGTCATGAAGGCCGGTGACATCGAGAAGGCCTCGGCGGCGCTCAGCGCGGCGGACTATGACGGTACGCCGGTCGTGATAATGCAGCCGACCGACATCCCCGTCCTCTCGGCCTTCTCGCTGGTGACAGCCGAGACGCTGCGCAAGATCGGGATGACGGTGGAGGTCCAGGCGATGGACTGGTCGACGCTGACCTCGCGCCGGGCGCTTCGCGATCCGGTGGCCGATGGCGGCTGGAACATGTTCCACACCTGGTGGATCGGGGCCGATGTGATCGATCCGATGGCGATCGCCTTCTCGGGCAATCCGGACAAGGGCTGGTTCGGCTGGCCGACCGATCCCGCGCTGGAGGAAGCCCGTGCGGCGTTCGCCGTAGCCTCCTCGGACGAGGAGAAGAAGGCGCTGGCTGAGAAGGTGCAAGAGCGGCTCTGGGCAATCGGCGCCTCGGGCGAGCTTGGCCAATTCTTTGTGCCGGTCGCCTATCGGAACAACGTCTCGGGCCTGATCAAATCGCCGGTGCAGTTCTTCTGGAACATGTCCGTCGAGTGACGCCCCGCCGGCTTGGCCGGCCGACCCAACTATGACGGACGGGCCCCAGCGGCGCGTCCGTCTCCTTTGTCTATCTGATTGCCGTGGGGGCGCCGCCAATGCTTCGCTACATCCTGATGCGCGTGCTGGCCACGATCCCGGTTATGATGGTCGTGGCTCTTTTCGTATTCCTGATGCTGCGGCTCTCCCCCGGAGATCCGGCGGCGGTGATCGCGGGCGATTATGCGACCGCCGAGGATGTTGAGCGGATCCGTGAGCAACTCGGCCTCAACGAGCCCATCCCCGTGCAGTTCGCGAGCTGGATCGGCGCGCTGGTGCAGGGCGATCTGGGGACGTCGATCTTCTCAAACCTACCGGTGACCCAGCTGATTGCCCAGCGGCTCGAGCCGACGCTATTGCTGGCGCTGACCACAATCTTCTTCGCGGTTGCCGTTGCGGTGCCCTTAGGCACAGTGGCGGCGTGGCGCGGCGGATCGTGGATCGATCGCTTTGTCATGCTGTTTTCGGTGGGCGGGTTCTCGATTCCTGTCTTCGTGCTCGGCTATATGCTGATCTATGCGCTCGCCATGGGGCTCCAGTGGCTTCCTGTCCAGGGTTACAAGAGCCCGTTCGAACATGGGCTCGGCCCGTTTCTGTTGCACATAACGCTGCCGACCCTGACGCTCTCGGTTATTTTCATCGCGCTCATTGCCCGGATGACCCGCGCCTCCGTGCTCGAGGTGCTGCAGGAGGACTATATCCGCACCGCCCGCGCCAAAGGGCAGAGCGAGTGGAAGATCCTAATCCGCCACGGCCTGCGCAATGCCGCCGTTCCGATCATCACCGTGATCGGCATCGGCATCGCGCTGTTGATCGGCGGTGTCGTGGTGACCGAGAGCGTGTTCAACATTCCAGGGCTCGGGCGGCTGGTGCTCGACGCGGTGCTGGCCCGAGACTATCCGATCATCCAGGGGCTGATCCTATTCTTCAGCTTTGTCTACATCCTCATCAATCTGCTGATTGACCTCTCCTACACCCTGCTTGATCCGAGGATCCGGTACTGATGGTCGCGACCGATCCAGGCGTTGTCGAGACCACGCCCGCGGCGCGCAAGGAGGCGTCGATCTTCTCGCTGGCCCTGCGCAACCGCAGCATCTTTTGGGGAGGGTTGCTGCTGTTGGCGATCGCGGTCGTCGCGGTGGCGGGGCCGCTGATCTCAAGCGACCCGACCGCGCTCAACCCGATCCGCCGATTGAAGCCGCCGAGCGGTGAGGCCTGGCTCGGCACCGATTTCCTTGGACGTGATGTGTTCTCGCGGATCGTTTATGGCGCCCAAATCTCGCTGGTTGTCGGCCTCTCGGTCGCCGTTGTCGCGGTCAGTATCGGTTTGGTCTTGGGTCTGATCGCGGGCTATGTTCGCGCGCTGGACGCGGTGATCATGCGGGTAATGGACGGGCTGATGGCCATCCCCGCGATCCTGTTGGCGATCGCTCTGATATCGCTGTCGGGCGCAAGTCTGGCGACGGTGGTTATCGCCATCGTGATCCCCGAGATCCCCCGCGTTGTGCGCTTGGTCCGCTCCGTTGTGCTCACGGTGCGCGAGGAGCCCTATGTCGAGGCAGCCATCACCGCCGGCACACCGCTTGTGCCGATCCTCTCCCGCCATGTGCTGCCGAACACCATCGCCCCGCTGATCGTGCAGGCGACCTATATCTGCGGCTCGGCCATGCTGACCGAGGCGATCTTGGGCTTCCTAGGGGCCGGCATCCCGCCCGAGATCCCCTCCTGGGGCAACATCATGTCCGAGGGGCGCACCTATTTCCAGATCAGCCCCTGGATCATCTTCTATCCCGGGATCGCCCTTTCGCTCACGGTGCTAGCAGTGAACTTTATCGGCGACGGCCTTCGCGACACGCTCGATCCCCGCATCGCGAGAAAGATGCGCGCATGAGCGGACAAGCGCCCGGGACCGATCCCGTCCTGAAGATCGAGGGCCTGACCGTGCGCTTGCCGGCCTCAGCCGATCGCACCAACGCCATAGAGGATGTCACCCTCGAGGTCGGACGCGGCGAGATCCTCTGTGTCGTGGGCGAGTCCGGTTCGGGCAAATCCGTCACCGCGTTCACTGTGATGGGACTGATCGACCGGCGCGAGCTCACCCCGACGGCCGGCCGGATCCTGCTGGAGGGCGAAGACCTGGTCAACGCCTCCTCAGCCCGCATCAAGTCTCTGCGCGGAGAGAAGACGGCCATGATCTTCCAGGAGCCCATGACCGCCCTCAACCCCGTGATGAAGGTCGGCGATCAAATCGGCGAGATGCTGGAGATTCACCGATCGATGTCTGCCGCGGATCGGCGTAAGCGCGTCATCGAAACTATGCGCGAAATCAGCCTTCCAGATCCGGAGACACTCTATCACAGCTATCCCCACCAGCTCTCGGGTGGGCAGCGCCAGCGGATCATGATCGCCATGGCATTGGCGCTCGAGCCCGCGCTGTTGATCGCGGACGAGCCCACCACGGCCCTCGATGTGACGACCCAGGCCCAAATCCTCGCGCTCATCAAGGACATTCAGGCCCGGCGCGGCATGGGCGTCCTGTTCATCACCCATGACTTTGGCGTGGTCGCCGAGATCGCGGACCGGGTGGTCGTGATGCAGCACGGGCGCGTGGTCGAACAGGGCACCGCCGACGCGGTTCTGGGCGCGCCAAAGGATCCCTATACCCAAATGCTGATCGCCGCGGTCCCGAGCCTCACCCCGCCGGTCCGCGAGCCCGTCTTGCGCGACGTCCCGGCCTTCGGCGCCGAGCAGCTCGACAAGACCTACGGACGCCCCGGCCTGTTCGGCGGCGGCAGGATCGTGCATGCCGCCAAGGCGGTGACCCTCTCGGTCAATCGCGGCGAAACCCTGGGCATCGTCGGCGAATCCGGCTCCGGCAAATCCACGGTGGCGCGATGCGCCGTTCGTCTGGTCGAGCCGAGTGGCGGCCGCCTATTGATCGACGGGATGGACATCGCTCGGCTCAGCGAAGCCGATCTCCGCCCCCACCGCCGCGCGATCCAGATCATTTTCCAGGATCCCTATCGCTCCCTCAATCCGCGGCGCACGGTTGGCCAGGCAATCATCGAAGGCCCGATGAATTTTGGTCTTGCCAAAGACGACGCGGTGGCGCGGGCGCGTGGACTCATGGCGGTGGTCGGCCTGTCCCCCGAGGCCTTGGATCGCTTCCCCCACCAGTTCTCCGGTGGGCAGCGCCAACGGATCTGCATCGCCCGCGCGCTCGCCATGCAACCCGACATCCTGATCGCGGATGAGGCCGTCTCAGCCCTCGATGTCAGCGTTCAAGCCCAGGTGCTGGATCTGCTCAACGATGTTCGCAAGCGCTTCGATCTTGCCATGTTGTTCATCACCCATGATCTGCGCGTCGCTGCCCAGATCTGCGACCGCATCATTGTCATGCGATCGGGTGAGATTGTTGAGGAAGGCCCAACGGCCTCGGTCTACAGCGAGCCCCAACACCCCTACACACGGGACCTCCTCGCCGCAGCCCCCGGGCGCAGCGCCCGCTTTGGAGGTGGGGCAGGCGTTTCGTGACCTCAAAAAACCCCGTGGATTTGCCAACCTGGGCGCCGGTGCCGGCATCGGACCAACCCCGTACGCGCAAGCGGTCATCAAGTCATGCGCATATGATTTCGAGCTGCGCGCGCGGTCTGATCCGATTGCCCGGGTGGGCTGCTTGCCGTCGTATTGTAATCACCTGTGCAGCACCGACGTTTCATCGCCAAGCCGCGATGCGGCGGGTCGGGAGGAGGTCATAAGGGCGTGACCCGAAGAATTCCGCTTAGGCGCGGCGGATTTCTTTCGATTTGTTCACGAACCCGATCTCGACACCTTTGCGGAGCTCTGAGGTTTTTGGGGCAGATGGCTTGGTTTGATGAATGCGGCGGGGGCGGGGAGGCCTCGGTGAGGATGCCGAGGGTGCCTTGGGACGGGCGCGCCAAGGGGCCTTGGCACCATGCCAGGAGCAGATGGCGCTGAGGATGGCGGACGGCGTCGCCCTCGGGACCGCTGAGGCGGTGTTGCTCGAGCAGGCCGTCGGTCCTCATGGGACCGAGCACGGGCTCGATGCCGTTTCGCCGGCGCATCTCGCGCCAGATGTGGCCCTCCCCCCTGAAACGGATCCACCTTTGATGTCGGCTGAGCCGGCGAGGAGGATCCATGCCGAGAGAGAAGCACAAGCCCGAGGAGACTGTCACCAAGTTGCGGCAGGTGGACGTGGCGGTGGCGATCCAGGGGATC
>JBCCZI010000139.1:0-9840 GCA_039187815.1 Pseudomonadota bacterium | reverse complement strand
GGCTCTCGGGCGGGTCGGTGGTGGGCGCTTGCGGCACGCTCGGCGCGACATCGGAGCCAGTCGAGAACGCGCTCGGCTCAAGCTGCTCGCTGTTCTCCGTGCTGAGCTGCGGGGGATTGATCGCCGTGCTGAGGGCTGCATCGCTGAGCGGGAAGGCTGTCACCCGTTCGCGCAGATTGCGGGTCACACGGCGCGCATCCATGGCGTTGTTGACGATGCGCGGGGTAATCATCACCAACAGCTCGGTGCGCACCGAGCTGGTGTTGCGCCGGCCGAACAGCGCCCCGGCCACGGGGATGTCGACTAGGAACGGAATACCGCTCCGCCCCCGCGAGCGATCGACTGAAAACAGCCCGCCCAGCGCCACGGTCTCGCCGCTGTCGATGGCCACCGAGCTTTGGATGAGGCGCTGTGAAATCGTCGGCGTGAGCGTCTCGGCATCGGGCTCGAGCACCGAGCTCACGGTCTGGCTGATGTCCAGCACAACCGAGCCCGAAGAGTTGATCCGTGGCGTCACCTCAAAGATCACGCCGGTCTCGCGAAACTCGATCTCGGAGGCAAAGACGTCCGTGTCCTCCAAGCCCTCCTGGGCCTGCCGAATGGCCACCGGAACCGTCGCACCAACGCTGAGCCGTGCGGGCTGGTTGTTCAGAACCATGAGATTGGGCGAGGAGATCACGTTGACCTCGGTCACATCGTCGAGCGCGTCGACAATGACATTGGCCGGCGTGTTGATGATCGCGGTAAAGCCCGGGACGGCGGGCAGGATCGAGGTCCCTTCGGTGTTCGCGGTCAGGACAAAATCGCTGCCTTCGCGCTCAAAAAAGTACTGCACGCCAAAGCGTAGGCTGTCGTTGAGGCTGACCTCGATGATGGTCGCCTCCACCAGCACTTGGCGCTGTGGCACATCGAGCCGGTCGAGCACGCCCAGCACCCGGTTGTACTCGGACGGTGTGGCGTGGATCAGAAGCGTGTTGGTGGGCTCACTGGCCACGATGCGGGTCGCGTTGGCGGTGCCAAGCTGCTCGGGCTGGAGGCTGGGGTCGAGGCCAAGAGCTGCCTCGGCATCGGCCGCCGCGGCCAACGGCTGGGCCGCCGTCGCCAAGGGCAGGCCGAGCGGAGAGAGGATCTGGGGCGTTGCATCCGCTCTCGCGTCATCGCTGTTCCCAGCGACTTGGACGTCGATGCCGAGGATCTGGCCGAGCACTTCGGCAATGTCGCTCGCGCGGGCATAGCGCATGCTGTAGCTGTAAATCTGCGCGTCGTTCTGGCCCTCGCGCGTCAGTCGGCGCACCCAGGTGGCGACGCTGCTCAGCGCCTCGGGCGTACGGGCCACCGCCAGGATCGAGTTGTTCTCGGGAAGCACCTCAAAATAGGCGAGTGGCTCGGAGCCCTCATCGGTGTCGACGAGCAGCTCAAGGCCCCGCATGATTGACCGGGCCGAGCGTCCGCGAATGGGGAACACGCCCACGGGGCGGTTCGACAGCCAATCCACGTCGAAGTTCGAAATGGTGCTCTGCCAGGCTGTCTGGTCGACCGAGGAGCCGGCGAGGACGAGGATGTTGCGCTGGTCATCCACGCCAACGATCCCGTCTCCGGCAATCGGCTGGAGGATCGTCGCCATCTCCCGCGCACCGATATGGCGCAATGGGATGGCCCGGATGGTAAAGCCCGGCTGAATGGCCGGCTGAGTGTTGATGCCGACGCCAAGCTCGGTGCCGATCGGTACGATAGCAAAAACCTCACCGCGGCGGACCAAGGCGGCGCCGTTCTGCTTGAGGGACAGCTCAAAGATCTCGAGCGCCGTTCGCCGGCCGATCGGGCGGCTGGAGCGGATGTCGATGCGCCCCTCGACCCGCGGATCGATGAGAAAAGCCTCGCCGAACAGCCCAGCCAGAACGGCCTCGGCCGCGTCGGCGATCGAGACCTGCACGAGGTTCAGGGTCACGCGGCCGCCGCTGGCGCTGGGGATGATCCCGGGATTTGTCCCAAGCGGACGGCCGCCGGGATAAATCGTGCCGGCCCGCAGACCCTGCTCCCGACGGGGCACGATCGGCCCATCGGTCTGGCCCGGCGGGATCTCGGCCGGCTCGCCCAAAACCGTCGCCGCGCGCCACGGCTCGAGCGGCTGCTGCTGTGGCTCAAACCCCTCGCAGCCGGCCAGCGCCGTCAATCCCAGCGCCCCTATCACCATATGTGCCCGCACCAAGTTCCCCTTGATTTCATAGCGGTTAGCGAGACGCTTTAACACACTATAGTAAGATGGAAAAGCTCGGAACGAGGGCAAATGCCCCTGCGAGATAAGCGCCCAGCGGCACGGTGCGCGGTTTGGCATCGGTGGCAATGGGCGATGGTTGCCCCAGGGCGTGACAGGCCAGGGCCGCCAAGGTCGCCGCCAACAGCACCAAACCGCCGAGGGCCAGGCCGAGATGCGCCGTGATCCCAGCCGCCAGGATCACATCGCCCAGGCCCAGACCATCGACACCGCGGAGGCTGCGATAGCCGGCACGCACAGCCAGCAGGGACGCCGCAATGACAGCTGCATCGACGAGCGCCTGGGTGCCCTGCCCGGCCATGGCGGCCAGTGCCAGCCCGGAGACCAAGAGCGCGCCTGTCCACTCGATCGGCAACCACCGCCAACGCAGATCGCAGACCAAAAGGACCGCACAGCAGGCCAACAGCGCCGCGGCCATGGCTCCCGCACCACCGGCAACAAGCCAGGCCAGCGCGCCGCCCGATGCCAGGCCAATCTGTAGCGCCAGACGGGTGAGAGGCTCGACCGAGCGCCTGCGGACGGAAGGCAAGTTTGGCCAAACAACCCGGATCCCCGCGCGCACCGCCTGAGGCAGTGGGCCGCCCAGGGCGACGACAAGCAGCAGAACGCCAGCGATCGCCGTTGCCGCCTCGGGCGCCTCCTGCACTCGATCGACAAACGCGATCCTCACCGGGAGCGCGGTCATCGATGGATCCGGGCGGCCAGCACGCGAAAGCGCAGCCGCCCAGTTCGAAAGCCGCGCCCATCGGATATGATCAAAGCCTCCATGCGGGCCGCCACCCCGCCCTCGGTCCGTCCGGTTGAGGTCAGGCGGTACACGGGGCCCTTTGACCGGGTTACCCAACCCTCGGCTGCGCCCAGGTTTGGCAGCGTATCACCGGTCCGCTTGGCATCGAGGATGGCGGCAACCCCGGCCTCGCCCAGCCCTGGGATCGCCGACAATAGGCCAGCCTGGGCCGAGCGCGGATTGATCCGCGCCCCGAAGCTGTGGAGCGTGAGAACCTCACCGGCACGAGCGCGCAAGGCCGCAGGCGCGTCGGCCCGGCGGAGCACATCGGAGAGGGTCACGGCCTGAGCCGCATCCCGCGCCCGCTTGGCCGAGGCCAACAGGCGGTCGGCCAACCCCGCATAATCCAGCGCATCCAGGCCAGGAAGCGCGAGGCTCTCAAGCGCTGCTGCGACGATGCGCGCATTGGATCGGTTCAGATCGGCCTTCCCCTTCTCGTCCCAGATCCGGTACTCGACCACGCCTCCGGGAAGGGGGTGCGCGATCACGGTTCCATCGAGGGGAAGCGCGGATTGCCGTATCGCCAACTGCGCCAGCGCCAGATTGAGCCCGCTGCGCGCCAACTCGACCGCATGGCTGGTCTCGACTTCTCCGCGCAGCCGATAGCTCTCGGCCCGCGTCTGGTTGAGAAAGCTCGATGCAGCGATGCCCAGCGCCACGCCCAGCCACAGCACCGCCACCAGCGCGAAGCCGCGCGAACGGGGGCGTCGGCGGCTTAGCGGACGGCGCATTGTCGCCTCTGAAACGGCCCAATCCCGTTGAGCGCGAGACAGCCGGGGTCGATCTCCTGCTCGAAGACCCCTACGATGCGATGGGTCTCTCCAATCTGTAGAGCCATGGCGAGAGGGGGCGACCCCGGCTCACGGCGGGTGGTCCAGACCAGTTCCCGACCGTCTGCCGATGCGGTGAGAAAGGCGAACTGCAGCCGCTCGGATGTCGCATAAACGCGGGAAATCGCGAGATCTGCGCCCAGATCTTGCCAGACCGTCCGGTCCGGGGCGCGCACGGCCGTAAGGGTCGAGATCCCACCCTCCCGCTCGATCCGAAGGACGCCGAGGCGGCTCGGCGCCCCTGTGGTATCGTCTCGGACGAGTTGCATCCGGACTTGGGCGTCGTCGCCCATAAAGGTGGCCTCTCCGAAGACGCCGCGGAGTTGGGTGGCCGACGCCCAAGCGCGGATCAGACGCCGAACGGTGAGCACGTCGAGGGCCGCCTCGGCCCTGGAACTGCGCTCGGAGATCAACCGCATGCTGAACGCCGCCCCAGACAGCAGCGTTATGGTCATCGCGGTGACGGTGAGAGCGACAACCACCTCGACCAGGCTGAAGCCGCGTGTGCCGCGCCGCCGGCGGGTGTGCCGGGCCCGTCTCACAGCGGCCGCTCCCGATAGCGCAGCGCGTGGAGCAGATAAGCGAGCTCGGGCTTTCCGACTGGCTCGACCCGCACATAGATGTGGAGCAGCGTTTCGGCATCGCCGCCGCCCGGACCAGAGAACCCCTCGGGCGCCGATCCACTGACAAGCACGCGCCAGTCATAGCCACCGCGCCGTCCACGACCCTCGAACCCCGCGCGCAAGGGTCGCTCGACCCCAACGGTGTCGAGGAGGAGAAACGCTTCGAGCGCCATCTGGGCACGGCGATCCGCCGAGGATTGCAGCGTCGTCCCAACGGACACCGCGTCGTAAAAGGCCACCAAGGTCCCACCCGCGATTAGCAGAGCGACAAGCGCCTCGGCGAGGCCGAAGCCGCGGTCCAACACTATGCGCCGGGCCGTGCGCCGGGCGATCATGGCTGCACCTCGAGCCGACCGGTCAGCCAATCGAGCCGGATATCGACACGATCGCTGCCGAGCGCGAGGGGGATCTCCGCGCCGGCACTCTCGCCCGAAGGTCGGAGCATCAACCGACCGTTATTGGGCAACCCGCCTGTCCGACCAACCTCGACGCCGTTGGGTAAATGGAATGTGCGTCCACCAGCCTCATAGGCATGCGCCTCGCGATCAAAGGAGAGCACCACCGTGCCGCCGGTTCGTGCAGCGGACAGCCTGGCCTCCTCGATGAAGAGCACGATCTGCGAGGCGAGCCCGCGCAGCCTTTGGCGATCGGTCGGCTGAAGGGCGATGATCATCACAGACGCAATCAGCCCCATCACAGCGACGGCGATCAGCAGTTCGACAACGGAGGCCCCGGACTCGGCCCGCCGAACCCATCTAGCCCGCCACACGCACGATAATCGCCTCCGCTCAGCTTGACACATCCGCGTCCTGGCCCTCGCCACCCGGAGCGCCATCGGCGCCATGCGAGTAGATCCGGACCCCATCCGCCGTGCGGCTATAGAGGAAAGCTCCGCCCCAAGGATCTTCAGGCAGTTTTCCATCGCGGAGATAGGGCCCGTTCCATCCAGCCACGCCGCCCGGGTTCGCGACCAGAGACTTCAGACCCTCAGCCTCGGTCGGATACCGCCCAACGTCCAGGGCAAAGATGTCGACAGCGGCGCGGATCTGCGCGATCTGGGCCGCCGCAGTGGTTCCGCGCGAGGATTGAAGCTGGCGCATCGCCGCCGGACCGACCAGGCCGATTAGCAATCCGACGATCGCGACGACCACGAGCATCTCGACCAGGCTAAAGCCCCGCGTGCGCGCCGAGCGGCGCTGAAGGCGGCTAGAACGCCGTCGCATTGACGGCCGTAATGGCGGTGAACAGCGCATAGAGGCTTACCCCAATTATGCATCCGACCAGAACGACCAGAGCTGGCTCGATCATGATCAGAACGCGGCTCATGTATTGGCTGGACGTTTCCTCGAGATCGTCAGCCGCACGCAGCAACATGGCCGGCAGTGTACCGGTTTCCTCGCCGATGCGCATCATCTCGATGGCCGATCCGGGCATCAGCGCCTCGGCCTCGCAGGCATCGGACAGCGCCTCGCCCTGTTCGATTCTCTTGCCGATGGCCCGCACCCGCTCGAGCCGCTGAGGGTCCGATGGCGCCAGGGCCAGGATGGCGATGGCACGGTCGAGCGGAAGGCGCCGCTCGAGCAAAGATCCCAAAATGCGAAGCTGCAACATCGCCCGGTTGTCCTCGACCGCACGGCCAAGCAAGGGCAGGGCGCTGGCCACGCGCAGCAGCACGGGGCCGAGCCTGCCGCGCCGCGCCAGGACAGCCACGGCGCCCGCGGCGGCCAGCAGGCCAAGGAGCACGAGCGGCCAGAGGGCCGTGAGCCCAGCTGAGAGCGCAAAGACCATGCGCCCAAGCGGAGGCACAAGCTCAAAGCGATCGTCGACGAGGGGGCGGAACTCAGGGATGATGCCCACCAGCACCAAGGCGATGGATGCAACCGACACGGTCAGCAAAACCAGCGGATAGATCAGGCCGCTGATCAGCTTGCGCCGCGCCGAGACCCGGCCGTTCAGGACGCGCGCAGCCGTGCTGAGCGCACCGCCGGTATCGCCAGCGGCGTCCCCTGCGATCATCAGCGCGGACGCTGCCGTATCACTCAGCGCTCCGCCTTTCACCAAGGCATCGGCCAGCCCCGAGCCTGTGCGCACCTGTCGCCGTGCCGCGGCCGCCGCTTGGGCCACGGCGCCGGTCCGACCACGTCCGATGATCAGCAGCGCACGGTCCGGGGTCACCTTTTGCTCAATCAGGCGCGCGAGCGCTTCGACAAGGGTTGCCTGCTCCCGCAGATTGAGCGGCCGCGGCGGTTTCTCGCGTTTGGCACGCCCGCCTGCCGTGCCAGAGGATCGGGCTGTTGCGCTGGCTCGGGGCGGATCGGCCGCGGTGGCTGAGCCTGATGCAGCAGTTGCGCCATCATCGCCGTCTTCGACCTCGAGCGAGACCGTATAGAGACCTTGGCGCCGGAGCTCGGCGATGGCGGCATTTCGGTCGGAAGCACTCAGGCTCGCCGCACTCCGCCGCCCCGTCTTATCGCGGGCGACATAGCGGAACCGACGGTGCCGGGCCGCCTCGTTCACCGCCAAGCCCCCGGCGGCCCGACCACCCGCAAGAGCTCATCAAGGGTCGTCTGCCCCAGCGCCACCCGCTCGAGACCGTGAGCCCCCATGCTCCGGTGCCGCGGCCGAGCCCCCGGAGCACAAGACGCAAGCGCCGCCGGCCCTTCGATCGCCTCAAAGACACCGATGCGCCCTCGGAACCCCTGGCCATCGCAGAGATCGCAGCCCACGGGCGCCATCAGACGCTCACTCTCCGGCGCGATCCAATGGGGGGCCACGGCTTGCGCCTCTTCGACGGCCTCGAAATAGCGGGAGCGCTCAGCCTCCCCCGCCGGCACGGCACATGCGGGACAGAGCGCCCGGACCAGCCGCTGCGATGCCACCATCCGCAGGGTCGAAGCCAAGAGATGCTCCGCCACCCCAAGGTTCGTCAGCCGCCGCGGCGCCTCGGCCGCCGAATTGGTGTGCACCGTCGAGAAGACAAGATGCCCGGTCAGCGCGAGCCGGATCGCCATCTCTGCCGTCTCCTCGTCGCGGATCTCACCGACCATCAAGACATTGGGGTCATGGCGCAGGATTGCGCGCAGGGCTGAGGCGAAGGTCCAGTCCAGCCCCGGATCGACCTCGATCTGGATGAGCCCCGGAGTCATGATCTCGACCGGATTCTCGATGGTGACGATCTTGCGCCCGATCTCGTTCAACTCCGACAACGCCGCATGCAGCGTCGTGGTCTTGCCCGACCCCGTGGGACCGGTGATCAGAACGATACCGTTCGGGCGCGCCAGCGCACCCTGGAAGATCGCGCCGACATCCGTGGGCATATCCAGCGCCGAGAGCTCGGCCAGGCCCGCCCGCGCGTCGAGGAATCGCAGGGTGACCGCCTCTCCGTGGATGGTGGGCGCGATGGCGATCCGCATATCGATGCGACGGTTGTCGGCGCGAAAGGAGATGCGCCCGTCCTGGGGTCGTCGCCGCTCGGCCACATCGAGCCCCGACAGGATCTTGAGCCGCGAGACAACGCCACGATAGAGCTGCGCGGACGGCGGCGCCGTCTCCACCAAAATGCCATCTATCCGAAAGCGCACACGAGGCGCATCCGACAGCGGCTCAAGGTGCACATCCGTTGCGCGTCGGGCCAGAGCATCGGCAAACAGGGCCTCGACAAACCGGATTGTCGGCGCGTTGTTCGCCAGCTCCAGCAGACGTTCGAGATCCGTATCATAGCTCGCGTCGATGACCGGGTCCTGGGTCTCCGCTGGCACAGTCTCGGCCGCTGCTGTGCGCTCGAAGGCGGCCTCGATGTCCCGATCCGCCGCGACGGCCAACGCGAGCCGGTCGCCGAACAAGAGCTTGAGCGCCGAGGTAAGCCGCCCATCCAAAGGATCTGGCGTTGCAAACAGCGCCCGATCATCATCGATCGCGATCGGCAAGACCGCGTGGCGACGCAGGAACTCCGGCGACAAGCGGGGGTCGACTGCAGGGCGGTCCGGGAGATCCTCGGGGCCGAGCAGAGGCAAGCCGGTGACCGCTGCGGCCTCCGCGGCCCAATCGCCCAAGGACAGCAGACCCAAGCGATCCAGCAGCACGCGCATGGGTTGACCACTCCGCTCGGCCAGCGCGGCTGCCCGGGCGATATCCGGCTCGGCTATCCGCGCCTCGGAGACCAGTTTTGTGCCGATTTGTTCGGCCAGACCGTTCGGCGCCACGGTGCCATCCGCCCTTTGCCGCGCCTGTCCCGGCCCCTTGTCCGTCGCCAAGCCACACTCCCGAATCGCCGGCCAGATAGTTTCCCAGCCTACAGTAGCGAACACCACTTACCGAAATAGCAACAATTGCAGAGATTTAGGGCGCGCATTGAGTTTGCACACAAGCAATTGAAAATCATGGCATCTTTGGTACAGATTACGGAGCAAAAAAAAGGCGAAGTTGCCACAATCGTGCCATAGGTTACTTCTAGTTTCGGGAGATCAGCGCCGGCGAGGGGGAGGCAGGATGCGACAGCATCGGCTTTTGTTCAGCGCGTGTGTGACCGCCCTGGTTACGGGCACAAGCGAAATCGGTCTAGCGCAGGACGCGCTCAAGGGCCTTCAACCTCCGGCTGAAATGCAAGCGGGAGGTCTTTACAGGCTGAGGGTGGACGACCGCGGTCTGTTTCGATTTGTTCTTCCTGCCTATACGGCCGGTGAGATCTTGGTCAATGGCGCGGTTGTTCTCAGCCTTGACGGAGCCGAGCCGACGCCGGTCGAAGGGATCACCACACTCTCGTCGGGTATGCACTTGATCGAGCTGCGCGGTCCCATTGCTGGGTCATCGGACTTGCTGCAGATCGGTCGTCTCGGCGATGATCTGAGCGATATCGGCGCCATTGCAGAGCGCGAGACAAGCTCAGCGGCAATAGAACTCGCGGCGGCGAATGCGGCTGGAAGCGAATTTGGCTTCGGGTCGCGCGACGCTCTTGGCCGCGGCGGCAACCGCATCAGCGGACTTGCCGAGCACGCGAACGGAAGCATGCCAGGCGGCACCGGGCTGCTTGGCGGCATTGCGCCCAGCCTGTTCGACGAAGGCCCGACGGATCTATCAGACCCCGAAGCCGGCGGCCTTTTCGGATCGGTCGTCCAAGCGAGCGCCGAACCTGACGGTGACGGCGGCGGCGACGACGGCGATGGCGGCGACGACGGCGATGGCGGCGACGACGGCGATGGCGGCGATGGCGGCGATGGCGGCGATGGCGGCGATGGCGGCGATGGCGGCGATGGCGGCGATGGCGGCGATGGCGGCGATGGCGGCGATGGCGGCGACGACGGCGATGGCGGCGACGACGGCGATGGC
>JBCCZI010000138.1:0-10301 GCA_039187815.1 Pseudomonadota bacterium | reverse complement strand
GACCCGAGCTTCACCGACCTGGTCACGCTGGAATGGGATCAGGTGTCTCCCGCTCATCAGTTCGACGACCTGGTGGTGACCAGCGATGTGGCGGCTGTCCCGCTTCCCCCGACGCTCCTGCTACTGCTCGGCGGCTTGGGGATGATCGGTCTGCTCCGCCGGTCCTGAGGGCCTGCCGACTGCCTCAGCGCTCGAGATCGAGGATCACCTTGCAGGCCTCTCCGGCCGCAATCGCCTCGAACCCCTCGGCATAGTTCTCAAACGCCAGCCGGTGGGAGATCACGGGAGCGATGTCGAGCCCGCTCTCGAGCATGGCCAGCATCTTGTGCCAGGTCTCGTACATCTTGCGGCCATAGATGCCCTCAAAGGTCACGCCCTTGAAGATCGCGGTGTTCAGATCGATCTGTGGGGTGCCTGGGAACAGGCCGAGCAGCGCGACCTTGGCGCCGCAGATCACATGCTCGATGATCGATCGCAGGGCGGGCTCGGCGCCCGACATCTCGAGCCCGACATCAAAGCCCTCTCTCATGCCGAGATCGCGCATCACCTGGCCCAGATCCTCGCGGTCCGCGCGCACGCCCCGGGTTGCACCGAGTTGCGTCGCCATGGCCAGGCGCTCGTCATTGAGGTCGGTGACCACGATGTGGCGCGCGCCGGCATGGCGGCAGACGGCCACGGCCATCAGCCCGATGGGCCCGGCCCCGGTGATCAGCACGTCCTCGCCGGTGACGTCAAAGGCGAGGGCCGTGTGCACCGCATTGCCGAGCGGATCGAGCAGCGCACCGACCTCGTCCGGAATGGCCGGGGGCAGGGCTCGGATATTGGCCGCCGGGATCACCACGTAATCGGCGAAGGCGCCGGGGCGGGTGACGCCTACGCCCTCGGTGGCCGCACAGATATGCGCCCGGCCCGACAAACAGTTGCGGCAGCGCCCACAGGGGATATGGCCTTCGCCCGAGACGCGGTCGCCGGGTACGACACCCTCGACCCCGGGGCCAACCGCATCGATCCGCCCCATATACTCGTGCCCCGTGACCAGCGGCACCGGCACCGTGCGGCGCGCCCAGTCATCCCAGCTCCAGATATGCATATCGGTGCCGCAGATCGCGGCGCGTTGGACCCGGATGCGCACCTCGCCGGGGCTGGGCTGGGGGACCGGCACCTGCGAGAGCGTGAGCCCTGGGGCGTCCTCTGCCTTGACGAGCGCGCGCATCAGACGAGGCCCCGGCGCCGCATGGCGCTGCTCCAGGGTGCAGCGGGTGCGCAGAACGCACGCGCGCCCTGGCGCCAGGCATCCGCCGCCCCGGCGATAGAAGCGCGACGGCGGCCATGGCCCTTGCCCTCATCGCCATGGGGCAGGGCGGGCAGGTGGCCGGTCGCGCGCGCATTGACGGTCAGCGGCATGCCCTGGCCGCAACGCAAGAGGACGGCGCGCGCTGCGTCACGGCCCGGGCGCCCGAGGCCAAGCGGGTCGCGATCGATCGGCTTCGCCCCGGCCCTCATGGGATCACCTCGAACTCGCGCCCCGTGGCGACAAAGGCGGCGATGGCGCGGTCGAGCTGCGCGCGGCTGTGGGCGGCGGACATCTGGGTGCGGATGCGCGCCTGGCCCCGCGGCACCACCGGAAAGGCGAACGCGGTCACATAGACGCCGTGGTCCATCATGCGCGCGGCAAACTCGACCGCCAGCGGCGCGTCATAGAGCATCACCGGGATGATCGGGTGGTCCGCACCGGTCAGGGTGAAGCCGGCCTTGGTCATCTCGGCGCGGAAATGGGCGGCGTTCTCGGCCAGGCGGCGGCGCGGCGCGGCCTCCTCGGCGATCATATCGAGGCAGGCGGAGGCGGCGGCCGTAATGCTGGGTGCCAGCGCGTTCGAGAACAGATAGGGCCGCGCTCGGTTCCGCAGCAGCGAGACGAGCGGTGCGGGTCCCGCGATATAGCCGCCCATGGCCCCGCCCAACGCCTTGCCAAAGGTGCCGGTCAGGATATGCACCCGCCCCCGCAGCCCGAAATGATCGATCGTCCCGCCGCCGTTCGGGCCGAGAAATCCAGTGGCGTGGCAGTCGTCGACGGCGACCAGGGCGTCGTATTGCTCGGCCAGATCGCAGATCGCGGGCAGGTTGGCGATGATCCCGTCCATCGAAAAGACGCCGTCCGTCACGATCAGGCGGTGGCGGGCGTCCTCGACCTCCTCCAGCCGTGCGCGCAGCTCGGCCATGTCGTTGTTGGCATAGCGCAGCCGCCGCGCCTTGCAGAGCCGGATGCCGTCGATGATCGAGGCGTGGTTGAGCGCATCCGAGATGATCGCGTCCTCGGGGCCGAGCAGCGGCTCGAACAGCGCGCCATTGGCATCGAAACAGGCGGCAAACAGGATCGCCTCCTGCGTGCCCAGAAAATCCGCCAGCTTGGCCTCAAGCTCGCGGTGGAGATCCTGGGTCCCGCAGATGAAGCGCACCGAGGCAAGGCCGAGCCCGTGGCTGTCCATGGCATCTTTGGCCGCCGCGATCAGCCGCGGATGGTCGGCCAGCCCCAAATAGTTGTTGGCGCAGAGGTTCAGCACGGTGCGTCCGCCGACCTCGATCTCGGCGCCTTGGGGGCCCGTGATGGTGCGTTCGGTGCGCGCGAGGCCCTCGGCCTCGAGACCGGCGAGTGTGGCGCTCGCCTCGGCGATCAGGGCGTGGGACATGGGTCTTCCTTGGATGGCATCGCTCGCCCGAGACGCTTTCGCGAGCCGCCCGTCCCTGTCAACGGAAATGCGTCTATGCCGCAGGGGTCTGAGGCAATCTGCGACGAAACTGCGCTCCCCAATCCGCGCGCCCGTCATAGTATTGCGTGACTGGCCGGCGGCGCCTCGCGCCCCAGGGCCGGATCACATGAGCGGACACGGAGCGGCCTCATGACCGGGCTCAGACTGGAGCAATCACTGTCGCTGATCGCCTGTACCATCGTGTTGGTGTTGGGCGGCGGGATTGCGGGATCGGCGGTCGATACGGGCTTTGCGCTGCATGGCTGGGCGATGGCTCTCGCGGCCGGCTATGCCGGGTTTCGCATTATCGGCGAGTGGGGCGCGCGGATCCCGGAGCCTCCGCTCGAATACAATGATGGCGTGATCAAGTTTGCGGTGCTCGCGACGCTGGTCTGGGCGGTTCTGGGCTTTGGCGTCGGAGATTACCTTGCTTGGCAGCTGGCCGTGCCGGCGCTGAACTGGGACATGCCCTGGACGAATTTCGGGCGCCTGCGGCCGGTGCACACCACGGCGGTGATCTTTGGTTTTGCCGGCAACGCGCTGCTGGCGACCTCGCTTTATGTGGTGCAGCGGACCTGCCGGGCGCGGCTCTATGGCCGCTATATGCCCTGGCTGGTACTCGGGGGCTACAACCTCTTCTGCCTGCTGGCGGTCAGCGGCTATCTGATGGGCATCACGCAGGGCAAGGAGTATGCCGAGCCCGAATGGTATGCGGACCTACTGCTGGTGGTGGTCTGGGTCACCTATTTTGGGATCTACATGGCCACGCTCGCGCGCCGGGCCGAGCCGCATATCTATGTCTCGAACTGGTATTATCTCGCCTTTATCGTGGTCATCGCGATGCTGCACATCGTGAACAACCTGGCCTGGCCGATCGGCCTCGGCGAGTCGAAGAGCTATGTGGCGTTCACTGGCGTTCAGGATGCGATGACCCAGTGGTGGTACGGGCACAATGCCGTGGGCTTCCTGCTGACGGCGGGCTTTCTCGGCATGCTCTACTACTTCCTCCCCAAGGCGGCAGGGCGACCGATCTATTCCTATCGCATGTCGATCGTGGGGTTCTGGGGGATAACCTTCTTCTATCTGTGGGTGGGCTCGCACCACCTGCACTACACGGCGCTGCCAGACTGGGTGCAGGTTCTCGGCATGGTGTTCTCGATCATGCTGATCGTGCCGTCCTGGACCAGCGTGTTCAACGGCTTCCTGACGCTGAACGGCGCCTGGGACAAGGTGCGCACCGACCCGGCTCTGCGGTTCATGATGGTGGCGATCCTGTTCTATGCGCTCTCGACGTTTGAGGGCTCGTTCATGGCGATCAAACCAGTGAACGCGCTCAGCCATTACACAGATTGGACGGTGGCGCATGTGCATTCGGGGGCGCTCGGCTGGGTGGCCTTCGTGACCTTCGGGGCGATGTACAAGCTGGTGCCTTGGGTCTTCAAACGCGACGGGCTCTACTCGACCCGGCTCGAGGCCTGGCATTTCTGGCTCGCGCTGATGGGCGTGATCATCTATGTGGGCGCGCTGTGGAACGGCGGGATCACCCAGAGCCTGATGTGGCAGACCTATGATGCCAACGGGCAGTTTGCCTTTGCCTTCATCGACACGGTCGAGATGCTCGAGCCCTATTACATCGCGCGGGCGATCGGGGGGCTGCTCTACTTCATCGGCGCCTGCATCGGGGCCTACAACATCTACATGACCGTGAACGGGCCGAGCTCGCGCCCGGTCGAGACGGGCAGCCGGCCGCTCGGCGGCGTCGCGGCGGAGTGAGCCATGGCCGAGACCCAGCACCCTCACCAGAAGATCGAGCGCCACGGCCTGGCCCTGGTCGGCATGATCCTGTTCGTGGCCTCCCTCGGCGGCCTGTTCGAAATCGCACCATTGTTTACAATTCAAAACACTGTTGAGAAAGTGAACGGGATGCGGCCCTACACCCCGCTCGAGCTGGCGGGGCGCGACATCTATGTGCGTGAGGGGTGTTATGCCTGCCACAGCCAAATGATCCGGACCCTGCGCATGGATGTGGAGCGCTATGGCCACTACAGCCTGGCGGCCGAGAGCATGTTTGACCGGCCGTTCCAGTGGGGCTCGAAACGCACGGGGCCGGATCTCGCGCGGGTGGGGGGCAAGTACTCGGATGCCTGGCACGCGGCGCATCTGAAGAACCCGCGCCAGATCGTGCCGGCCTCGATCATGCCGGGCTATGGCTTCCTGGCCGAGACGCGCCTGCGGATCGAGCGGATGGCGCCGCGGCTGGCCACGCTCCGCCGCGCAGGCGATCCCTATACGCCCGAGATGGTGGCCAAGGCGGCCGGCGATGCTCAGGCCCAGGCCAATCCCGAGGGCGAGGCCGACGGCCTGATCGAGCGCTATGGCGAGCAGGTCAACATCCGCGATTTCGACGGCAATCCGGGGGCTGTGACCGAGATGGACGCGCTGGTGGCCTATCTGCAGATGCTGGGCACGCTGGCCGATCTCGACAGCATCGAGGGGAACCGGGAGGTGCTGCGATGAGCGATCCCGCCGCCACCCATGACGCTGTCCTGTTCTTCTCGAAAAGCTGGGGAGCGCTCTATCTCGGCGTGGTGTTCATCGCGGCGGTGATCTGGATCTACCGCCCGTCGAAAAAGGCCGAGATGGACCGCGCCGCCCGCAGCCCGCTTGAGGAGGAGGACCGCCCATGCAGGTGAAGCGCGATCCGATCTCGGGGCAGACCACCACCGGGCATGAATGGGACGGGCTGACCGAGCTCAACACGCCCGTGCCGCAACTCGCCAAATGGGCGATGCGGGCGGCGATCCTGTTCACGATCGGCTACACGCTCTACTACCCCGCCTGGCCGATCCTGTCGGACTATACCCGCGGCTGGCTCGGCTATTCGGCCCGTGCGGTGGTGGATGCCGAGGTGGCCGAGGCCTCGGCCGACCTCGCGCCGTTTCTCGCCCCGCTGACCGGAGATCTCGATGCCCTGGCCGCCGATCCGGCCGCCCGCGCGGCCTATTTCGACGGGGGCGCGGTGCTCTACCGCGACAACTGCGCCATGTGCCACCGCTCGGACGCGGCGGGGCAGGTGGGGTTCCCCAACCTGATCGATGCGCACTGGCTCTGGTCCGGCTCCGCCAGCGAGATCCATCTGACCTTGCTGCACGGCATCAACTATCCCCATGACGACGACACGCGGATTGCGCAGATGCCGGCCTTTGGGCAGATGGAGATGCTCGAGGACCCGGAGATCACCGCGGTGATCGAATATGTCCGGCAACTCGGCGGCTTCGAGCATGAGGCCGAAGGGGCCGCCTCGGGCGCCGTGGTGTTCGAGGAGAACTGTGCTGCGTGCCACAATGATGGCGGGGTCGGGGGGCTCGAGAACGGGGCGCCGGCGCTGACCGATCCGGCCTGGATCTATGGCGGCGACTATGGGGCGCTTGAGCACACGCTGGAATACGGCCGCGCCGGTGTCATGCCAGGCTGGACCGGGCGGCTGAGCGAGGAGCAGATCCGCCAGCTCGCGCTCTATGTCCACTGGCTCGGGCAGCCCGCGCCGTGAGCGTTGAGGACACCGCGACCCGCCGCTTCCGCGTCTGGGTCTTTGCGCTGATTGGCCTCGGCATACTGGGGGCAGTGGCCTTCAAGGGCTACCACATTCAGTCGGCGTTCCAGAATTGGGAGGGCCAAGAGCTGGGCTCGACCCCGGGATCGGCCCGGTGACGGCGCTGCTCTGGCTGATCCCGGCCGCACTCGGGCTGGGTTTGCTCGGCTTGGTGGGCTTTGTCTGGACGCTGCGCGCCGGGCAATACGAGGATCTCGACGGCGACAAGGCGCGGATCTTCGAGACCGAGGACCGCCCGCTGCCCCGCCGGCCTCAGTCGCGGTCGCCGAACACGTCCGAATAGGCGTGCCAGGTGGCAAAGCCGAGCCACGGGAACACCACGATCATCCCCAGCAGCCCGGTGGCAAAGCCGATCACCGACAGCACCAGGATCGCAGCCGCCCATTCGATCGCGGGCCGCAGATTGTGGGTGACCGCGCTGAAGCTGCGGCCCATCGCGGTAAAGGCATCGATGTCGCGCGACACCAGCATCGGGATCGAGAACGCTGTCAGCGCGAAGGTCAGCGCGGCGAAGAGCCCGCCCACCGCCGTGCCGATCGCCAGCATCGCCAAACCGTCGGGGGTGGCGAAGATCAGCAGCATCTTGTCCAAGAACCCCGGGAATGGTGTGAGCCCAAAGAACAGCGCATAGATCAGCGTCGCCGCCCGGATCCAGGCCAAGAGCAGCACCAGCAGGATCGCACCCAAGAGGCCGATCTGGTCCGGGGCGGCGGGCAGCGCCTCGTCCACGCCGTTCTGCGCCCGGCTGATCTGATAAAGCCCCGTCGCCACCAGCGGCCCCATCAGCATGGCGCCGGCCAGCGCCGGCAACAGCATCCATTCGAGCCCGCTGAGAAACAGCAGCAGCACCAGCGTCCAGCTGAGCGCGACAAAGCCGATGCCATAGCGCAACGCCGGCCCGGTTGCCCCGCGCAGGTCCTGCCAGCCGGCGCGCAGCCAATGCAGGCAGCGCCCGGGCGCGATCTCGGGTGGGCGCAGCGGCAGGGTCGGGGCCTCGCCCGCCGGGCTGGCTGTGGGGGGGATCTGGTCGCTCGGCTCGCTGGTGCTCATGCCGGTCCTCGGGCTCGGCCACGGCGGCGCACGGGCGTCGCAGGGGCGTTGGCGAAAGCGTCTTGGCTCCTACCTATAGCACAGCCGCGCCGGCACCAGGGGTCGCGCGCGGGGGTGCGGCAATGGAGACGTCATGATCAAGGCCATCCGAGACGTTGTCACCGAGCTCGCCTTTGCCACGCCGCTCCTGGGCGCCTTCCTGCGCGATCTGCGCGATGGGCCCGATGGCAGCCTGTTATGGCTGGTCTTCAACCTGTTCGGGCTGGCGCTGATCGCGCTGATGCTGGGCGGATGGCCGGCGCTCAGCCTGGTGGTGATGGCCGCGACGGCCGTCATGCTGCTCTTGTTCTTCTGGAACACCTGAGCCGGGCTGGGCGGCGGGGCAGGTGCCCAGCGTCGTCAGCGCCCCTTCCAGACCGGATCGCGTTTCTCGGCAAAGGCGCGGGCGCCCTCCAGATTGTCCTCCGAGCCATAGAGGATGTCGACCGTCCCAAGCTGGCGCTGGGTGATGCGGTTCATGGCGTCCTGGAACTTGGTGTCCTCGGCATCGCGCACGATCTCCTTGATCGCCGCATAGACCAGGGGCGGGCCCGAGGCCAGCAGCCGCGCGAGCTCCCAGGCCTGCTCCATCAGCTGCTCGGCCGGGTGGATGCGGTTGACCAGCCCCCAGCGATGGGCCTCCTCGGCATCCAGCCAGCGCCCCGTCAGCAGCATCTCCATGGCGATGTGATAGGGGATGCGTTTCGGCAGCTTGACGCTGGCGGCATCCGCGACGGTGCCCGAGCGGATCTCGGGCAGGGCAAAGCTGGCATGGTCCGCCGCCAGGATGATGTCCGCCGACAGCGCAAGCTCGAGCCCGCCGCCGCAGCAGATGCCGTTGACCGCAGCGATCACCGGCTTGTTCATCCCGCGCAGCTCCTGCAGCCCGCCGAACCCGCCGACGCCGTAGTCGCCATCGACCGCATCGCCGTCCGCCGCCGCCTTCAGATCCCATCCGGGGCAGAAGAATTTGGGGCCCGCGCCGGTGACGATGGCCACCCGCAGCGCGGGGTCGTCGCGAAAGGCGCGGAAAGTCTCGCCCATCTCGCGGCTGGTGGCGAGGTCGATGGCGTTGGCCTTGGGCCGATCGAGGGTGACGGCGAGGATCGCGCCCTCGCGGGTGGTGCGCACAGCGGTGTCGGTCATCGGGGCCTCAGGCAGGGATGGCGGTCTTGGCGGGCTCGACCATCAGGCGGAGCACGTCCTGGCCCGAGCTGCCCTCACGCCCCAGCGCGTCGATCATGGATTCGAGCGCATTGGCGCGGTCGCGGCCCATGACAGGCTCGGCCAGGGCGCGGTATTTGGCGCGGACCTCGGACATGGGCAGGGGCGCCTCTGGGTCGCCCCGTGCTTCGGTCAGGCCCGACTGTAGCCGGCGCCCATCGGTCAAAACGATGGCGACGCGGGCGCAGCGCTGGGCGGGGAAGCGGTCGTTGCACTCCTCGTCCTCGCTGACCACGATACTGTCGGCCAGGCGCAGGATCTCACGGTCGCGGAAAGCGGCCTCCTCGACCTCGGCCGCGCCGACGCGGCCGCGCACCATGGCCGCGGCAACGGGGAAGGCGGTGGAGTACTGAGCCTCCTCGGTCGTGCGGGGCCGGCGGGTCGCCAGGCGCACGGACTCGTGGAAGGTCTGGATCTCGATGCGCTCGACATCCGCGGCCGTCAGCCCATGCTCGTCGCGGAGCGCCAGGACCGCGGCGATCGGCGGCTGGGCCCAGCGGCAGACGGGATGCGGCTTGAGGTACTGCTCGGAGGTGTACCAGCGCTGGCCGAGCGTGCCCCATAGATCGGCGACATCCGGGCTCTCGACCGTGACGGCCGGCGCGCCGGTGAAGCCGTCTGCCGCCAGATAGGCTGCCGACACGCCGGCCATCGCCCCCCAGCCCGAGCCGTCCTTCAGCATGGTCGGATGGTCGATGCAGCGCATCATGGGGCTGCGGGGGCCGTGGTACTCGGCGATGCCCACGGCGTGGCGCGTCTCGTGCATGCCAAGCCCGATGGCCCGGGCGCCAAGCGCCGCACAGGCCACCGCCACCCAGGCGCCCGAGGTGTGGTAATCCGCCGCCATGCGGTGGAGCGCGATGCCCGCCCGGCTGCCGATCTCATAGGCCAGAACGACCGCTGTCAGCAGCTCGTCCGGCGCCAGGCGCTCTTCGGCCTCGGCCAGCGCCAGCACCGCCGGGATCGCGCCACAGCCCACATGGCCCTTGGTCAGCTTGTGTCCGTCATGGGCGTCGAGCCCGTCGATGGTCATGCCGCCGGCCAAGGCCGCGCCGGCCGGGCTGACCCGCCGCCCGTCGACCAGCATGCGCGCCCCGGCCGCGCCGGCCGCGAAGTGGCGCACCGCATGGGTGCGCACGATCTCGGAGAGCCGGGTCCGAGAGCCGCCAGCTGCAACGCCCGCAATATCGAGCAGCAGCCGCCGCGCCTGCTGGCGCACGGGCTCGGGCACGGCTTTCAGCCGCATGTCATGGACAAAGTCGATCAACGGCGTGCTCATCTGGCACCTCTTCTCCTCACCGCGGCCAGTGCCGGCCGGCCGGGGCAAGACTGCTAAAATTAACCCAGTTTAGGCCGAGGGCCGGGTCCCGTCGATGCCTAAGTGCGTGAGATCGGCCGCGCCTCGCCCCTCCGTATCAGGATGAGACGCCCAGCCCAGCCCATGGATGTGGTGGTTGCTGTTCGTAGGGCGGGTGTTGGTTGGATCTCGGAAGTCGCGCATATGTATCCGGCCTGTCTGTCGGCACGCGGGCCGCGGCCGTGTTGGGGTTGCGCTTGCTCCGTGGTCTCGTTAGCGGATAGGCCGCTGGGGCCATCTGGGCCGTCAGACCCTGGGGCCTGTCTCTCCG
>JBCCZI010000137.1:0-10431 GCA_039187815.1 Pseudomonadota bacterium | reverse complement strand
CTGGCCCCGCCACGCGTCGCCCCCGTCACGCCTGGCCCCGTCGCGCGTCTCAAGCCGTTCGGCGCGGCGCATGGGGACCGTGGCCACCGGCGGTTCCTTCGGCGACGGATCAAAGCGGCACCCCCCCCCCCACACATCCAAGGCCACCCCGCCAAAACCGCCAGCACCACCAAAACCCCCACCACCTCAAAAGACCCAAACGAGGCACCTGCGCGCACAGGGACTCGGTGCGCCTGGCAGGATAGCCGAATTGGCTTACCCTGGGCGCAGGATGAGGCCGTCGTCTGTCTGATGATGCCGTCCTCACCGAGCTTTCGCTGCAGGCCTGGCAACAAAAAGGACTGGTGTCCGTTAGGGTTTTGCTGTATAGGCATCTATATGTCTTCAGGAGGCATCCATGATGAGTTCAGAACCGATTTGGATGGCAGGCTGAGCAGCCCGCGCGGCGCCGGCCCAAGCCATTGGTTTCTGTAGGGTCCGCAGCCGCGGTTTCCTCTCATTCGCTCAACATCGGATGCTCCAATGTTCCGCTTCTTCGAGAATCTCGTTGATCCGTTCGCGGATCATGCCCCGGCGACACCGCCTGGCACGCTTTGGGCCTACTACCGCAGCCAGCTTGCACCCATGCGTCGTTGGCTCCCATGGATTGCGCTGACGGGATTGATGGCTGCGGTCATCGAGACCGGGCTCATTTTCTATTCCGGTCGCTTGATCGATCTGATGGAGGTGGCCGGACCAGAAGCCTTTTGGGCGCAGCACGGCGCTGAGGTCGTCCTCGTCGCCATTCTGATCCTGTTCGTACGCCCGCTTGCCTTTGGGTTGAACCATCTGTTCTTGGAGCAGACGCTTGCCGGCAACATGCAGGAGCAGGTGCGCTGGCGAGCCCACCGGCACATGCTCGGCCAATCGATGGGCTTTTTCCAATCGGATTTTGCCGGGCGGCTCTCGAACCGCGTGATGCAGATGGGCCCGGCGGTCGAGGACTCTACTTACATGGCCTTCGAGGGGATTTGGTATGCGCTCACCTATTCGCTGGCGGCTGTGGTGTTGCTGGCGCAGATCGATCCGCGGCTTGCCATCCCGCTGATCGTCTGGCTCGCGATCTACATTCTCTATGTGCGCCGGGTGGCGGTCCGGGTCGCGACGGCATCCGAGAAATGGTCCGACGCCCGCTCCATGGTCACCGGGCGCGTGGTGGACGCCTATGCCAACATCGAGACCGTCAAGCTCTTTGCCCAAGGCGATCGCGAGGAAGCCTATGTGTTGAGCGCAATGCGCCGGCTGCGGCTCCGATTCCAGCGCTTTCTCCGCCTGATGACCGAGCTCTCCCTCGGGCTGACGGCTATCAACGGCTTGCTCGTTGTGGGCGTGCTCGCACCGGCGGTCTGGCTCTGGCAGGCGGGGGAGGTTACCATCGGGCATGTGGCGGCGGCGTCGGCTCTGACGATCCGCCTGAACGGCATGAGCGGGTGGATCATGTGGGTGACCATCCGCCTCTTCGAGCATTTCGGCGTGATCCGCGAGGGCTTGCGCTCGATCGCGGTCGAGCATGCGGTGACGGACAAACCCGAGGCCGGCACGCTGAGGGTCACCGATGCGGCGATCCGGTTCGAGGGGCTAAGCCACCACTATGGCAAGCGCTATGGCGGGCTGTCGAACGTCACGCTCGATATCGCGGGCGGCGAACGGGTGGGTCTGGTCGGCCGGTCCGGGGCGGGCAAATCCTCGCTGGTGAACTTGCTCCTGCGGTTTCGGGATCCGGAAAGCGGGCGGATCTTGATCGATGGGCAAGACATTGGCGCGCTCACTCAGGACAGCTTGCGCGCGGCGATCGGCATGGTCACCCAGGACAGCTCGCTGCTTCACCGCTCGATCCGGGCGAACATCCTCTATGGACGGCCGGGGGCGTCCGAGGCTGAGATGATCCAGGCGGCGACCCGCGCCGTGGCCCATGCCTTCATTGAGGGTCTGCGCGATCCCAGCGGGCGGGGCGGCTATGACGCGCAGGTCGGTGAGCGGGGTGTGAAGCTCTCGGGCGGCCAACGCCAGCGCATCGCTTTGGCGCGGGTCATCCTAAAGGATGCGCCGATCCTGGTCCTCGACGAGGCGACTTCTGCGCTGGACTCGGAGGTCGAAGCAGCCATCCAAGACACGCTCTACGGTGTGATGGAGGGCAAGACCGTCATCGCCATCGCCCACCGGCTGTCGACGATCCAGCGCATGGACTGGATCGTGGTCATGGACTTGGGACGCGTTGTCGAGCAGGGGACGCATGCCGAACTGTTAGCCCGTGATGGTCTTTATGCCGGGTTCTGGAACCGTCAATCGGGTGGCCTGATCGGCATCCAACCGCCATCGTCGGACGCGGTCCCACCCTCCGCAGCTTGACGAGGCGGCTGTGCCGCCTCGACCGGGAGCCGCACTGGCCTCATTCGGCCGGCAAAGCTTTCACGGCGCTTGCCTTTCGCGCTGACTTTCGACGAACCCAACTTGGCAACAAGCCGATTGCGTTCTCGACGGGCTTTGCGCGGATCGATGGGGTCAACTCGGAGAGCGTGGCCTGCAGCCTGCCGGCGTCATAGGCCTCAAGCACCTCGGTGGCGCCGCCCACCATCTCGCCGCCGACAAAGACCTGGGGCACAGTCCGCTTGCCCGTAAAGTCGAACAAGGCTCGCAAGATCTCGCCGCCACGGTCGTTTTCGCGATAGGCGGCGCTGTCGACATCGATAGAATGGAGCGGCACGCCGGCCCGCTCGAACAGGCGGCGCACCGACCAGCAGAACTCGCACCACTCAAAGCCGAACATCACCACGGGGTGTGACCAATCCAGTACGGCCCGCTCGACGAAGGCCACGGCTTCGGGCGCCGGCTTTGGGCGAGGGCTGTTGGGCCTGGGCGCACGCAGCGGTTGTGGGGCCGAGGCGGCGATCGCCTGCTCCTCCTCCGTCATATCCGGCTCGATGGCGTCAAAGAGCGGGGTCGAGAAGTAGCGCTCTCCGGTGTCCGGGAGCATCGCGAGGATCCGCGATTGCCTTGGCGCCCGCTCGGCGATCTTGAGCGCCGCCGCCAGGGTCGCCCCGCCGCTGATGCCACAGAGAATGCCCTCACGTGCCGCAAGCTCCCGGGTCACGCGCAGAGCGTCGGTGCCGGAGACGGTTTCGAAATGGTCGATCAGCTTGCGCTCGGCCGCGTCGCCGGCCAGTTTGGGCACGAAGTCTGGCGACCACCCCTGGATCGGATGGGCGCGCGCATCGGGGTGGCTGCGGGCCGCGGCCCCGTCGGGACGGCGCGCCTGCGCGATCTTGCTGTTCAGGATCTGCGAGTTTTCGGGCTCGACGGCTACGATTTCAGTTCTCGGGCTCTCGGATTGCAAGATCCTTGCGGTGCCCTTCAGCGTGCCGCCGGTGCCAAAGCCGCTGACCCAGTAGTCGAGCCCGAGCGTTGCGAAATCAGCCATGATCTCGCGCGCTGTGGTGGCCGAGTGCACATCGGCATTCGCCTCGTTCTCGAACTGTCGGCCAAAGAACCAGCCGTGTTTCTCGGCAAGACGCTCCGCAGTGGCGAACATGCCCGTGCCGCGCTCGGATGCCGGGGTGAGCACGACCTTGGCGCCCAGGAACCGCAGCAGCTTGCGGCGCTCGATGCTGAAGCTCTCGGCCATCACGATGACCAGTGGATAGCCCTTTTGCGCACAGACCATGGCGAGGCCGAGCCCGGTGTTGCCCGAGGTCGCCTCGATCACGGTCTGGCCAGGCCTGAGGGCTCCCGAGCGCTCGGCCACCTCGATCATCGCGTGGGCCATGCGGTCCTTGACCGAGCCCATGGGATTGAAGGCCTCGAGCTTGGCATAGAGCTCCACTTGTGCGGGGCCGAGATTGTTGATCCGGACGATCGGGGTCTGGCCGATGGTCTCGAGGATCGAGGTGCGGGGCCCGCGTTTGGCGGGCACAGCATGTGGGCTGGTGGCGTTGGATTCGAAGGGGGTCATAGAACTCTCCTAAAATGGGCCGGTCGCGCTGAGCGCACCGGTGGGGCAAGCGGGGCGAGGGCGGGGCCCGGCGAATGCCGGAGCAGGGCCTCGAGATCGGCCGCAATGTCGTAGGCATCGGGGCCAGCGCCCGAGATTTGCGGCGACCGACGGCGGCGCAGAAACGGGAGCCCGAGCGCGTAGAGGCCCGGAACACCGCGCACGACGCCGCCGTTATGGGCGAGCCGGCCGCGGCGGTCGAAGATTGGCAAGCCGCTCAGCCAAGCGTGGTCTGGACGGTATCCGGTTGCCCAGACGATCGAAGCGATCTCGCCCGAGCTCAGATCCAAACTGAGCCGCGGCGCAGCGGGGATTGGGGTCGGATCGGGACGGTCGGCCACGGTGCCTAGCGCCTCTGGAGCGTGCCCTGCCGCCCAGTCATCGATCCGCTGCAAGAGCCGAGCCAGCTTCAAATCCGCGGCTTTGCAGACATGGGCGAGCGCGCCTGAGAATAGCGCCATGTCATCGCGGATAGCAGCAAGGCGCCCGACGATCTCGATGCCAGAGTCCTGCAGCGCAGCCAGGTCTACGGGATGCGGCCCGCCGATGATTTGCGGTGACGGGGTGCGCCGAACGCGCGCAATGTCATCGACCTCCTCCAAGGTCTCGTCCAAGATCCCCAGCGCATCGAGCCACCACTCGATGTCGCATCCCCGATAGCGCCGGGGCAGCCTGAGATGGGAGCCGACCGACAGCGTCACGGGCCGTCCGGACGCCTGGAGTTCGCGGGCGATCTGCACACCTGAGGCCGAAGCCCCTACGACCAGAACGCCGCCAGCCGGCAGATCGGAGGGCCGCTTGTAGCGCGACGGCGTGGTTTGCACGATTTGGCCTGGCAGCCCGCTGGCAAAGCCGGGGACGGAGGCCTCGGCACAGCCGCCCGTCGCCACGACGAGCGCTCGGCACCCCAGCGGGCCGCGATTGGTCATCAGCCGAAAGCCCGGTTCGGTTCGCCGGACCTCCAGCACTTCGGTCTCCAGCTCCAGCGGCGCCGAAATGCGCTCGGCATAGGCATCGAGCGTGTCGACAAAGGCTCTGGCGGCCATGAACCCAAGGGGATCAGGGCCCCGATAGCGAGCGCCCGGCAGGCCATTGGCCCAGTTGGGGGTCAGCAGGCGCAGGCTGTCCCATCGCGCTGTGCGCCAAGCATGCCCGACGGTGCCTTTCTCGAGAACCAGATGGTCGATGTTGCGTCGGGATAGCTCGCGGCTCACGGCGAGCCCAGCCTGGCCGGCGCCGACCACGACCGCCGTCACATTGCGCACCTTCATGGCACGGCTCCTTTCTGCTCGACCTGCGCCGAGGTCTGTCGGTTCCTATGTCCGAGGGGTCAGAGGTCGGATCGCGGGCCGAAGCCCGCGCCCGCTCAGTTCAGAGGTCGTCCGCCCAAGGGGGACACGAGAGCAGGTGCTCGACATCGGAGCGAGTGACGCCGATGTCGCGCAGCATGCGATCCTCCATCCGCGTCAAGCGGTGGTAGTCGCGGCGGGCGGCGTGCCATCGGGCGAGGCCGGCAAGCGTCTGCCACAGTTTGGCCAAACCCTTGGCGACAAGGGTGGTCGAGACCGCCGAAGAGGTCTGCGTCAGCATGGGTAGGGTCCTTTCTGGGCTTACGAGGCCACGTCGACCTCGACGGCCGTGGGATTGGTCAGGATGTCGAACACGGCCGAGCGCTTCTGCGACTGGGCGATAAGGCCTTCGATTTCTTCGGGTGACGCATCTGCATCGACGTCGAAACGCACGCGAATGCGGCTGAAGCCGTTGCGCACATCCGCATCGATGCCGAGGATGCCGGCGAGGTCCATGTCGCCTTCGACGGTCGCCATTACCTTCCGCAGCTTGATGCCCCGGTTCTCGGCGACCGAGGCAATCCCCGCCGTCAGGCAGCTGGCAAGACCCGAGAGCACGATCTCAACCGGCGTCGCGCCGGCATCCGGAGCAGCGAACTGCTCGGGATGATCCGCCTCGATCACATGCGGCGCCTTGCGGGCCTGTTCTTCGGTCAGGCCAAAGAACCCGGACATGGTCGTGCGGCTGTGGGTGCCGTCGAGCCACTCGTTCTGGACGCGCCACTTGAACTGCGCGGCGTCCGGAGTGGCTTCGAGCGCGACGCGGGCATCGAGCAGGGCCTGCAGATTGACGCCGTTGCGGGCGGTGGCGGTAAGGGTCTCGGTCGTCATGGTGGTCTCCTTGGTTTGATGGGCGGGCGATCTGTGCGCTGCCCCGGGGGGATGGTCCCAAGGCGCAGGATCTCGCTCGCCGGTCTTGGGAGACCGCCAGGTCGATCGGTGCGGGACCGTTTGGACTTGATCCGGCCGGCTCAGTGGCCGCGAGGCGTCAACGACCGCGCATCGTTCCATCGACCGTCAGCGCAGGCGTTTCTAGTCCCTCGGCGCCTTTGGCCGAGGAGGAGGGCAGGGCACAACGGCCGTGCGCGGTCGCGCCAGGGGCGAACGACATGGAGGATCTCCTAAGGGGTCGGTTTGCAGTGCGGAGGGCTAAGCCCGTCGTGATGCGCTGCATTTGGTCGCTTTGCCCCGGCCGCGCCTGAATAAAACCCAAAGAAAATCTGAAATGGGTCTCTTTACACGATCTCGTGAGTTCTTGCCTATGCATCCTGATCAAAGCGGTCAATCAGCAGTGGGCGAAGTAACAGATCATCGTGCGGTTACGTAAAGTAAGGCACTTCGCAGGAAGGTCGAGCAAATGTGCGACAGCCCTCTCCTGGGGGCCCTTCTCCGCGCTCAGCGGCGCACTGAGCTCGGCGAAACGTTGATGCTCTTGAATCGGGCCTTGCCGTTCAAGAGGCCATGGGGCATGTTCCCCGAGCATTTCGCTCGGAAATGCAGACGCAAGCCGCCGCCAGCGTCTCAGGGAAAACGAACCGCAGGGAACGAGCATGTATCGCCCGATCATCGCTGTTGCGGCCATCGCTGCCGCATTTGCCTCCCCCGCCCTCGCCGCCGGCGAGGTGAACCTCTACTCCTCTCGCCACTATGACACCGATGAGCGGTTGTACTCGGATTTCGAGGCTGCAACCGGCATCAAGGTCAATCGCATCGAGGCCAAGGCCGATGCGCTGATCGAGCGCATGAAGGCGGAGGGTGCCAACTCGCCCGCCGATGTGCTGCTGACGGTCGATGCGGGCCGGATCTGGCGTGCGGCCGAGGCGGGCCTGCTCTCGCCGGTCGAGTCGACCGTTCTGGATAGCCAGATCCCCGCGCATCTGCGCCACCCGGACGGCCTCTGGTTCGGCTTCTCGCAGCGTGCCCGGATCATCTTCTTTGACAAAGCCGAAGTGAGCGATCCGCCGCTGACCTATGCCGAGCTGGCTGATCCCAAGTACAAAGGCAAGATCTGCACGCGCTCGAGCTCGAACATCTACATGCTCTCGCTGATGTCGTCGGTGATCGAGCACAGCGGCGAGGATGCCGCGAAGGCTTGGGCCGAAGGGCTCTATGCCAATCGCGCGCGTGATCCGCAGGGCGGCGACACCGATCAGCTCCGCGGGATCCTGTCTGGTGAGTGCGACATCGTACTGTCGAACCACTACTACTATGCCCGTGGCCTCGCCAAAGAGGTCAAAGGCCTGACGGATGGCATCGAGGGCATCGGCTGGGTCTTCCCGAACCAGTCGAGCACCGGCGCGCACGTGAACATCTCGGCCGGTGCGGTGGCGGCGAACGCCCCGAACCGCGAGAACGCCATCAAGTTCCTCGAGTATCTCGCCGGCGCTCAGGCCCAAGAGTACTTCTCGAATGGCAACAACGAGTATCCGGCCGTGTCAGGCGTCGCGCTCGGCGGTCCGGTCGCGACCTTGGGCATCTTTCGCCCCGACGACCTGAACCTCTCCAAGCTCGGTGAGAACCAGCCGAAGGCTCAGGCCACCTACGACAGCGTCGGCTATAAGTGATGCCGATGGGGGCCTGGAATCAGGCCCCCTCCACAGCCTCGAACCCCTCGAACTCCGGATGACCCAGGTAGAGCGGCTTGTTCTGCCCGGCATCTTTGTGCGCATCGCGGAATTGCTGCGAGCGCGTCCAGGCTTCGAAGTCGGCCCGCGAATCCCAAATCGTATGCGAGGCATAGAGCGTGTGGGCGTCGGTCTCGGCGCCGCGCAGAAGGTGGAAGCTGCGAAAGCCGTCGAGCTCGTTCAGACGGCTGTCGCGCCCTTTCCATACGGCTTCGAAATCGGCCTCGTGGCCGCGGACAACCTTGAAGCGGTTCATTGCGACGAACATGGGTGGGTTCCTTTTTTCTCATGCTCTGCTGGCGCAACGGTCCAGATCCCGGGTGGCTCGCGCGAGGGGGCGCACAGATTGATCTGGCCGAGGCATGCTGGCCTGCGGGTTGGCCGACCGTCCCTCACTTTGCGCCCGTGATCAAGCCGGGCGATCGCCCTCGCGCCCGTGTCTTGCTAGCCTGTATGGCCGCATCCCCTTGGCTGAAGGCGTCACAGGGGTGCTGAACAATCTTCAAATTAGAATCCTTATAAATTTTGTCAGGATTGACATTGCTGACTGAAATGCTCAGACTAATCCAATCACATCAGCCTGACAGAGCGCTGTCGGTGGGATGTGTCGGATGGAGGAGAGCGGCCATGCAATCTTCGGAGCGCGCAACCAGCACGCAGGGCTCGGTTCCGACTGGGAATTGTGTGCGGGAGTTCCTCTTGGACCTCACCTCGATGGACGCAGGCTTTGCACCGGCCGACCTGTCGGTCGAGGCCGTTTTGGATCGGATCGAGAGGAAACAGTGATGCAGGCGTTTCAACCCAGAGAGACCAAAGTCGCGCCGGTCAAGCCGAACCTGCCGCGCCACACCGCGAAAGAGCTTACCGGCGATGGCGACATCGCTCTGATCGAGCTCAACGACCAAGTCTATACCCTCCGGATCACGCGCCAGAAGAAGCTGATCCTAACCAAGTAAACGCCGCAGCCTCCGTTCGCTTGGATGCGGCGAGGCGCGCCTTTTCCCAGTCAATCTCAGATGTGGGCGACCCACCTCTCCCGGGTTCGGCCCGCAATTTCACGGTCAGCCATTCCCCCAGCCAGCCGTCTTTTTCAGCACGCGATGTCGGTGCCGAGCCTGTGCAACGCCGGCACATAGACTGCGACCCCTGTGCGCAGACCCCCAAAGATCACGAAAGACTTTATTGACCAACTGGCGCAGAGGCCACAACTGTGGCAAGGGCGGCACCCGGCATCGTGCCGCCTTGATCCATCCGCGGAGTCCAGCCCATGAGCAAGATCCCCTCGCCCTGCATCGATGTCTGCAAGCACAAGATGAAGGGGGGGCACTGTATCGGTTGCTCGATGACCAAGAAGCAGAAGTCGGAGTGGAAGAAACTCGATGGCAAGAAGGCAAAGCGGCGCTTCTTCTCCGACCTGCGGAAACAGCAGATCGACTTGGGAGGGCGCTTCAAAGGTTGGGAGATCGCCTATCGCCGGAAGTGCAAGAAGAAGGACATCCCCTGTCCGATCGATGAGTTCACCAACGCCTAATCTCAGCCTTGGTGCCAGTCTACCGGCCTTGCGATTGAGCATAAAACGGCCAAAATCCCTGACTAAGCTGACGCGGTGATCGATGCAGCAGGGGACCGAATTGGACAGCCTCTTCCAATGGCTTGTGGGCTTGGTCATGCCCTTTTTGTCGATGGAGTCGCGCATGGCGGCGCTCTATCTGGCTGCGACCGCGGTGTTGGTCTATGGGATCTGGCGGCTGCGCGGGCGGCGGGAGCGCTTCTTGGCCTTCGCCCTTCCCAAGTCGGTCTACTTTCACCGCTCGAACTGGCTCGATATCAAGATCTTTGTCGTGAATGCGACGCTCACCATCTCGGGTGTGATGGCGGCTTTGGTCTTCACGCCGCTCGTGGTGTCGGTCGTCCTAACCTTGCTGAGCGCGGGGGCAAGCGGGGACACACAGCAAGCGGTCCAGGGTTGGGAGTGGCAGTTGATCGCCACCCTTGTGATGGTCCTCAGCATGGATTTCTGCAAGTACTGGGCGCATTACATCCACCATGAGTGGCGGGCACTGTGGCCTTTCCATGCAGTCCACCATTCGGCCGAGGTGCTGACCCCGTTGACGGCTGGTCGGAACCACCCGGTGTTCCTGATCATCCGCAGCGTGATCTACAGTCTGGTGCTCGGCTGCGTCCAAGCGGTGATGCTGTTCCTGTTCGTCGGGCAGGTGGATCTGCTCACTATAGGCGGGGCCAATGCCGGCTATGTGCTGTTCAATCTGGTGGGATCGAACCTGCGCCACAGCCATGTCTGGCTGAGCTATGGCCCGGTGCTGGAGCATGTCTTCATCTCCCCGGCTCAGCACCAGATCCATCACTCCCGCGCGGTGCGCCACCACAACAAGAACTATGGCGAGATCTTCGCGTTCTGGGACTGGATGTT
>JBCCZI010000136.1:0-10486 GCA_039187815.1 Pseudomonadota bacterium | reverse complement strand
TTCCGGGAGATCTCCAACCAGCCGTGGCCGATCGAGCGCCACCGCCACCGCTCCCCAGCCCGCTTCAGGCGCAACCAGCAAGACACCCAGCCCATGCCCCCACACCCGCAAACATGCCCCCCAAAAACCCCGGGCGGTACAAAGTTAAATATTCAAGAGATATTGCCATTTATGCGATTCGACACGAGCCGCGCCGGCCCGAGAGTCGGACGGGCCTGTCCGGTGGCCAGGATCGCAGGAGAGCGGGCGGCCTGCGGCCCCAAGACCCCGCGCTCAGGCGTGCATGCGGGCGCGGGCGCGGCTGAAGTCCTGGAACACGGCGCTGCGCCCAAGCTTGGCCGCGATGGGCTGGCCGGCGGCGGTTTTGGCCACGCGGTCGCAATCATCGGCAATCCTTTGGCTCAGAGCTCTGAGCTTTGGCTCGCCCGCCTCGGCGGCCAGCTGACGGGCAGCGCTGGCGCAGTCCCGGACGCGCTGGATATCGGAGGCAAACCGCTCTTCGGCCACGCAGGCGGTCGCGCCAGGGATCTCGATGCCGCGCGCATGCGGATCATCCGTCCCGCAAAACTCCGAGAGCGTGGTCAGGTAGAGCATCGCCGCGCCGCTGATCTGCCAAGTCGTCGAGGCCTGTGTCCGTTGACCGTCTTGCCAAAGGGCAAAGGCGTGAAGCAGCGTCTGCTCCATCAGCTGCAGCAATACCGTGACCAGCCTCAGCGTCTGTGGGCCAACGGCCGCAGGTTCTGGGTTGGCAGGCGTGCGCATCACGCTCTCGCTCAGCCAGTCCCGATAGGCATCCCGAGGCGCATGGGCTTGGGCCAATCGGGCTTGTGCGTCGAGGCTCTGCAGGTCGAGGGTTTCGAGAAACGCCTTCAGACGGAGCTCAAAGCGCAGCTCTGTCCGAAGGATGGCGTGGAGGCTTTTGGCCGGTGCGATGCGATGCGGCTGAATGGCCACGGCATGGCCGTGGGAGAGCAGAAGATCGATGATCTGCATCGCGTTCGGAAAATCGATGTCATCGACCTGCTTGAGACGCGCCGACACCTCCTGTTGGCCGAGCTTGCCCAGCCGCAGCATATGAAAGAACTGCTGGGACACGGCCGTGAGCAGCCATGTCAGCACGCCATTCAGCTGCTGTGCGTCCCCTCCGGATCCCGGCCCACGACCCTGGGCGGTGCCTCCGCCGCACGGTGCCCCGTCAGGCCCCAAGACCAGCCCTCTCGGCAAAGGGATCCCAATCCGGGTCCCGGTGCCATTCATATTCCGAGCCTTCGGCCATCCAATCCGCAGCCTCCTGGCCAAAGAGATGCGCCGCGGCGGCGAGGGCCATGTCCATGCCGGCCGAGACCCCAGAGGATGTGAAGAATTTGCCGTCCTGGACCCAGCGCGCCTTCTCGACCCAGGTCACGTTGGGGCCGAGATGAACGGTGCCCCGAAAATCCTGCTTGTTCGTGGTCGCCTTCAGGCCATCCAGCTTGCCGGTCATCGCAAGCAGGATGCTGCCGGTGCAGACCGTCATGACAAGCTCGGCGCGATCCACGGTGTCGCCGAGCCAGGCCATGGCCTCGGCGTTCTTGGGAACCTCGAGCGCGCTGTCGCCGCCAGGGATCAACAACAGATCATAGTCTGATCCGTCCTGGATGGTCTTGTCGGGGAGGATGCGCTGGCCATGCCGGGTCGGGACCGGCGCCTCGGTCTCGGCCACCAGCGTCAGCGCCACTTTGTCGACGAAGCCGAGCAGCTCGATGGGCCCGAACAAGTCCAATGTCTGCACGCCCGGAAACACAAACACAGCCAGCGATTTCATACCTGGTCCCTTCAAAACCCGCGCCCAGCGCTGCGCGTCTGGCTCGAAGAGTACAGACCCACAGATCCGAGGATCAGGGAGCCGCGACGCAAAACCTCAGACAAGCGACGGTACGGGACGGGTCAGCCGGTGTTTTGGGACCAGGCGCCACGTTTGCGGTAGAGCGTCGAGGGGCTGACATCGAGCAGCCTCGCCGCTTTGGGGATCGAGCCGCCGCATTGCTCGATGGTCGCCTCGATAAAGCGGCGCTCCACATCCGCGAGCGGCATGCCCACCAGGATGCGCAAGGCCGCCTCCGGGTCCAGCGCGGCCGCCGGGGCCACCTGGCGGGCGGCGGGAAACATGCTGACCGGGTCGCTCGCGCGCGGGATCGCGGCGCCGGCAAACTCCGAGGGCAGCATCTCGGGCGTCACGTGATCGCCGTCGTGCAGCACCACGATGTTGCGGAGCTTGTTCTGCAACTCACGCACATTGCCGGGCCAGGGATAGCTGCGAAACAGGGCGCGGGTGTGATCCGAGAGGCCGCGGAAGCGCCTGCCCTCCTCCTCGGCAAAGCGGCGCAGGAGGACCTCGGCGATGTCGATCACATCGCTGCCCCGATCGCGCAGCGGCGGCAGATGGATCGGCACCACGTGCAGGCGGTAATAGAGATCCTCGCGGAACCGCCCCGCACGCACCTCGGCGCCTGGGTCGCGATTCGTCGCGCACACGATTCGCACATCGACCTTTTGCGCTTCGGTCGCCCCGACGGGCTGGATCATCGAGGTCTGCAGAAAGCGCAGCAGCTTGGTCTGCAGCGCGAGGTCCATCTCGCAAATCTCGTCGAGGAACAGCGTGCCGCCATCGGCGACGGCGGCCGCGCCGCGCTTGTCGCTGACCGCGCCGGTGAAGGAGCCGCGCAGATGGCCGAAGAGCTCGGACTCGAGCAGATCGCGCGGGATCGCGCCGCAATTGATCGGAACGAAGGGGCCAGCCCGGCGCACCGAAAGCTCGTGGATCGCCTGGGCACAGACCTCCTTGCCCGTCCCGCTCTCGCCGGTGATGAAGACCGTGGCGGTCGAGCGGGCGATGTTGCCGACCATCGCATAAATCTGGCGCATGGCCTCGGACCGACCAATAAAGCCTGCAAAACCAGGGGCTTCGCCTTGATCCTCGGGGGCGGGCTCCGCCGCGGGATCGGCCTGGGCCTCTTGCTCGACCAGCATGGCGGCGTTCTCGACCGCGCCGATCAACCGCCGCTCGTCAAACGGTTTGACCAGGAAGTCAAACGCGCCCTCGCGCATCGCCTCGACCGCACGGTTGATCGATCCGTTCGCCGTGATCACCACGACCTTTGCCGAGGGTTCGCGCGCATGAATGGCGCGCAGCACCTCAAGCCCGTCCCGGTCGGGCAAGACGAGGTCGAGCAAGATGATCCGGGGCTGACTCTCGCGATAGAGGGTCAGCGCCGATGCCGCATCAAAGGCGCACTCCACCTGAAAACCAGCCTTCTTCAAGAAGGTCTCGTAGAGTGCAGACAATGATCGCGTGTCTTCCACCAGAAGTACTGGATCAGGATGGCGCGCGCGCATGGCCTACCTTCTCAGTTTACTACTCAGAAACCGCGTAACGACGTCGATCTCGGCGATCACCGAACGACCAAGAGTGTCGATATCGGGCGAATGGCCAGAATGAGCGGCAGAATTGAGGCATTGCGCGCCATATTGTAGTTTGGTCGCCCCAATCGAGCCGGCGACCGCCACGAGCACATGGGTGGCCGAGCGGAGCACCATGGGGTCTTGTCCCGCGAGCCCCGCCTCGATGCGCCCCCGCACCGCCGCAATGTCGAGCGCCATTTTGCGCAGCAGTTCGGGCAGGGCCTCGGGGCCAATGGCGCGCTCGAGCGCCTCGAAGGCGTGCAGATCGATTGCCTCCTCCTGCTCCGGCGGTACAGGGGCCACCGGCTCGGCCGCGGCAAAGCGCGTGACATGGGCGCCCGAGCGCCGCCGCGCTTCGGTCAGGCGCAGGATGTCGTCCCCCAACCCTTCGATCGACAAAAGCGGCTTGGCGATCACCCCATCCGCCCCCGCATCGTCGATCTGGCCGCGCAGATCACCGATGACAAAGGCCGTCAGCGCGATCAGCGGCATGTCGCAATGGGGCGGCGGCCCGGCCCGCAAGCGCCGGATCACCTCGGTCCCCGAGAGCCGCGGCATCTCGATATCGATCAGCGCGAGGTCAAAGCGCTCCCGCTTGGCGAGCTCCATGGCCTCGACCCCGTCCGCCGCCAGCGAGATCGTCGCCCCGAGACTCTCCAGCATTTGCATCGCCACCATCTGATTGGTGGCGTTGTCTTCGGCCAGTAAAATGTGGAGGCCCCGTAGCCCCATAGTTCTCACCGAATGCTGAGGCCAAACCTGGCCCGCGTAAGGATACTACCGCGGGAAACCCAGTCTGCCCACTGCCAAGCGAATCTCATCCAGAATTGCCGGGTCGTCGATGGTGGCCGGCATCTTAAACTCGTGCCCGTCGGCGATTTGGCCCATGGTCTTGCGCAGGATCTTGCCAGAGCGGGTCTTGGGCAACCGGTCGACCACCAAAGCCAGTTTGAACGCCGCGACGGGGCCGATCTCTTGGCGGATCAGGCCGACGCATTCCTGTGTGATCGCGCCATGATCGCGCCCACAGCCCGAGTTGAGACAGACAAAGCCCATGGGCGCCTGACCCTTCAGCTCATCGGCCACTCCGATCACCGCGCATTCGGCGACATCGGGGTGCGAGGCCAGCACCTCCTCCATCGCGCCGGTCGACAGCCGGTGCCCCGCCACATTGATGACATCATCCGTGCGGGCCATGATGTAGAGATAGCCGTCCTCGTCGATCATGCCCGCATCGCCGGTCTCGTAGTAGCCGGGGAAGGCGTTGAGATAGCTCTTGCGGAACCGCGCCTCGGCGTTCCATAGCCCCGGCAGCGTGCCGGGCGGCAACGGCAGCTTGACCGCGATCGCCCCCAGCGTGTTGGGCTCGACCGCGTGGCCCGCATCGTCGAGGATCTGCACGTCATAGCCCGGCATGGCCACGGTGGGGGAGCCGAGCTTGATCGGCAGCGGCTCGATCCCCATGGGGTTCGCCGCGATGGACCAGCCGGTCTCCGTCTGCCACCAATGGTCGATCACCGGCACCTGCAGCTTCTCGGCGGCCCATTTGATCGTGTCCGGATCGGCGCGCTCGCCGGCCAGGAACAGGCTCCTCAGGCTTGGCATCGGCGTCTTGGCGACGAACTCGCCTTCCGGATCGTCGCGCTTGATCGCCCGAAAGGCGGTGGGGGCGGTGAACAGCGACGTGACGTTGTGCTCCTGGATCACGCGCCAGAAGGTGCCGGCATCGGGCGTACCGACGGGCTTGCCCTCGAAGACGACAGTCGTGCAGCCCACCAGCAGCGGCGCATAGACGATATAGGAATGCCCGACCACCCAGCCGACATCCGAGGCGGCCCAATAGACCTCGCCCGGGCCGACGTCATAGATGTTCTCCATGGTCCACAGCAGCGCGACCATGTGGCCGGCATTCGGCCGGATCACGCCCTTGGGCTGTCCCGTGGTGCCGGAGGTGTAGAGGATATAGAGCGGATCGGCCCCGCCCACCTCGGCACAGGGCGCAGGCTCGACCCCGGCCTGCACGGCCTCCCAGTCATGGTCGCGCCCCGGGACCAGTTCGGCCGTCTCCTCGGGGCGTTGGAAGATCACGCAGAACTCGGGCGTGTGGGTGGCCTGCTCGATGGCACCGTCGAGCAGCGGCTTGTAGCGCACCACCCGCCCAGGCTCGAGCCCGCAGGAGGCCGCGATGATGGCCTTGGGCATGCTGTCGTCGATGCGCACCGCAAGCTCATGCGCTGCAAAGCCGCCGAACACGACCGAGTGCACCGCGCCGATGCGCGCACAGGCCAGCATGGCGACCAGCGCTTCGGGCACCATCGGCATATAGATGATCACCCGGTCGCCCTTGGTGACACCCTTGGCCGCCAAGGCGCCGGCAAGACGGGCCACCCGCTCCAGCAGCTCGGCATAGGTGATCACCTGCTTTGTGCCTGTGATCGGGCTGTCGTGGATGATAGCCGGCTGCGCGCCCCGGCCCGCCGCCACATGGCGGTCGACCGCATTGTGGCAGGTGTTGCAGACGCCATCGGCGAACCAGCGATAGAGCGGCGGGTTGCTGTCGTCCAGAGCGCGCGAGGGCGGCTGGATCCAGTCCACCGCCTCGGCCGCCTTCATCCAAAAGCCCTCGGGATCGGCCTTCCAACCCGCATAGACATCCATGTAAGCCGCCATCGCGCTGTCCTCCGTCGCGTGAGCCGATTTCCGGTCTTCGTCCATGTGCCTAGCCCGTTCAGCCCCAAACGACAACGCGTCGTTTCCCGAACAGACTGTCAGGCGTATTTTTGGACCGGCGTGCCGGCAAGGGCGGCGATGTTGAGCAGGCCGCGGGCGGTGATCGAGGGTCCGACGATGTGCGCCTTGTTGCCCATGCCCATCAGCAGCGGGCCGATCTCGAGCCCGCCGACCAGCTGTTTCAGCACGTTCCGGCTGCCCGAGGCGGCATCGACATTGGCAAAGATCAGGCAGTTGGCCGCGCCCTCGAGCCGCGAGTTCGGGAAGATCCGCTTGCGCAGCTCGGGGTTCAGGGCGTGGTCCGCATGCATCTCGCCCTCGAAATCGAAATCGACCCCGCGCATCTCGAGCAGCTCCATCGCCTCGCGCATCTTGCGCCCCGAGATCGTGTCGAGATTGCCAAAGACCGAATGGCTGAGCAGCGCGATTTTGGGCTCGATGCCAAAGCGTCGGATGTGCCGCGCCGCGCCGACCGCGGTTTCGGCGATCTGCTCGGGCGTCGGGTCGGGATGCACCTGGCTGTCACCGATGAAGATCACGCCCTGCTCGAGGATCACCGTCGAGAGCGCGCCGACGGGTTTGAGCTTGCCGCCCTTGCCGTCCGTCAGGCCCGCGAGGATCTGCTCGACGTAATTCAGGTGCCACAGATACTGGCCGAAGGTGCCGCAGATCAGGCTGTCGGCATCGCCCCGGCGCACCATAATGGCGGCGATCGCGGTCGAATTGGTACGCAGGATCACGCGGGCCAGATCCGGGGTCACCCCGCGGCGCTCCATGATCCGGTGGTACTCGCTCCAATAGTCCTTGTAGCGCGGGTCGTCCTCGGGATTGCAGAGCTCGAAATCCTCGCCGATCTTCAGCTCGATCCCTGCGCGCTCCAGGCGCGTCTCGATGACGTCCGGGCGGCCGATCAGGATCGGGCGGTCGACGCCCTCCTGCAGCATGGACTGAGCGGTATGAAGCACGCGCTCATCCTCGCCCTCGGCAAAGACGATGCGCCGCTCGCTGGTGCGCGCCGCCTCAAAGACGGGTTTCATGATCATGCCGGTGCGGAAGACCGAATGGTCGAGCTCGGCCTGATAGTCCTCGACGCTCGGCATCGTCAGCTGTGCCACCCCGCTGTCGATCGCCGCCTGGGCAACAGCACTGGCCACCTGGCCCAGCAGGCGCGGATCGAAGGGCTTTGGGATCAGGTATTCGCGGCCAAAGACGATGCGCTCGCCCTGATAGACCGCGGCGGTCTCGGCGGTGGCGGTCTTGCGCGCCAGCTCGGCCAGAGACTCGGCACAGGCAATCTTCATGGCCTCGTTGATCTGGGTCGCCTGCACATCCAGCGCCCCGCGGAAGATGAACGGAAAGCAGAGGACATTGTTCACCTGGTTCGGATAATCCGAGCGCCCCGTGGCGACGATCGCGTCCGCGCGCACCTCGCGCGCCGCGTCGGGCCAGATCTCGGGCGTCGGGTTGGCGAGCGCGAAGATCACCGGGTCCTTGGCCATCTTGGCGACCATCTCGGGTTTGAGAATGCCGCCCGCCGAGAGCCCGAGGAACATGTCGGCCCCTTCGATCAGATCGCCCATCGGCCCGATATTCGTGGGCTGGGCATAGGCGGCCTTATAGGGGTCGAGCCCCTCGCGCCCGGCATAGACCAGACCATCGATGTCGTAGAGAAAGACGTTCTCGCGCTTCAGCCCCATATCGCAGAGCAGGTTGAGACAGGCGATGCCGGCTGCACCTCCGCCGGTCGAGACAAGTTTGACATCCGAGAGCGCCTTGCCCGCGATCAGCAGCGCGTTGCGCACAGCGGCGGCCACCACGATCGCCGTACCGTGCTGGTCGTCGTGGAAGACGGGGATGCCCATGCGTGCCTTACAGATCCGCTCGACCTCGAAACAGGCCGGTGCGCCAATGTCCTCGAGATTGACCGCGCCGAAGGTCGGCTCGAGCGCGATGACGATCTCGGCTAGGCGCTCAGCGTCGAGCTCGTCCACCTCGATGTCGAACCCGTCGATATTGGCGAACTTCTTGAAGAGCGCGACTTTGCCCTCCATCACCGGTTTCGACGCGGCGGCGCCGATATTGCCGAGCCCGAGCACCGCTGTGCCATTCGAGATGACGGCGACTCGGTTCGGCTTGCCTGTTAGGCGATAGGCCTCGGCCGGATCCTCCTTGATGCGCAGACAGGCCTCGGCCACGCCCGGCGAATAGGCGAGCGAGAGATCCCGCTGAGTGGCCATCGGCTTGGTGACGCGGATCGAGAGTTTCCCGGGTGTCGGCTCCGCGTGATAGGTGATCGCCGCCTCGCGCAGCGCGTCGTCCTTGGCCTGGCTCATGGGCGTCGTTCCCCTGTTCACGGCCAACGGGTTGTGCGGCTCGGTCGGGCGGGCCGCTTGCCGTGCCGAGTCGCCGGGGACTGTAGACCGCCCGGCCGCTCCTTCGCCAGCCTGCGCGGTCCGTCATGACCGCCAGCCGATGCCGCTCTTGCGGCCCTGTCGGACCGAGCGCCGCGTCCAGCGTTCCTCATCTTGACGAAGGGCGAGCACGCGGCGCGCGGCAAGCGGCGCAATCGGTGGCCACCGGGACCGGCCGCCGCGGGCGCGCGGGTCGGGGCCGCCGCGGGCGCATGGGTGGCAACGGCGGTACGGCCCGACGCGGCGCTCTGAGGCCAAGGCCAGCGAGCAACCTCGGAGGTCTTCGGCGCGGTGGGCGGTCTACTCGGCGGCCCGTGCTGTGTTGGTGTCTCGGATCAGCTCGAGGATGCGGGCGGCCGCTTGGGGGATGTTCGTGCCCGGGCCAAAGATCGCCTTCACCCCTGCGGCTTGCAGGAAATCATAATCCTGAGCCGGGATCACGCCGCCACAGATCACCAGGATGTCTTCGGCGCCTTGGGCCTTCAGCGCCTCGATCAGGGCCGGGGCCAGGGTTTTGTGCCCCGCCGCCTGGGAGCTGACGCCCACCACGTGCACATCGTTGTCGATGGCGTCTTGCGCGGCCTCCTCCGGCTTCTGGAAGAGCGGGCCCACATCCACGTCGAAACCGATATCGGCAAAGGCTGTCGCGATCACCTTGGCGCCGCGGTCGTGGCCGTCCTGGCCCATCTTGACCACCAGCATGCGAGGCCGGCGTCCCTCGGCCTCGGCAAAGGCCTCGACATCGCGCTGGATCTGCTCGAACCCAGCGTCGCCCTCATAGGCCTTGCCATAGACGCCAGAGAGGGTGCGGACCTCGGCGCGATGGCGGCCAAAGACCCGCTCCATGGCGTCCGAGATCTCGCCCACCGTGGCGCGCGTCCGTGCCGCCTCGACCGCCAGCGCCAGCAGGTTGCCGTCGGCCCGGGCGCCGTCCTCGAGCGCCGTCAGAGCCGCGTCGCAAGCGGCCTGGTCCCGGCTCGAACGGATACCGGCCAAGCGCGCCACCTGTGCCTCGCGCACGGCATCATTGTCGATGTCGAGCACATCGACGCGGGTCTCCTCGGCCGGCTGGAACTTGTTGACCCCGACGATCACCTCCTCGCCACGGTCGATCTTGGCCTGGCGCTCGGCGGCGGCCTGCTCGATCCGGAGCTTGGGCATGCCGCTGGCGACCGCCTTGGTCATGCCGCCGAGCTCGTCGACCTCGGCGATCAGCATGCGGGCATCGTGGCAAAGCTGGTCGGTCAGCGCCTCGACATAGTAGGATCCCGCCAGCGGGTCGACCACATTGGTCACCCCGGTCTCGTTCTGCAGGATCAGCTGGGTGTTCCGCGCGATCCGGGCCGAGAAATCCGTCGGCAGCCCGATCGCCTCGTCAAAGCTGTTGGTGTGCAGGCTCTGCGTGCCGCCGAGGACTGCCGACATCGCCTCATAGGCCGTGCGCACCACGTTGTTGTAGGGGTCCTGCTCGGTCAACGACCAGCCGGATGTCTGGCAATGGGTGCGCAGCATCTTCGAGCGCTCGTCCTTGGCGCCGAAGCCGTCCATGATCTCGGCCCATAAGGTGCGCGCCGCCCGCAGCTTTGCCGCCTCCATGAAGAAGTTCATGCCGATGGCAAAGAAGAACGAGAGGCGCCCGGCGAATTTGTCCACATCCATGCCGCGCTCGATGGCCGCGCGGACATACTCCTTGCCATCGGCCAGCGTGAAGGCAAGCTCCTGCACCAGGTTCGCGCCCGCCTCTTGCATGTGATAGCCGCTGATCGAGATCGAGTTGAACTTGGGCATCTCGGCGGCCGTGTAGCCGATGATGTCCGAGACGATCCGCATGCTCGGCTCGGGCGGGTAGATGTAGGTGTTGCGGACCATGAACTCCTTGAGGATGTCGTTCTGGATGGTCCCGG
>JBCCZI010000135.1:0-10567 GCA_039187815.1 Pseudomonadota bacterium | reverse complement strand
GCATCAATCGCCTCAAGAACGCTCGACACCTCGCGACCCGATACGACAAGACAGCCACCAGCTATCTCGGCTTCATCGAGATCACCGCCGCCCGCCTCTCGTTCCGCCATTCGTCAACATGACCTAGTCTCTCGCATCGGCCTGAAGCAATAGCTCAGCGGTGAGTTGAACGGCGAACCGGGCCGAGGCGACGGGAAGCGTTCGGCCGCGCAACTGGCCGAGGAACAGAGCCCCCGGCGGGACATCCCGCTGGTAGATTTCGCGAACCACCAAGGGCTCGCTTTGGTGGACCATCAAACCGATCGGGATCTGGAAGCCGATGGCCCGCTCATGCAGCACATAGTGGCGCATGAACTCAAAGCTGCTCGACTCGACCATCGCGCTGAGCGGCATGGAGCCCCCGCGCGTCGCCATCTCGAGCAGGTGACGCACGCCATACGGCGCCGAAGGGACCACATGCGGCCCCGCCAGGCAGTCTCGCAGCCGCAGAGGATCCTCGGCCGCCAGCGGATGATCCGGGGCCATCATCGCGCAAATCGGTTGCGGAACTCGGGCGATCACTTCGAAATCGACCATGTGGATCGGCTCGAACACCAGGGCGAGGTCGCTGGAAAAGGTCGAGAGGTCGTGCTCCGCCGCCGCGCGGTCCCGGACCTCGACAGAGAACGTGACTCCCGGATGCCCGGCCCGGTAGCGCGCGATCTGCTTAGGCAGGAAATAGGGCAGCAGCGCCTGGGAGCAGGCGATCGAGACATGCCCGCGGCGCTCTCCGGACAGATCGGCGACTTGACTTTGCACCCGTAGCAGATCGGAGCGTTGGGCGCGATAGTGCTGCACCAAGAGTTCTCCGGCCGTGTTCAGCCGCACGCCATGGGGCAGCCGCTCGAAGATCTGGCTGCCAAACTCATCCTCAAAACGCTGGATCCGGCGATTGAGCGCCGAGGAGGTGATGTTGATGTCCTCGGCCGCCTTGCGGATTGATCCGGCGCGGGCGACCTCCTCGATCAGGCGAAAGGTTTCGAGATGACGCATGGCTGGCCCCGACAGTGCTGCATTGAATGCAGCAGTTCTCTGCAAATTTAGCAATAGATGTGTGCACCCACCGGGCGCATCCTCCTCCCCAAGCGCAAGCAAAAACAGTGGCCGGAGGTTCGCCATGTCCATCAAGACATCCAGGCGCAAGTTCATGCAGTGGGGCGGAGGGACCATCGGCGCCTCGATGCTGCCCTTCCTGAAATACGTCCCCGCCCAGGCCGCCAGCGGCGATGTTGCCGTCGCCGTCATGGGCCAGACGATCAACAGCCTGGATTTGCACCGGACCGGGACAAACCGGCCAAGCTACCAAATCGCCGTCAACTGCTATGACCGGCTGGTGAGCTTTGGCACCAAACCGACGCCAGATGGCGGTCTGTCCTATGACTATTCGACGATCGAGCCGGAATTGGCGGAGAGCTGGGAATTCTCGGAAGACGGGCTGTCCATCACCTTTGTTCTGAAGACCAATGCGGTGTTCCAGGATGGCTCGCCTGTCACCGCCGAGGATGTGAAGTGGTCGTTCGACCGCGCGGTCTCAGCCGGCGGGTTCCCTTCGGTCCAGATGAAAGCCGGTGGACTTGTGCGCCCCGATCAGTTCGAAGCGGTCGATCCCGGCACCTTCGTGATCAAGCTCGACCGGCCCTCGAAGCTGACGCTGCCCGATTTGGCGGTGCCGGTGCCGTTCATCCTGAACTCGAAACTGGCAAAGGCGAACGCCACCGCCGATGATCCCTGGGCCATGGAGTATGTGCACAAGAACACGATCGGCTCGGGTGCTTACAAAGTCATGCGCTGGGATCCCGGCCAACAGCTGGTCTATGAACGCAACGACGCCTGGACGGGCGGGCCCCTGCCCGGCATCCAGCGGCTGGTGCTGCGCGAGGTCCCAAGCCAAGCGACCCGGCGCGCGCTGATCGAGCGCGGCGATGTGCAGATGTCCTTCAACATCCCGAACAAGGATGCCAAGGAACTCGACGCCATGGCGGATGTGGATGTGTTCTCGACCCCGATCGAGAACTGCATCTATGTGGTCGGTGTGAATCACAGTTTCGAGCCGTTTCAGGACCCGGATGTGCGCAAGGCGCTGGCCTATGCCATCCCTTACGAGGAGATCTTCCAGGCAGCAGCTTACGGCCGGGGCCAGCCCATGTGGGGCGGGAGCGGCATCGAGACCACGGATTGGCCTCAGCCCTCGCCCTACTCGCACGATATGGAAAGGGCGAAGGCCCATCTTGAAAAATCGGCCTTTGCCAGCGGGTTCGATGTGCCGTTTTCGATCAGCCTCGGTCAGACTGATTGGATGGAACCGACGGCGCTGCTGATCCAAGAGTCACTCGGCAAGCTCGGAATCAAGGTCACGATCGACAAGATCCCAGGCGCCAACTGGCGCACGGCATCATTGGTCGAGAAACGGTTGCCACTACACCTCGAGGGCTTCGGCGGCTGGCTGAACTATCCCTGCTATTACTTCTTCTGGGCGTACAAGGAGGGGCACCTCTTCAACTCATCAAACTACAAGAACGCCGAGATTGAAGCCCTGGTTGACGAGACGCTGCATCTGCCCTCCGACGACCCTGACTATGCGCCAAAGATCAAACGGATGTTCGAGATCGCGTTCGAGGACCTGCCGCGCATTCCGCTCTGGCAACCAGCGCTGAACGTCGCGACGAACGGGGCCAAGGGCTACGAGTACTGGTTCCACCGCCAATTGGACGCCCGCAAGCTCAGCCGATCCTGAACGACCACGCGATGAGCCGCGCCAGCACAATCCTGTCGCGTCTGGCCCAGGCCATACCGGTTGTTGTGGGCGTGGTGATCATCAGCTTCGTCCTGACCCGCGCGCTTCCGGGCGATCCGGCGGTGTACTTTGCAGGCGCGGCGGCCGATGAGCAGTCAATCGCCGAGGTGCGGGCGGAACTGGGCTTGGATCAACCGCTGCCCGTTCAGTTCTTCTATTATGTGGGCGACCTGCTGCAAGGGGATCTTGGCCGCTCGATCACGACTGGACAATCGGTTGCAGCGGATCTGGCCAGCCGGTTGCCCGCCTCGCTCGAGCTGACACTGGTCGCACTGCTGCTCTCATGCGGAGTGGCCATTCCGCTTGGCGTTCTCGCCGCAACGCGGCCCGGGTCTTGGGTGGATCATCTCTGCCGGATCCTGGTGACCGCCGGCGTGTCGATGCCGACATTCTTCACCGGCGTCGTGTTGATTTACGTCTTCTACTATCTGACGGGGATCGCGCCGTCTCCACTCGGTCGCTTGGATTTTCTCTATCTCGAACCGGACCGAGTGACTGGCTTCTACTTGATCGACGCAGCCCTGGCGCGGGATGCCGAGACCTTCCAGGCCGCCCTGCGACAACTCGTGCTGCCTGCGACGACCCTTGCCCTGTTCACGCTGGCGCCAATTGCACGCATGACCCGGGCGGCCATGCTCCAGGCGCTGTCCTCGGATTTCATCCGTACCGCCCGAGCGGCGGGACTGCGCAATCGCCAAGTCCTGTTCGGCTACGCCCTGCGCAATGCGCTGCTGCCGGTTGTCACGACCCTTGGCATGGTCTTCTCCTTCACCCTCGGGGCCAATGTGCTGGTCGAGAAAGTCTTTGCCTGGCCCGGGATCGGATCCTATGCGGTCGAAGCGCTGGTCGCCTCTGACTATGCCGCCGTGCAGGGCTTTGTTTTGGCCATGGCGCTGCTCTTCGTGACGTTGAACTTGGTGATCGATCTTCTTTACACAGCCATCGATCCGCGGATCGGGTTCGGCACGTCATGACGGACACGACTTCGGCGCAGAAGCAGACAGCACTCCATCACGCAGTCTATGTGCTGCGGGAGAACCCGGTCACGCTCCTCGCCTTTGCGCTGTTCGCAGGACTGATCCTGGCCGCCACGCTTGGGCCTAGCCTGGTGCCGCATGATCCGCTCGCCTCGGATGCTGCCCGTGCCCTGCAGCCGCCCTCGGCCGAGCATTGGTTCGGGACCGACAATCTCGGCCGAGATGTGTTCAGCCGCGTCGTGGTCGCGACGCGGTTGGACCTCATCATCTCGATCGCTGCAGTGGCGCTCTCGTTTGTGATTGGCTCCGCGCTGGGTGCGGCGGCTGGGTATTGGGGCGGCTGGTTGGATGCGGGGCTGAGCCGTATCCTCGATACGATCATGGCTTTTCCGCTCTTCGTCCTCGCCATGGGAATCGTTGCAGCGCTCGGCAACACCATCGAGAACATCGTCTACGCAACGGCCATCATCAACATCCCGTTCTATGCCCGATTGGTGCGGGCCGAGGTGAACATCCGGCGCCAAGCTGGCTTCGTGCTGGCCGCCAAGCTGGCCGGCAACTCGGATCTGCGGGTGCTGGCGCTGCATATTTTTCCCAATGCTCTGCCGCCGATGATGGTGCAGGTGTCGCTCAACTTGGGCTGGGCGATCTTGAACGCGGCGGGGCTGTCCTTTATCGGGCTTGGCGTGAGCCCGCCGACCGCCGAATGGGGGATCATGGTGGCCGAGGGGGCAAACTTCATCGTCTCGGGCGAATGGTGGCTCGCCGTGTTCCCGGGTGCAGCCCTGATGCTGGCCGTCTTCACCTTCAACCTGATGGGCGACGGGCTGCGCGACATGGTCGATCCTCGCCAGAGGACCTGAGGAGCGCCGCGATGCTGATCATCCGCGATCTCAGCGTCTCGTTTCGCACACGGCGCGGCATGGTCGATGCAGTGCGCGGAATCAGCCTGGACCTCGGTTCGGGCGAAATCCTGGGTGTCGTGGGCGAGTCGGGCTCGGGCAAATCGGTCACCTCATACGCCCTGATGCGCATCCTTGATGTCGGTGGAACCATCAAAGCCGGCGAAGTCAGCTATGGCGGCATTGATCTGCGCCGCGCCTCAGAGCCAGACATGGGCGACATCCGGGGCCGTGAGATCTCGATGATCTTCCAGAACCCGCGCGCAGCGCTGAACCCGATCCGCAAAGTGGGCCATCAGATCGAGGACGTCTTGCGCCGTCATGCCCAGGCCACAGCCTCGGATGCCAAACAAAAGGCCGTTGCGGCGATGGAGGCAGTGCGCATCCGGGATGCCTCGGCGCGCTATCACGCCTATCCCTTCGAGCTGTCCGGCGGCATGTGCCAGCGCATCGTGATCGCCATTGCGCTGGCCTGCAATCCGCGCCTCCTGATCGCCGATGAGCCGACGACGGGCCTCGACATCACAACCCAGAAGGCGGTGATGGACCTCGTGACATCGCTGATCCGAGCCCGGGACATGAGCGCCATCGTCATCACCCATGATCTCGGCCTGGCAGCACAATACTGCAACCGGATCGCCGTGATGAAAGACGGCGAAATCGTCGAGACGGGCCCTGCGGTCGATGTCTTCACCCGACCCGCGCACGCCTACACCCAGCGTCTGGTCGACGCGACGCCGCGGGTGGGCGCCACCATTCGTTCACTGCTCCCATCCGAGGCGCGCATCGAGGAGCCAACACGCAACCCTTCGGACCAGCCGCTGCTCGACATCCGCGATCTGACCAAAACCTTCCATGGCAAGTCGGGCCCAATCCATGCGGTTCGCGGCATCAGTTTTTCTGTCAATCAGGGCGAGACCGTCGGACTGGTGGGCGAGTCCGGCTGCGGAAAATCGACGACCTCTGCAATGGTGGTGCGGCTCCTCGACCCCTCGAGCGGCGAGATCCGTTTTGCTGGTAAGGATCTGGCACAAACGCCAGCGCACCGTTTTGCCCGCGACCCAAGGCGTCCGCGCATCCAAATGGTGTTCCAGGACGCGACCGACAGCCTCAATCCGCGCCATACAGCCCGGCGAACCATCGAGGAGCCTTTGCGCCGGATGACCCGTGACCGAGCTCGGGCCCGACGCGACCGCGTGGACGACCTGGCGGATCTCGTCGGCCTGCCCGATCATCTTCTCGACCGGTTTCCGCATCAGCTCTCGGGCGGGCAAAAGGCGCGCGTTGGCATCGCCCGTGCTATCGCTGTGACCCCCGAGTTTCTGATCCTCGACGAACCGACCGCCGCGCTTGATGTCTCGATCCAGGCGGTGGTGTTGAACCTTCTGGCGGATCTGAGAGCGCGGCTCGGCATGAGCTATCTCTTTGTGTCCCATGACTTGCACGTGGTCCGGTTGCTGTGCGACCGCGTGGTCGTGATGAAGGATGGTGAGATCGTCGAGCAGGGCCCGACCGCACAGGTCATGGGGGCGCCGAGCCAAGATTACACCCGTTCACTGATCGAGGCGGCACCCAAGCCGCCCTGTCCGCAAGCAGCGGCATGAGGGAGCCCATGAAGGATCTTGCTTTCACAATTCCCGCCTTGCACGAGGCCTATGCCAACGGGGCGACGCCCGAGCAGATCATCTCCGAGGTCTACCGACGGATCGAGGCGGTGAGCGATCCAGGCATTTTCCTGCATCTTCCGCCATTGGACGCGGCGCTTACCAACGCGGCGTCGCTTGGCGCCTTCGATCCCGCGCGTCCGCTTTGGGGTATTCCATTCGCCGTCAAGGACAACATCGACGTCGCAGGCATGCCAACGACGGCGGGTTGCCCGGCTTATGCCTATGAGCCCGACACGGATGCCTTCACGATTGCAAGACTGCGAGACGCGGGCGCCTTGCCGATCGGCAAGACCAATCTCGACCAGTTCGCCACCGGTCTGGTGGGTGTGCGGACGCCTCATCCCGCGCCGAAGAATGCGCTCGATCCCGCCATCGCTCCTGGGGGCTCGTCGTCGGGATCCGCCGTTGCCGTGGCGCATGGATTCGTGCCCTTCGCGCTCGGGACCGACACGGCCGGGTCGGGCCGCGTGCCGGCCGGCTTGAACAACATCGTCGGACTGAAACCCACGCTTGGCGCCTTGTCGGCAACCGGGTTGGTGCCCGCCTGCCGGACCCTCGACACGATCTCGATCCTCGCGCAAACGACGGCCGATGCCTATGCAGTATACCGGGCAGCGGCCGGCTATGATGGGCGTGATGCCTATTCCCGCGCGGTTGCCGTGCCTCCGCTCGCCGCGCTGCCGCCCAAGTTGCGCATCGGACGACCGGATCGAGAGTCGATCCGGTTCGACGGGGACAGCGCACAACAGGCATCGTATGAGGCGACGCTCCAAGCCCTGAACGACGCGGGGCACGCGATTGTCGAGATCGACTTCCAACCGTTTTATGACATTGCCGAGATGCTCTATGAAGGCGCCTGGGTCGCCGAGCGGCATTCCGTGATCAGCGCGCTGCTGAACCGTGATCCGGAGGCTATCCACCCGGTCACGCGGTCGATCATCGGAAAGGCACTCTCGCTATCGGCAACCGATGCCTTCCGCGGGTTCTACAGACTCGAGGACCTCCGACGGGCGGCCGAACCCGGGCTCTCGGCGGTCGATCTCCTCTGCGTGCCCACGGTGCCCAGTTTCCCGACCATCGCCCAGTTGGAGGCCGACCCGGTCGGGCCAAACTCACGCGCCGGCACCTACACCAATTTCGTCAACCTGCTGGGGCTCTGCGGGATCTCCGTGCCCGTTGCCCCGCGTGGCGATGGCCGGCCCGGCGGGGTGACGCTCTTGGCGGCGGCCGGGCGCGACGGCCACCTGGCCAGCTTGGCGACCCGGCTCGAGCACTTGGGAGCGCGCAGCCTCGGCGCGACTGGGTGGCCTGTTCCCCCAGCGCCAGAGCTTGCCTCGCGCGCGCTGTCCGACGAGATCGAGATCGCAGTTTGTGGTGCACATATGTCCGGCATGGCTCTGAACCATGAACTCACGGCGCGGCGGGGGCGCTTTCTCCGAGTAACCAAGACGGTGCCGGATTATAGGCTCTTTGCTCTGCCCGGAGGACCGCCGGCGCGGCCGGGCTTGCTCCGAGTTGGTGCAGGCCAAGGCGCCCCGATCCATGTGGAGGTGTGGGCGACACCAAAGGCCGAGTTCGGTGGATTTCTCGAAGGAGTACCGAGGCCACTCGGCATTGGCACCATCTTGCTGGCCGACGGCTCGGCACCAAAGGGGTTTCTCTGCGAGCAGATCGCCACCGTGGGCGCCGACGATGTCACGGCCATCGGCGACTGGCGGAAGGTCCAGAGCCAGATGGCCTAGCGGGCCTCCGCTCGCATATGTGCGTTCCGGAGTGCCGGGTTGCTGGTTCCGACGACATCCGTTCCGGGGTATCCGGTCACGCTGAGCGCGCACGTATGCGCGTGTTTTCCTGTTCCCATCGGTGGGCGATGTCGTCAAGCGCGACGGGAGGCATGTGCGGCGCGGCGCGCGCCCGATCACGCCGACGCTGCGCCGCGCATGGCGGGGAGTTGAGCACGGTCATTCGTCGTCCTCGCCGACATCTGCGTCGTGGGTCTTGCGGAGCGACGGGCCATCGAGCGGCAGCCGGATGAGGCGGTCTAGGATGGCGTCGGAGAAAGTGGGTTCGTCGATCACGGCGTGCCAGGCGTCGACGGGGAGCAGGCTGGTGATGACTGACGAGCTGGCTTGGTATCGTTCCTCGACGATCTCCATCAGGTCCCGGCGCTGTCCGGCGGTGAAGCAATCGGGGCCCCAGTCGTTGAGCATCCGCAGATCCACCTTTGTGAGCAGGCGGACGAGCCTGGGAAAGCGGCCGTCGCCATGGGCGAGCTCAAGCCCGGCGAAGAGGCGCGGCAGGCGATGGTAGAGGACGGACTTGCTGTCCCTGCGGGCCCTGTGCCCGAGAGCGCAGGCGAGCCAGGTCTTGCCCACGCCGCGGGAGCCGGTGATCAGCAGGTTGCGGCATTCGTCGATCCACGTGCCCGTGGCGAGATCCATGAAGAGCGCCCTGTCGCGCTTGCGCGGCGCGCGGTAGTCGACGTCCTTGATGCAGGCGCCAACATGGTGAAGCCGGGCGGCACGCATCCGGGTCTAGAATTGCGTCGTGCTGCGGCTCGCGGCTTCCTGATCGAACAGAAGCCCGAGCCATTCAGCATGGCTAAGATCGCTGGCGTCGTTACGCTTCTGCAGCTCGGCGATGGCGTCGGCCATGCCGTCGAGCTTCAGCTCGCGCAGCAGGTCGTGGGTGGGATGGTCGAGCATGCGTCTCCTCCTCAATGGAAACACTCCGGCCCGCGGATGTTCTGGTGCGTGATCGCCGGCCCCTCCCATTGGCCGGTAGACGTTTGCTGACAAACGCCGTAAGGCGCGGGCGGGTCGGACCGGTGGCGATGCAGGTTGTTCTTCAGGATCGAGGCGACCGAGCTGTAGGACGTGCCGCCGATCTCGAGCGCCCGCTTGCAAGCGGCCTCAAGGACATCGCGGCCATGAGGCTTCGCGAGCCGCAAAATAGCGAGACAGGCTCGGAAACCCTGTTCGGGATGGGTCTTGATTCGCAGGATCAGGTCGACGAGGGTGCCCATGCTCGGCCCGGTCCGCTCGACCTGCCGCCGGATCTCACCCGGCGTCCAGCCGGCGCACCGACGATGGCTGGCGGGCAGGTGCTCGGGCACGGCGGTGTGCTGACGGTTGCCGGAGGTGCGCACATGGGCGGCAACACGGTCGCCGTTGTGGACGATCTCGATCGTCCGGGCGGCCACGCGGGCACAGAGCGTCTGCTTAAGAAGGGTGCGGGACTGCGTAGTAATGCTTCGCGATCTCGACGTGATAATCGAGCCCCACCTTGCGCTCGAGCCACTCGGCATGCTCGTAAAGCTCTGCGGGCAGCGGCTTCAGCGCCGGCCGGTCGAGCGTCTCGAACAGCTGGCGGCGGCTCGTGCCCAGGTGTCAGGTCATCTTGCCGTTGAACCCCTCGAGCAGCTCCCGGATTGCCGCGTTCAGCTCGGCCAGGGAGAAGAACCGCCGCCCTCGCAGCCGGGCGACGATCCAGCGCTGCACGAGCTGGACGCCGACTTCCACCTTCGCCTTGTCGCGCGGCCGGTAAGGGCGCGCGGGCAGGATCGCAGTGTCGTAATGGGCGGCGAGGTCCGCGTAGGTGCGGTTCACCTTCGGCTCGTAGAAGCAGGCCTTGGTGACGCCCGCCTTCAGATTGTCAGAGACCAGCTGGCCGGGGGTGCCGCCGAAAAACGCGAGCATCCGGACGTGGCTCGCGATCCAGTCCGGCAGGCTCTGCGTCCAGCTTGCCTCGACGTAGGTGTAGTTCGAGGCGCCGAGCACCCCGACGAAAATCTGGGCCTGGCGCACTGCGCCCGTGGTGCCGTCGATCCCCTCGAGCCTATCGCCGGCTTAGTCCACGAAGGCGCGCTCACTGGATACGTTGTGCTGGCTCATGGTCGGCGACAGCCGGCGCTCCCACCGTCGGTACAGCTCGCGGACATCGCGCAAAGATGCGCGCGGAGTCTGGGCTGTAGCCATAGCCGTCTTGTGAATGGGCAGCGCGGGCCCGGTCCTCCCAGATGAGCGCGAGCGTGATCCCCTTGCGCGTGAGCGCCATTTCATCGACAGCATTGCTTAGGCTGTGAGGTGTGTCCCTTTATCAATGATACGGGACTTCGGAGCTCATAATGCTCTGGAGGGTCTGGCTCGAACTGTTTGATGTTAGGCAGCGGATTTCGTGGTCACGTCT
>JBCCZI010000134.1:0-10884 GCA_039187815.1 Pseudomonadota bacterium | reverse complement strand
GGCGAGTATTCCAACGGCGACTGGGCGATGCATAAGTTCAACGGCAATCCGACGACCGGCTATGTCAACGCGACGGCTGTGATCCGGGCGCCGAAGCGCTGCGTCGAGGCCGTCGAGACCACCCCAGTCGACTGACGCCAGAACGCGCCATACTGCACTTGGTCTCAGCAATGCGATGTGCGCGTAACAGCGCGGCCACGCTGACGTCGAACAGCACCAGGCTGTCGACCGACACCAGACGTGCCAACGGGCGAGAGTGCTCGGTGACGTCCTGCGCGAGACTGTCAAGCACCGCATTCTGTTGTTTGAGCGGGCCGCCATTGATCCACTCTCGCACTTGCCTGTAGACGCCAGCGTTCTCGATGCGCGCAACCGCACCGCCATCCGAGAGGCCGCGCGATCCGCCACTCTCGGCGATAACCCGCGCAGCGCCGATGCCCTCGGCCAGCGCGCGGTAATGGCTCGCGAACTCTTGAATCCGACTCAAAGAAGGCAAACGGCATACCTTGGCCTAATAGGTGGCCTCGTAGGCTCGACATCGAGCGAGCGGTTCCAGCTCGGCGACATGGGCGATCTCGGCCAGTTTGTGCTGCCGGTAGACCAGCGGAAGCGGTTCTTGGAACCAGGATGTCACGAGCGAATTCTCGGATAGCCGGTCAAGGGCGGCCTCGAGCGTCGTGGGCAACCGATTGAGCTCCATCTCGGCGAGATCCCTGTCGGACAGAAGCGACAGATCTTCCTGGGTGGGCGTTGGCACCGGCAGACCATCCTCGATCCCCTGGCATCCGGCGTGAACGATCGCCGCAAGCGCGAGATACGGGGACGCTGCGGCATCCGCGGCGCGGTACTCAAGATTGAACTGTCGCGCGATACTGGTGGGGTCCTTGGCGGTCACAGGGCAAACCCGCAGCGAGGCTTCTCGGTCACGGTAACCGAGATTGTTGTATGCGGCAGACCAGCGATGCGGCGTGAGTCGGAGGTAGGAAATCACTGACGGTGCCGTCAAGGCGAGGATGGCGTCGAGATACTTCAGGACGCCGGCCGCGAAGGAACCCGCAAGACGCGACAGGCCGTGAGGCGCCGATGACTCGTAGGTTGCCGGCTGGCCATCCGCGTCGACGAAACTCATATGGACGTGAACGCCGTTGCCGACACTTGCCGGATCTCGGATCGGCGTAAAGGTCGCCGCCTCGCCGAGATGACGCGCGGTGGAGCGCGTCAACTCCCGAAGGATCACCGCGGCATCCGCGGCACGCACCCCGAGCTCCGGCCCGATCACAACTTCGAACTGGTTCCGGCCATACTCCTTCATGATACTGTCGGGAGCCAGCCCTGCCGCCTCAAGATGATGCATCAAGCCCTCGCAAAGGGCGCGATGCGCCTCGAACCCCGCGCGGCCGTAGGCCTCGCCATCGAGCGATGTCTCGGACTTGAGTTGAAACTCGTGCTCGAAGGCAGCGAGCAGCTGCACGCCAGCCGCCGCCTCCAACCGAGCCAGCGCACGTTTCAGTATCGACCGGGTGCAAAGTGCCCAGGACTCTCCCTCGAGCGATACAATATCGCCGAGGATGAAATGTTCCGTCTGGCCGCCGAATTCGGCCCGAACCTCCGCGGCGGGGTCTGGGATCAGAAGCAGATCACCCAAGGCGCCAAAGGGGCTCTCGCCGATGCCATCGAAGCAATTGATCTGTACATTCGTGGGGGTCCATCCCACCCCGCGAAGCAGTCTCCGCTCAAGATCCGCCGCGGGAAAGGCCTTCCCCCGCACCTTGCCGGCCAGATCGCAGGTCGCTGCATAGATCAGTGGCATCATCGACCGTCATTCCCCTCAATGTCCCGTGCCGCATCCCAAGCGGTGATCCTGGCCCGCACCTTGTCCCAGTCCTCGCTCGCCAACCGGGCACTCAACGCTTCTGTCACTGCCAATGCTGCAGCGTAGCTGTCCCAGATCGTGCCAGTTTCGACGGGAACGGCAAGCACTTCGGCCGCTGTCCGAGTGACCGGTGACAACCACTTGTCGGTCATCACAACAACCTGGGTCTTGCGATCATATGCGGCCCTTGCGGCCAGCGTCTGCAGCGCGCCCTCATACCGACGGAAATCAAAGATGATCACGAGGTCACCGGCCTTCATGCGCAGCAGGTACTCGGGCCAAACCTCTGGATCGCGCGACATGTGGAAGACGTTCGGGCGGGCCTGTCCTATGTGGAAAGCAAGATGGCGAGCGATGTTGTCACTGACCCGCCCGCCGATCGTGTAGATGCTGCGCCGGGGGTCAGCCGCCATCGCGCAGATCCGATCGAACTGCGCTTCCGTGATCGCCTTTGCTGTCTCACGCAGCTGCTTGGAGGCGCGAGACATAAACTCTCTGAGAAACCGGCCCTCGATGGTCTCCGAGGCCTCATGGATCTCGACGGGTGACAACGCGCCATTGCGCAGCTCCGAGATCAGCAGGCTCTGCATCTCAGCGTAGCCAGAGAGCCCCATCTTGACGACGAAACGCGAGATCGATGGGGGACTCACCTCTGCTCGCTCCGCCAGCTTTTGCATGGGGGCGAGGCCGGCATAGGGGTAGTCCGATAACAGCGCTGCCGCGAGTTTCCGCTCGGCCTGAGTCAAACTGCCCGAAACTTGCTCAATCATGGTTCGAACTGACATCAGGACGATCATTCTTGACGGATTCTTTTCAGTCAACGCGTTTCTGACTCGCTTTGAAAGCCTTGTTTCGCCAGACTTGGGCGATGCACGCGTTGAGCAAACAGAGGGTCCTTGGCCCCGGCGACCCGAGCCCTGTCGAGGTTCTGAACCCCGAGAGCACTGCCGACGTCCTCTTGGTCTGCGAGCATGCCGGCCGAGCCGTGCCGGCCGCCCTCGATGGCTTAGAGGTGCACCGAGCCGTGATCGAGAGCCACCGTGGCTGGGACATCGGGGCAGAGGCCGTTGCGCGGCACCTAGCGGAGCATCTGAATGCTCCGTTGGTGGTACAGCGCTACTCACGACTCGTCGTCGATGCGAACCGGCCTCCGCTTAGCCCCGCGTCCATTCCCGAGGTGAGTCACGGCGCAGAGATCCCGGCCAATCGCAACCTGACCGAAACAGAGAGGGCAGCCCGGATCGCCGACATCCTGGCGCCAATGGACACTGCGATCAAAGACGCATTCGACCGCCATCCACGGCGGGCGGCCTTCTCCGTGCACAGCTACACGCCAGAGCTCAACGGAGTGACCCGCCCGTGGCATGCCGGCATGTTGACCAGACGTTCGATCAAAACGGGCGAGCGGATGATTGCGTCGCTGCGCCGCGAAGACCCGGAGTTGATCCTCGCCATCAACGAGCCCTACCAGATCGAGGACGATGGTGATTGGTTCATCCCCCACCATGTCGAACCTCGGAACCTTGCGCACAGCCTGATCGAGATACGCAACGACGAGATCGCAGATGGCACAGGCGCGGCTCACTGGGCGGGTCTCCTGGCCATTGCAATCTCCGATGTCTTACAGGAGCTCCGATGACGCTCACCCGCCAAGTTTCGCTGAAACCGACCGAAGCCGCACTCATCTTTATCGATGTGCAGAACTACAACGCGCGCCGTGACGGTGGAGAATACAAGGAAATATCGGCCGACGATTTCCAGCGCGACTTCAGCTGGTTCTTCGACGAGTTCGAGGCGAGGGTGCTGCCGAACATGGTCCGTCTCCAGGCTGCTTGTCGCAAGGCAAAGGTCGAGGTCATGTACACAACAATCGAGAGCCTGACGTTCGATGGCCGTGATCGGTCTCTAGACTACAAGATAACGGGCTTTCATGTCCCAAAAGGCTCTTGGGATGGCAAGGTGATCGATCAGATCGCACCGATTGGCGACGAGATCGTGTTGCCAAAGACCTCCTCGTCGGTCTTCATCTCAACGCATATCGACTACATTTTGCGCAATCTTGGTGTCCGGCAAGTCGTGCTTGCGGGGCTATTGACCGATCAATGCGTAGAGAGTGCTATCCGGGATGCCTGTGACCTCGGCTATCTGGTGACCCAGGTGACCGATGCCTGCATGACTTTGACCCAGGAGCGGCATGACTTCTCGGTTGAGGCGATCAAAGGCTATTGTCGTCAACTCGACACCGACGCACTGATCACCGAGCTTGAGATGTTGTCCGCGTGAGCGCTGAACTCGCGACATTGCCCGGGCGACTCCGAGCGGCCAACACAACGCAGACGCTGATCTGTCTGGCCTTGCTGGCGGTGGTCGTTTTAGGGCTGATGGCGCTCTTCGGGCGCACGGGTGAGCGAATTGCCGTTCTGTTAAGCGTGAACGTCGCGGCCGTCGTCGCACTCGGTGTCTATTGCGGCAATACAGGTATCGTGTCCTTCGGGCATGGAGCGTTCATGGTCGTGGGTGCCTATACCTCGGGCATCCTAACCATGTCGGCGGTACTGCAGCGCTCGGCCTTGCCCGAGTTGCCGGCGTTTCTTGCGGGTCACGAGTTGAGCCTCATCGCCGCAGCGCCAATTGTGGCCTTTGCGGGTCTGGCGCTCGCAGCGGCAAGCGGCAGCGCGATCGCCCGGCTCGCCGGAGCCTCAGCGACGATCTCAACACTCGGGCTGCTGATCATCCTTCACAGCCTTGCGGTGGGTGGGCGAGAGATCACCAGGGGCAGCCAGACCTTCTACGGCATCACCCGGATCACCGATGTCCTGCCGTTTCTCGCGGCGGCGGTCTCGTTCATCGTCATCGCGCGGCTCTACCGAGAGAGCCGCTGGGGGCTGATGGCGCGCGCGGCACGAGACGATCCTGCTGCAGCCGAAGCGCTCGGCATCAACCCGCAACGGTCCCGGTTCATCGCCTGGTGCCTGTCAGGCACGATGGCCGCCCTAGCCGGGGCACTCTATGGCCATATGCTCGGCGCTTTCTCGCCGGCGTCTTTCTACCTCTCACTGGTCTTCGCCCAAGTTGCCATGCTTATCGTTGGAGGCATGACCACGGTGAGCGGCGCCATGGTGGGGGTGGTCACCGTTACGTTGTTGCAAGATGGGGTCCGACGATTGGAGGGCGGGATCACCGTGTTCGGCCAGGAGCTGCCCACCGTCTTTGGTCTGACGACCATCTCCCTCGGAGTGGCTATACTGCTGGTCATCTGGCTTCGCCCCCAGGGCCTTATCGGTACGCAGGAACTGGGCCCACGGGCGGACTCGCGCATGCTCCGTCTGATGAAAGCAACCACCGGGATCGCCGACACACCCAAACCGGGCACGACGATGGTCTTGCAGGCCGAGGGCCTCTCGAAGAGCTTTGCCGGCGTCCATGCGGTCGCCGATGCCAGCCTGGCGGCTCCAACGGGCACGATCACCGGCCTGATCGGGCCCAATGGCGCCGGGAAGTCGACCCTCGTCAATCTCCTGACCCGGGCCTATGAAGCCGATCGCGGATCGGCACGCTTCGGCGACGCGGATCTTCTGCGGACGCGTCGGAACGAGATCGCGGGGCTCGGCATCGCCCGCACCTTCCAGAACCTGCGCCTCTTCGACGGGTTATCAGTTTACCAGAATGTCCTCGTTGCGGCGATGGCGGCGGGCCACGGCGCGCGCGCCGCGCAGAGCATCACCTTGCGGGAGTTGAGCACATTTGATCTCGGCGAGGTCGCGTCCCAACGCGCCGCTGCCTTGCCCTATGGCTCGCGCAAACGGCTCGAGATCGCCCGCGCCATGGCCCAAGATCCCGAGCTGATCCTGCTTGACGAACCAGCGGCCGGCATGAACCCGGCCGAGACCGACGATCTGGCCGACCGTCTGATCCGCATCGTCGAGGAGCGCGGAACAGGCATGTTGCTCATCGATCACGACTTGCGCTTCGTGAACCGATTGAGCACCCGAATTGTAGTGATGAACCGTGGTGGCGTGATCGCCGAAGGCACGCCCGAGCGCATCCGCGCCGACCCGACCGTGATCGAAGCCTATGTGGGCCGCGGCCGAACGGCGGCGCATGCGCGTGACCAAGAGCCCCTAGCAGGAGAGGAAGCCGTATCATGACACTTAGAACCTGTCTGCTGGCTGCAGCCAGCACCCTTGCCATCGCCGGAGCATCCGCGGCAGAGGAGAGCTACATCATCGGCGTAATGTCCGCGCAGTCGGGCTATCTCGCGCCTTATGACGGCCCGGCTTATGCCGGATTCCAGTTCTGCATCGACGAGATCAACGCGGCCGGCGGCTTTGGTGGCAAGCTGCCCGTTGAACTCATCGTCGAAGACACCCGCTCTGACATCGCCGTGGGCGTCCAAGTCGTGCAGGAGATGCTGGATCAGGGTGCAAAGTTCATCGTGTCCTCGGCCGATGCCGATCCGACCATCGCAGCTGCACAGATTACGCTCCCCGATGGGGTGCCAACGATGACCTTCGCCGGCACGGCTCCTGTCCTGACCCAAGTTGGTGAGCATGTCTTTGGCAGCTATCCGGCCGACAACCAGCAGGGCACCGTTCTCGCCACGTATGCCCGCGACCAGGGTTTCGAGCGGGTCTGGCTGGTGAAATCCCCCGATTCCGCTTACACACTCGGCGGACCAGAGTACTTCGGTACGGCCTTCGAAAGCCTTGGCGGCAAGGTGTTGGGCGAGTCACTCTACTCCCTCAACCAGCCGGATTTCTCGGCCATCGTGACGACCATCGCAGCCGCCGATCCGGCGCCAGACGTGATCGTTACCTGGGCCTGGGAACCAGATTTCCCCGCCTTTATCCGGGCGCTCCGCGGAGCTGGTATCGCAACCCAGGTGATGGGCGGGGATGTGCTCGATACGCCCACCGTCCGCGGTCTTGGTGAGGTGGTGGACGGGGTCGTGCACACCTCTGGCGGCTTCCCCGATGAAGGCTCGCAATATGCCGACTTCATTTCACGCTACGAGACGGCGACCGGCACCACCCCGGACAACAACTACTATGTCAACGGCTGTGACATTGCTTACATGATCGAAACTGCGGTGGCTGCAGCGGGCACCACCGACCCGCGAGCGGTTGCCGCTGCGATGGCATCGATCGAGAACGGCGACGGGATCATGTCGGACTACACCTTCAAAGGCACCGACCGGATGCCGCTCAGGGATGTCGTGGTGGCCCGGATCACCGGAGACGGCGAAAAGGTCTTCATCCTGCGCTCCGCCGCCGACCCGGCCATTCTTCCGGCACCCTGAGGCCCAGCCGTGACCGACGCCGTTCTCGAGGTTGACGCGCTCAACATCCGCTACGGGCCGGTGCATGCCGTCCGAGGAGTGTCGTTGAGTGTTTCTGAGGGCGGCGTGACGGCGCTTCTCGGGGCGAATGGCGCTGGCAAGACTTCGATCGTTATGGCCGTTGCAGGCGCCCGCAAGATCGCCTCCGGGGCGATCCGAATCTTCGGTCAGGAGACGACAGGCCGGGCGCCTGAGGACATCGTGCGGGCGGGCGTCGCAATCTCGGCCGAGGGACGGCGCATCTTCGCCTCACTCAGCGTTGAGGAAAACTTGAAGGTTGCGGGCGCTGTGGTGCCCGATGCCAGTGTGGAGGTGGAGCGGCGCGTCGCACTGATGGAGCGGTTTCCGATCCTTGGCCAACGCCGGCGCCAGCTTGCCGGCCTCCTTTCAGGCGGCGAACAGCAGATGCTGGCCGTCGCCCGCGCCCTAATGAGCGCCCCGCGGCTCTTGCTTCTGGACGAGCCGTCTCTGGGGCTGGCACCGCAAATGGTGGACCGGATTTTCGACATCATCGAGGAGTTGCGGAGCGAAGGCATCTCGATCCTCCTGGTCGAACAGAACGCGACCCTGGCTCTGCAGGTCGCCGACCGGGCTGTGGTGCTAGCCAATGGCGCCGTTGCAGCCTCCGGAGATGCCCAGACCATCGCCGGCGACGCCGTCTTGCGCGAAGCCTATCTGGCGGCCTGACCAGTGGACTTCGTGATCCAACAGCTCATCAATGCGGTCAGCCTCGGTGGGGTCTATGCGATGCTGGCGCTGGGCCTTGCCATCGTTTTCTCCATCGTCCGGCTGATCAACTTCGCCCATGGCGAAATCATGACCTTTGGCGGCTACGGGATCTTCTTGGCGCTTGTCTTCGGCATTCCCCCGCTCGGTGCCCTGTCGATCGGCGTTGGGGCTGCCGTTGTAATGGCGCTGGCCATGGAGCGCGCCGCCTTCCGCGCCATGCGGGGCGCCGATGTCGTGGCGCTTTTGATCACAAGCTTCGCCGTGTCTGAGATCCTCAAGGTCCTGTTTCAGAACATGATCTCGCCGCGACCGGTACCAATTTCGTTGCCCGCCGCGTGGTCAAGCAGCTATCGCATCGGCGACGTCGTGATCGGGGTTGGGCCCACGATCTCTATCGTTGTTGCCCTGACCGCCCTTGTGGGCCTCAGCCTTTTCCTGCGCCGGGCGACGACCGGCATGGCCATGCGGGCGGCCGCTGAAGACTTTGAGATGTTGCGCCTCCTCGGTGTCCGCGCCAGCCGGGTCGTGGCCACCGCATTTGCCATCTCAGGCCTCCTCGCAGGGATGGCGGCCCTCGTCTGGACCGCCCAGCGCGGATCAGTCGATCCGATGATGGGCTTCTTCCCCGTGCTGAAGGCCTTCATCGCCACGGTGCTGGGCGGCCTTGGCAGCCTCGGCGGCGCCGTCCTGGGCGGCTTTGTGGTCGGCGCCATCGAAGTTATGACGCAGGCCTTCCTCCCCGATGCTCTCTCTCCCTATCGCGACGCGATCGTGCTCGCCTGCGTGATCGCGACCCTTCTCGTGCGCCCGAACGGCCTTTTGCCCGCCAGATCCGGCGCCCGATCCTGAAGCATCCAACCCCGTCGCACAGGACAAAAGCTCTATGACAACCACCATCGACTGGACACCCGAGAACCTCACCTTCGGCTTCTTTGACGCAAATCGGGGACCAGTGGCGTCGATTGCATCGGGCGAAGAGGTGGTGTTTCACTGCCTACCCGCTGCCACGCGCAGCGCCCTGCCGCCCGACGGAGTTGGTGTCCTGCCGGCCCATCTCGCGGCTCTCGACCACCATGAGCCCCTCAAGGGTGCGACCGCCCACATGATCTCCGGCCCAGTCTTCGTCGAGGGCGCCGAGCCTGGGGATGTCCTCCAGGTCGACATCCTTGAAGCCGTTCCAGCACAGGCCTGGGGCTATGCTGCGATCTTGCCGCTTCTCGGCGCGTTGCCCGACGATTTCCCCGATCCCGAACTCATCCACATACCGATCGACATCGCGCGAAATGTCTGTCGGCTGCCCTGGGGGTTGGAACTGCCGCTCGATCCGTTCTTCGGCATCATGGCCGTGGCACCGCCCAAGGTTTGGGGGAGAGTCGGCGCCGCAGAGCCACGGGCCTTCGGCGGCAACATGGACAACAAGGAACTGAAGCCCGGGACCACCCTCTTTTTGCCTGTTTTCCAGACGGGCGCGCTGTTCATGGCAGGCGATGGCCATGGATGTCAGGGGGACGGAGAGGTCTGTCTGACGGGACTGGAGACCGCGATGACGGGTCGGTTCCGGTTGACCGCTCGCAAAGATATGGCTCTCTCGACGCCCTTTGCTGAGAATGCGAGCCATCTGATCTCCATGGGCTTCCATGAGAACCTTGATGAGGCCATGCGCCGAGCGTTGCGTCAGATGATCCGCGTGGTGGCCGAGCGTACAGGGCTTTCGCACGGCAAAGCATATATGCTCCTGTCCCTCGCCGGCGACTTGCGCATCACTCAGGTCGTCGACGGAGAGAAGGGCGTGCACATGATGCTCGACAAGACCTTGTTGACGACAGGTTAGCGGGTTGATCGAGCCCGAGTATTCCGTTCTGAAGACTCGCCTATTGGCAGCTCGCAACGCTTTTCCGCCATGACGGCACAGCTCGATCCAACGTCAATGACGGAGAGACGGAACGCTTCCCGGAGGTGCTCCAAACGGATTGAAAGCAAGCAGTGATTGGGGCTTATCCGTCAGACGGGCGGCATCCGCATTGCTATCGGCTACCGACGCCAGGTCGCGCGCATAGCGTTTCCCGTAGAGCCGGATGCAAGAGTTCAAGAGACTTGGCAGTAGGTTGGAAGGCGTCGGATCATGGGCTTGACGCTGAACATGTAGCCCCATGCGGCAGAGCTTTCGATTGATTTCTCTCAAGACTTGGCCGACCAGCGGCTGCGCTCGAGCCAGGCGAAGGCTCTTTCGGCGACCGACCTGCGCGGCAGGACCGCGAAGCCTTCCGCTTTACCCAACTGGAGGATGATCTCGATAGTCCAGTCGACGCAGCCTTTCAGCATGTCGCTTAGTTTCTGTCCGGCATAGCCGCCGTCCGCGAACCACGGTGAATTCCGGAGTGAGGTACGACGCTGCTGACGGATGCGGTATCCGTCTGTCGCCAAACAGAAGAGCGGTGCTGCGATGTTGGGATACGTCCGTTGTTCTCCGGCAGAAAGAGACCGGATCGCTATTTCGAGATCTGAGGGGATCGGTGTTTGCGCGATCGCGGCGGTTAGCATCTCAGAAGGTGCTGGCGGTTTAGGCGGGGTCGCCATGGATGTGTGCGGTCGGGGGGGTGCCGCTTTGACCTGTCACCGAAGGAACCGCCGGTGACCACGGCCACCATGCGCTTTACCGAACGGCTTGAGACGCGTGACGGGGGCGATGTCCTCCGGGCTGTCGCCGAGGCGGTCCTGCCGCTGGTCAGGGAGACGGACGTGGAGGGTGTGATCGGCGCCGGGCGGCACGCGGCTCGGGAGGCTGAACCTGCGGGTTCCGACGCTGCGGCCGGGGCGTGCCGTCCGGACGGTACCGGACCTTGACGCCGACCTTCAGCGTCCAGGGTGCGTTGGCGTCCTTCTGAGCCGCCTTGTTGGGCTCATCGGGCCAGATTTCCCTGGCCGACTTGCCGTCCTTGATCGC
>JBCCZI010000133.1:0-10911 GCA_039187815.1 Pseudomonadota bacterium | reverse complement strand
GCCGCGCCGCGGATCCCCTTTGGTCAGCTCGTCGAGCGGAGGGTCCTGGCACCCGGCACGCTGCTGTCGAGCGCCGATGGCCGGCACACCGCGCGGGTGCGGGCCGATGGCACGCTGGTCAGCGCGGGCCATGCGGGCTCAATCCATCAGGTCGGCGCCGCGGTCCAGGGCTCGCCCGCCTGCAATGGCTGGACGTTTTGGCATTTCGAGACCGAGGGAGGGCAGCGGCCGATCGACTGGCACCGACAACGGCTGCGGGCCGAGATGGAGGACTGAGGCGCTCTATCGCAGCATTCGGACCGCCTTGGCAAAGACGGTCGGCATTGCCTCGGCCGCCGCCTCCAGGTCTCGCACCTCTCCTGAAAGCGCAGGCACCCGCGCCGCCATCACGGTCAGGCGCAGATGAAAATGGGAGAAGGTGTGGCGCACCTCGCCGATCTCGTGCCAATCGGCCGAGACCGGCGGGACCGGCTCCGGTCGGGCCTCGGCCCAGTCGCCCGACGGCAGCGCCAGCATGCCGCCGAGCAAGCCCTTGGGCGCGCGCCGGATGACCCCGACCCGACCCTTGGCGTCCATCGCCGCCCAGGCCCATCCAAAACGGGTGGGTTTGGCCTTTTTCGGCGCCTTGACCGGCAAGCGTGGCGCCAGACCGGAGCGTCGCCCCGCACAGTCCTCCATCACCGGGCAGATCCCACAGGCCGGGTTGCGCGGCGTGCAGATCGTAGCGCCCAGATCCATCAGCGCCTGAGCGTGGTCGCCCGGGCGCGCCTCGGGCGTCAGCCGAGCCGCATGGGCGTGCAGCTGCCGCTTTACGCCCGGCAGCGGATCGGTCTCGGCAAAGAGGCGCGCCATCACCCGCTCGATATTGCCGTCCATCACTGCGGCAGAGCGGTCGAAGGCGATGGCCGCGACCGCCGCCGCCGTATAAGCACCGATGCCGGGCAGCGCGCGCAGTCTCTCCTCGGTGTCGGGAAAGCGCCCGCCATGCTGCTCGGCAACCTCGCGCGCACAGGCATGCAGATTGCGGGCGCGGGCATAATAGCCGAGCCCCGCCCAAGCCTCGAGCACCGCCTCCTGGGGCGCGGCCGCCAGCGCCTCGACCCGGGGCCAGCGCCGCGTGAACTCCAGAAAATAGCGCCCGGCCGCCGCCACGGTGGTCTGTTGCAGCATCACCTCGGACAGCCAGACATGGTAGGGATCGGCCCGGCGCCCAGCCGCCTGCTCGGCCGGTGAGACGCGCCATGGCAGCACCCGATGATGCCGGTCATACCACACGAGAAGATCACGTTGCAGTGAGGCGGCCTCGATCCAAGGCGCTTTCCCGTCATCCGCCCGCCCCATGCTGGTCTTCCTCACTCGACAACCGCGCCTCGCTCGCACACATAAAGCAGGTGACACAAAACTCTAGCGAGCGCGGGACCATGGCCGACTGGCCTTCTGGAAGTGACGAGCCGAAACCGCGGCGACGCCGCGGCGGCGCGTTTCGCCAGGCAGGGGCCGATCTGCGCCCGGGACTGACGGACGCCGCCGGCCGGCGCGGCTTTGCCGAGCCCGAGATCCTGCTCCGCTGGGCCGAGATCGTGGGCCCTGCCCTGGCGCCCGACTGCCGGCCCGTCAAGGTCGTCTATGGCCGCCAGCCGGCGCTGGGCGCGACCTTGGTGGTCGAGAACAGCGGCCCGCGGGCGACCGAGATCCAGCACATGGCACCTCAGATCCTTGAACGGATCAACAGCTTCTACGGCTACCGGGCCATCGCGCGGCTGCGCGTGACCCAGACGGCCCCGGCGCCCGCTGGCTTTGCCGAAGCCCAGCCCGCCTTTGACGGGCCCGCCGACAGCCCGCCCCCAGCCGCCGCCCAGGCCCGCGCCGCCGTCCTGGCCGACAGCATCCAGGACCCGGGCCTGCGCGCCGTCCTAACGCGGCTCGGCGGGCATGTGCTGGCCCAGAATGACCGGACGCTGCGGGACGATTGAGACTGACGGCCCCCACAACGATCGATGACAGGGAGACCACCATGACACTCACCCCCGACCGCCGCACCGTGCTGGGCGCGCTGGCTGCCCTGCCGGCCCTCGCCGCGCTGCCGGCCCGCGCCGAGACCTATGCGCTCGGCGACATCATCATGGGGGCCGAGGATGCGCCCGTCACGGTGATCGAGTACGCCTCGCTGACCTGCCCCCATTGCGCGAGCTTCCACCTGCGGACCTGGCCCGAGGTCAAGGCGCAATATGTCGACACCGGCAAGGTGCGGTTCATCATGCGCGAGGTCTATTTCGACGCGCCGGGGCTTTGGGCTTCAATGATCGCCCGCTGCGGCGGCGAGCAGGGGTTCTACCCGATGATCGACCAGTTCCTGAAGAAACAGCAGGAGTGGTCGCGCGACCCGGATGTCGCCACGCAGCTGCAAAAGATCGGGCGCCTGAACGGGCTCTCCTCGGACCGCATGCGGGCGTGTCTGCAGGACCGCGACTATGCCGAGACCCTGGTCGGAGCCTATCAGGACCATGCCGAGCGCGACGGCATCCGCTCGACACCGAGCTTTGTGATCAATGGAGAGCTGCACACCGGCGCCATGGGTTTCCCGCAGTTTGCGGAGCTGATCGAGCAGCACCTCCAGACCCAGTGAGGCCTGGCGAAATGTTGGGGTTGGCGTGCGCGCCACCCCTAAACCTTGTGGTTCTGGATTGACAGAATCGCCGCACGCCGCGCAGACTGCTGGCCAAAGACAAGGCAGCAGGCGCGAGCAGTGCAGTTTAAACGGCTGAGACTACAAGGCTTTAAGAGCTTCGTTGATCCGACCGAGATGCGGATCGAGACGGGGCTTACGGGGCTTGTGGGTCCCAATGGCTGCGGCAAGTCGAACTTGCTCGAGGCCCTGCGCTGGGTGATGGGCGAGAGCCGGGCCAAGGCCATGCGCGGCGAGGGCATGGACGATGTGATCTTTGCCGGCACCGGCACGCGCCCGGCCCGCAACGCGGCCCAAGTGGCCTTGGTGATCGACAACGACCGCCGCGCGCCTGGTCCGTTCGCCCAGCAGCCCGAACTCGAGATCAGCCGGCGCATCACCCGCGATATCGGCTCGGCCTATGCGGTCAACGGCAAGACGGTGCGCGCCCGCGATGTCACCATGCTGTTCGCCGATGCCTCCAGTGGGGCGCAATCGCCCTCGCTAGTGCGCCAGGGCCAGATAGGGGAGCTCATCGCCGCCCGCCCGACGGCGCGGCGACGGATACTCGAGGAAGCGGCCGGGATTGCGGGCCTCTATCAGCGCCGCCACGAGGCCGAGTTGAAGCTGAACGGGGCCGAGGCGAACCTTGCGCGGGTGCAGGAGCTGACCGAGGGGCTGGAGAAGCAGATCCGTGCGCTTGATCGCCAGGCGGCCCAAGCGCAGCGCTATCGCAGCCTGGCCGAGGCGCTGCGCTTGGCCGAGGCGGTGGCGCTCCAGCGGCGCTGGGTGGACGCCGAAGTCTCAGCCAAGACGGCCCGCACGGCCTTGGCGGAGGCGCTGGCCGAGACGGCCCGGACCGAACGCGCCGGCCGCTTGGCAAGCGAAGCCCGCGCTGCGCCAGAGGCAGCCCTGGCCGGCCTCCGCGAGGCAAGCATGGTCGCCACCGCCATCGAGCAGCGCCTCGCCCTCGCCAGGGAACAGATCGACCGCGAGGCCGCCGAGGCCGAGGTCCGCGCAGCCGCCCTCACCGCCCGGGTCGCCGAGCTGACCAACGACCGCGCCCGCGAGGAGGCCTTGCATCTCGAGGCCATCGAGACCGGCACGCGGCTGACCGAGGAGGCCGAACGCCTCCGCCAGACCCATGCGGGCCATGGCGAGCGGGAGCGGGAGGCCGAGGCGTCCGAGCACGCAGCCTCGCAAACCCTCACCGCTGCCGAGCAGGCCTATGAGGCGGCCGCCGCCGATGCCGCCCGGGTCGAGGCCGAAACCCGCGCCGCCGATCAAGCCATCACCCGATCGCAGACGCGCCTGGACGAGGCGGATCGCGCCCAGACGTTGCTCAGGGACGAGGCGACCCAGCTTGCGGCATCGGTTGAGGCGGCAACCGAGGCTGCGGCGACGCGCGCAGGCCAGGCGGCGGCGGCAGCAGACGCGCTCGCCGTGGCGGAGTCTGAGACGGTTGCGCTCTCGGACCGGCTTCGCGCGGCCGAGGAGGCGGACGGCGCCGCCCGAGCCGCCATCGCGGCCGCGACCCAGGCTGAGGCGGCCCTTGCCTCGGAGCAGGCCGCGGTCCGGTCGATGCTGGCGCGCGATGCGTCCGCCGCGGGCGGCGTGGCCGATCTGCTGACGGTGGAGCCCGGTTTTGAGGCCGCCTTGGCCGCAGCGCTCGGAGACGATCTGTTGCTGCCGATCGACCCCGAGGCGGACCGGCCGGGCTGGCAACTGGGGGCTGCGTCGCCCGACGAGACCCCTTTGCCAGCACAGACCACGCCACTTGCGGACCATGTCTCGGCGCCGCCCCATCTCGCAGCGCGCCTCGCCAGCGTCGCGATCGTGGCGCAGAAGGCAGGGCCTCTGCTGCAGGCGGGTCTGGCCCCGGGGCTCCGCCTGGTGAGCCGAGAGGGGGACCTCTGGCGCTGGGATGGGCTTTGCCGGCCGGCGGGCGACGGGTCGGCGGCCGCTCACCGGCTCGAGCAACGCAACCGTCTTGCGCGCCTGACCCGTGAGGCCGAGGCGGCCGGGACAGCTCTGGACGCGGCGCGGGCGCAGGGCACAGTCGCCAAAGCCAGGTTGGCCGGGGCGACCACGGCCATGGCAGAGGCGCGCCGCGCACGCGCACAGGCGGCGACCGCAGACACCGATACCCGCACCCGGGCCGCCCGGGCCGCCGCCGAGTTGGAGACCGTGACCGCCCGGCACCGCCGCGCGACCGAGCAGCTGGCCGAGCGGCAGGCGGAGCGGGCCCAATTGTCGGACCGGCTGGCGGCGGCTGCGGCGGCCCGGGCCGCTCTCGGCGATGCGGCCCAGGCCTTGGCGGAGCGGGATGCCGCCCATGCAGCGCTGGCCGAGGCGCGGACGACCACGATGACGGCCCGCGGCGCGCTGGAGAGCCTGCGGGCGGATGGCGCGGCCCGTGAGCGACGGCTGACGGCGATCCGCCGCGAGGCCCGGGCCTGGGAGGAGCGGAGTGCCGAGGCCCGCACCCGCCGCACCGACCTGAACCGCCGCCTCGAGGAGGCGCGCTCTGACGCCGCCTCCGCCGCAGATGCGCCCGATGCGTTGGCCGCGCAACGGGCAAAGCTTGCCGACGACATGGCCGCGGCCGGCGCGCGTCTTGCCCAGGCGCGGACCGATCTGGCCGAGGGCGAGGCAGAGTTCCGCGAGGCGGAGGCGGCCGAGCGCCGGGCCGAACGGGCTGCCTCGGACGCCCGGGCGCTGGCCAGCCGGCGCGAGGCCGAAGCAGAAGCGACCGAGGCGCTGTGCGAGACGGCGGCGACGGCCGTGCGCGACGCCTTGGCGCTCGCCCCCGAACGGCTGGCCGAGTTGACCGGGCTCGGCCCCGAGACGCTGCCCGATGGCGCCGCGGCCGAGGCGGAGGCGCAAAAGCTCCGCCGCCAGCGCGATGCACTGGGGGCCGTCAATCTCCGCGCCGAAGAGGATGCCAAGGCGCTCGAGACCGAACGCGACGCGCTGGAAGAGGAACGGGCCGATCTCGACGCTGCCATTGCCAAACTGCGCACTGGGGTCCGGGGCCTCAACCGCGAGGGCCGCGAGCGGCTGCTGGCCGCCTTCGACGCCGTGAATGCCCGCTTCGGCGAGCTGTTCCGGCATCTCTTTGGCGGAGGTGAGGCGCGGCTGATCCTGGTCGACAGCGATGACCCGCTGGAGGCGGGGCTCGAGATCCTGTGCCAGCCGCCCGGCAAGAAGCTGGCCACCCTGTCGCTGTTGTCGGGCGGTGAGCAGACGCTGACGGCGCTCAGCCTGATCTTTGCGGTGTTCCTGTGCAACCCGGCTCCGATCTGCGTTCTGGACGAGGTCGATGCGCCGCTGGACGATGCCAATGTGGTTCGGTTTTGCTCGCTGCTCGACGAGATGGTCCGCCAGACCGACACGCGCTTTCTGATCATCACGCACCATGCGATCACCATGAGCCGGATGGACCGGCTTTATGGCGTCACCATGATCGAACAGGGGGTCAGCCGCCTGGTCTCGGTGGACCTGACACGCGCGACCGAAATGGTCGACGGCTAGGCGCACTCAGATCGAGACGTCGCCCTTGCCGCCATGGGCCAAGGACCAGGCGAGCGGCTGGTCGAGAAAGGCCTCGACCTGATCGAGCACATCCTCGGGGAAGGCCGCGGTGGCGCGCGCCTCGGCCAAGACATCGCGCCAGGTCGCCAGATGGTGCAGCGCGATGCCATGGGAGGCCAGCCGGTCCGGCACCTCTGGGAAGATCCCATAATAGAAGAGCACGAAGGTGTGCGCGCATTCGGCGCCGGCCTCACGCAAGGCCTCGACAAAGCTGACCTTCGAGCCGCCATCGGTGGTCAGATCCTCGACCAGCAGCACGCGGTCGCCTTCGCTGAGCGCTCCCTCGATGCGGGCATCGCGGCCGAACCCCTTGGGCTTCTTGCGCACATAGAGCATGGGCAGGGCCAGGCGCTCGGCGATCCAGGCGGCGAAGGGTATGCCCGCGGTCTCGCCGCCTGCCACGGCATCGAACCGCTCATAGCCCGCTTGGCGGAGGATCGTCGCGCAGGCGAAGTCCATCGCCACCGAGCGCAGTCGCGGATAGGAGATGAGCTTTCGGCAATCGATATAGACCGGCGAGGCGAGGCCCGAGGTGAAGGTATAGGGCGGGTCGGTGCGGAAGTGCACGGCCTTGGTCTCGAGCAGCATCCGGGCGATCTCGCGTCCCATGATCGCCGGGTCCGAGAAGGGGATCATGCGGCCACCTCGTGCCAGTGTACGGGAAAGCCCGGGTCGAAGACGGTGACGGGACCTGCGCCGGTCTGGATCTGAGCCGGCTGGTCGACGGGCTCGACAGCGCGGCGCAGGGTCACGCGGGCCTCGTTGGGGGCGACGCCGTAGAACGCCGCACCGTGGAGCGCCACGAACCCTTCGAGCCGGTCGAGAGCGCCCGCCGCCTCGAACACATGCGCCAGGATCGGCAGCGACACCGGTGCTGTGAAACATCCCGCACAACCGCAGGCGTTCTCTTTGGCGTCATCGGAATGCGGCGCACTGTCGGTGCCCGAGAAGAACCGCGGATTGCCGGAGGTCGCGGCCTCGACCAGCGCCAGACGGTGGCTTTCCCGCTTGGCAACCGGCAAGCAGTAGTAATGCGGGCGGATCCCACCGGCTAGGATGTGGTTCCGGTTGATCACCAGGTGATGCGTGGTGATGGTCGCTCCGGTGTCCTCCGTCTCACGCACATAGTCGACGCCGTCGCGGGTGGTCACGTGCTCTAGCACCACGCGTAGGCCCGGCACCTTTCGGCGCATGGGGGCAAGCACACGCTCGAGAAACACCGCCTCGCGATCGAAGATGTCGACGGCAGGGTCGGTGACCTCCCCATGGACGCAAAGCGGCAGACCGATCTCGGCCAGGCGCTCGAGCACAGGACGAACCCGGTCGATGTCCTGGACGCCTGAGGCCGAGTTGGTGGTCGCCCCGGCGGGGTAGAGCTTGACCGCCCGGATCGTGCCCGCAGCGGCGGCGGCCGCAACATCGTCGGGGTCGGTGCGCTCGGTCAGATAGAGGGTCATCTGCGGTTCGAACACGGCACCCGGTGGCAGCGCGGCGAGGATCCGCTGGCGATAAGCCTGGGCGTCGGCACCCGTCACGACCGGGGGCACGAGGTTCGGCATGATGATCGCCCGGGCCACCGCGGCGGCCGAGAGGGGCAGCACACCCTCAAGCATGGCCCCATCGCGCAGGTGCAGGTGCCAATCATCTGGGCGGCGTATGCTGAGTGTCTCCATGGCCCGAGGCTTTAGCCGCCCAGACCCGGCCCCGCAAGCGGGGGATGTGCGCTCAGAACCCTTCGAAAAATCGCCCGGCGGGGGAGAGGGTGAAAATCTCGCAGCCCTCCTCTGTCACGCCGATCGAATGCTCGAACTGCGCCGAAAGGGATTTGTCCCGGGTCACCGCCGTCCAGTTGTCGGCCAGCGTCTTGGTGTGCGGCCCACCCAGATTGATCATGGGCTCGATGGTAAAGATCATACCGGGGCGGAGCTCGGCGCCCTCGCCGCGGCGCCCATAGTGCAAAACGTTGGGCGCATCGTGGAACACCCGGCCAAGCCCGTGGCCGCAGAAATTGCGCACGACCGACATGCGTTCGCCCTCGGCATAGTCCTGGATCGCCGCGCCGATATCGCCAAAGGTATGGCCCGGGCGTACCTCGGCGATCCCGCGCATCAGGCATTCATGGGTGACTGCAATCAGCCGCTCGGCCTTGCGCGTGGCCTGACCGGCCACAAACATGCGGCTCGTATCGCCGAACCAACCATCCACAATCACAGTGACGTCGACGTTCAGGATATCCCCGTTGCGCAGCATCTTGGCGCCAGGGATGCCGTGACAGACCACATGGTTCACCGAGATGCAGCTGGCATGCTGATAGCCACGATAGCCGATGGTGGCCGAGGTCGCGCCGCGCTCGTTTACAAAAGCCTCGATGCGGGCGTCGAGCTCTCCGGTGGTGGTGCCGGGGGTCACATGCTCGCCGATCATGTCGAGGCATTCCGAGGCCAAGCGACCAGCTTTGTGCATGCCCGCGAAGGCCTCGCGCGGATAGAGCCGGATCCCCTCCGGCGTTCGGCTCTCGTTGCCCGGTCCTTGCAGGCTCTCGTCCATGGTCATCACCTCTCGATTACTCCGCGATCGGGACGGGCCGATCAAGGACGATCTCGGTGCGCGAGATCCGGCAGACATAGGCCAAGGCCTCAACCCCGGCCGCCCGCGCCGCGGCAAAGGCCGCCGCATAGCCGGGGTCGAGATCCGGCGCCAGGCGAAAGCGCGCACAATCGTCGCGCTGCACGCAATAGAGCATCACCGCACGATGCCCCTCGGCCACCATCTGCGCCAGCTCGCCCAGATGCTTGGCCCCGCGCGCCGTCACGCTGTCCGGAAACTCGGCCCAGTCGCTCTCGCGCCGCAAATGCACGTTCTTGACCTCGATATAGGTGTCGGGGCCGCCGCCGCCCAGGCCCAGGAAATCAATACGGCTGTTGGTGCCATAACGCTGCTCGGGGCGCACAGTGTCAAATCCGCCGAGCTCGGCGACCCGGCCCTCGGCCAGCGCCTCGCCGACCACCTTGTTCGGCACGCCCGTGTCGATGCCGGCCCAGTGACCGTCCTCGAGCTCCACCAGCCGCCAGGAATAGCGCAGCTTGCGCTTAGGGTCTGTCGTGGGCTCGAGCCAGACGCCCAGCCCCTCAGCCGACAACCCCATCATCGAGCCCGGATTGGCGCAATGGGCCGTCACCTCCGCCCCGCCGTCCAGGCGTACATCGGCCAGGAAGCGCTTGTAGCGGCGGATCAGCGTGCCACGGATCAGGGGTTGCGCGAACTTCATGGCCCGTGCTTATGCGAGAGCGCCGTTCAAGAAAAGGTTGCACCCCATGACCGAGCCTGCCGCCCAGCCGACCGCCGCCATGCTGGTGATCGGGGACGAGATCCTGTCGGGCCGCACCCGCGAGGCCAATGCCCACCACCTGGCCGGCGTGTTGAACGAGATCGGCATCCGGTTGATCGAAATCCGGGTCGTGGCGGATGAGCGCGCGGTCATTGTCGCCGCGGTGCGTGCGCTGTCAGAGGCGGCGGATCTGGTCTTCACCTCGGGCGGGATCGGGCCGACCCATGACGACATCACCGCCGATTGCGTGGCCGAGGCCATGGGCGCCACGATCGATGTGCGCGCCGATGCCCGCGCGATCCTCGAGCGCTATTACGGCACGGGCGGGATCAACGAGGCGCGGCTGCGCATGGCGCGGATCCCCGAGGATGCGGCGCTGATCGAGAACCCGCTCAGCCAGGCGCCGGGCTTCATCCTCGGCAATGTGCATGTGATGGCGGGGGTGCCGGCGATCTTTCAGGAGATGCTTTCGGGCCTTGCGCCCAAGCTGCAGGGCGGGCCCAAGATGCTGGCCCATGCCTTCCGGGTGGGTGTGCCCGAGGGGGATCTGGCCGAAGGTCTTCGCGCGCTGGCAGAGCGGCACCCGGCGGTCTCGATCGGCTGCTATCCGTTCTATCGCGGCGGGCTCGGCTGCACGCTGATCAGCCGCAGTGCCGACCCCGCGGCCCTGAGATCGGCGGCGGAGGACCTGCGGGCGCTGCTGGGGCCGATGACGACCGAGATCGCAGAGACCCCGCCTCACGAGGGCTGAGCCCTGCGCGCACCGGTCTCGGTCGCCAGCGCGCGGCTCGCAGGCTCGACCCGCGCCTCGATGGCTGCCAGCGTCGGGTCGATATCGGTGGGCGCGGGCAGGGTCTCCAGGAACTCCACCACGGCCATGCCCGGATGCTTGGCCAGCCCCCGCCGCGGCCAGACCTGCCCGGCATTGGTGGCCACCAGGACGATCGGCGCCTCAAGCGCCCGGGCGATCACCGCCACGCCCTTGCGATAGGGCGCCTCGGCATCCGGCGCAACGCGCGTGCCCTGGGGATACACAACCACCTGTCCCGGCGCCTTGGCAAAGGCCGAGACGAGGCCCTCGATCGCCCCGCCCCGGCCCGAACGGTCGACCGGCACCGCCCCAGTGCGCTGGGCATAAAAGCCAAAGACCGGGGCACGGGCGAGCTCCCGCTTCATCACGAACCGCGCCTCGGGCAAGGCGTTGTAGAGCATCAGGACATCGAGCATCGACTGGTGCTTGGCCGCCACCACGACGCGCCCGGTGGGCACGGGGCCCCGGATCTCGAGCCGGATGCCGCAGATCCAGCGCAACAGCCAAAAAGCG
>JBCCZI010000132.1:0-11001 GCA_039187815.1 Pseudomonadota bacterium | reverse complement strand
GCTGGGCGCACCGCGCCGCCGGGCCGGCGCATGGGCCATGCGGGCGCCATCATCTCGGGCGGCAAGGGCGGTGCCGAGGACAAGATCGAGGCGATGCGCTCGGCCGGCATCGTTGTGGCCGACAGTCCCGCGGGCCTCGGCAAGGCGCTGCTGAAGGCCATCGGCTGATATGGCGCCTGGGGAGGCAGTCTACGCCTGCCTCCAGGATTATGCCAAGTTCCGGGGCCGCGCGCGGCGCCCGGAATTTTGGTGGTGGATCCTGTTCATTCTGGCCACCAATGCCCTGGCAACTTTTGCCGATACGCAAGTCTGGGCGAGCGAGCCTTACCTTGGTTTCTCCGGTCTCGTCTTCTGGCTGACGCTGCTGCCCAGCCTCGCCGTGCGCTGGCGGCGGCTGCAGGATACGGGGATCCCGGGCTGGATCGGACTCGTTCCCGAGGCGCTGGGGCTCGGGCTATCCGCCGTGACGTTCTTGTTTGGCGAGGGGCCGGTCCAACTGGTCGTCTTGGCGCTCTACGCCGCCTCGGCGGCTTTGCTGACGCTGGGTTGCGCGATGCCGAGCCAGTCGGGGCGCAATGTCTTCGGCGCCGAGCCGCCGCTCACGCCCATCCGGTGGAGCTTGCGCTGAGCGATGCGCCGGGCACGTAAACCTTTCGTTCACCGACCGTGCGCCATCCAGGCGATGCCCAGTCATCACAGGGTTGGCACCGCGGCGCTAACGCGCAGACGCAACGCTAGGAAATCGGGCTCCGGCGGGTAGAATGCGGCTCCGGCCAGCGCGGGCCGGTGCGCATCCGGCGGGGAGAACTCCTCGTGCAAGCAGGGACAGGGGCCGAAAGACCCCCGGGAGCCATGAACGACCAAAGCTCGAACGATCAGTTCCACGCCTCTTCCTTCCTCCAAGGTCACAACGCCGCCTATATCGAACAGCTCTATGCCGCCTATGTGCGCAGTCCGGGCTCGGTCGATGAAAGCTGGCGCACCTATTTCGCCGGGCTAGGCGATGCACAGGACGATGTGCGCTCCGAGGCGCAAGGCGCGCCCTGGGCCCGGCCAGATTGGCCGCCACAGCCGGTCTCGGAGACGCTGGCCGCCCTAGACAGCAACTGGGATGCGCTGCCGGACCCAAAGGCCCTGCGCACCAAGATCGAGCAAAAGGCCAAGGTCGAGACGCCGAGCGGGATCTCCGAGGAACAGGTGCGGGCCCGGCTGCTCGATTCGATCCGGGCCATCATGTACATCCGCAGCTATCGCAGCCGCGGACATTTGGCGGCGGATCTCGATCCACTCGGCCTGACGGGGCACATGATCGATCCGGAGTTCGACCCGAAATTCTTCGGCTTCAAGGAGGCGGATCTCGACCGCCCGATCTTCATCAATTTCGTGTTGGGTCTCGAGAGCGCGTCCATGCGCGAAATCGAGGCGCTGCTGCGGCGCACCTATGCAGGCACCTTCGCGCTGCAGTTCATGCACATCGTCGATCCGGCCGAGAAGGGTTGGCTGCAGGAGCGCATCGAGGGCTATGGCAAGGAGATCGCGTTCTCAAAGGAAGGGCGCAAGGCCATCCTCAACAAGCTGATCGAGGCGGAGGGGATCGAGCGCTTCATCCACGTGAAGTACACGGGCACCAAGCGCTTTGGCCTCGATGGCGGCGAGGCGCTGATCCCCGCCATGGAGCAGATCATCAAGCGCGGCGGCGCGATGGGGGCTAAGGAGATCGTTATCGGCATGCCCCATCGAGGCCGGCTTAACGTGCTGGCCAATGTGATGGGCAAACCCTATCGCGCGATCTTCAATGAGTTTCAGGGCGGCAGCTTTAAGCCCGAGGATGTCGATGGCTCGGGCGATGTGAAGTACCACCTCGGCGCCAGCTCCGACCGCTCCTTCGACGGCAACAATGTGCACCTCTCGCTAACCGCGAACCCCAGTCATCTTGAGGCGGTGAACCCGGTGGTGCTCGGCAAGGTGCGGGCCAAGCAGGACCAGTACGGCCATGACCGCTCTTCGGTGATCCCGGTGCTGCTGCACGGCGATGCGGCCTTTGCCGGCCAGGGCGTGGTGGCGGAGTGCTTTGGTTTGTCAGGGCTCAAGGGCCACAAGACCGGCGGCACCATCCACATCATCGTGAACAACCAGATCGGCTTCACCACCGCACCGCATCACAGCCGGTCGAGCCCCTATCCGACCGACATCGCCAAGATGGTCGACTGTCCGATCTTCCACGTGAACGGTGACGATCCGGAGGCGGTGGTCCACGCGGCCAAGGTCGCCACCGAGTTCCGCCAAAAGTTCCAGAAAGATGTGGTCCTCGACATCTTCTGCTATCGCCGATTTGGGCACAACGAGGGCGATGAGCCCATGTTCACCCAGCCGCTGATGTACAAGGTTATCAAAAAGAAAGAGACCACGCTTCAGATCTATTCTAAACGGCTGATCGAGGACGGACTGGTCTCGTCCAGCGAGGTCGAGGAGGCCAAGGCGACCTTCCAGAACTTCCTGAACGAGGAGTTCGAGACCGGCAAGAACTACAAGCCGAACAAGGCCGACTGGCTGGATGGCCGCTGGTCCGGTATGGAAACGTCGGAGGGCGAGTACCAGCGGGGCCAGACGGCCGTCAGCCGGGACCTGCTGACCGAGGTCGGCGTCGCCCTCACCCGCCTGCCCGAAAACTTCAACGCGCACCGCACGATCCTGCGCCAGCTTGATGCCAAGCGTGAGGCGATCGAGAGCGGCAAGGGCATCGACTGGGCCACGGCTGAGGCGCTCGCCTTTGGCACCCTGATGTGTGAGGGCTATAAGGTCCGCCTGGCGGGCCAGGACTCGGCCCGCGGCACCTTCAGCCAGCGCCATTCCGGCATCACGGATCAGGAAACCGAAGAACGCTATTACCCGCTCAACCACATCCGGGCCGAGGGCGCCGAGCCGGGTCAAAAGAACTATGAGGTCATCGACTCGATGCTCTCGGAATACGCGGTGCTCGGCTATGAATACGGCTATAGCCTGGCCGAGCCCAACGCGCTGACGCTGTGGGAGGCGCAGTTTGGCGATTTCGCCAACGGCGCCCAGATCATGATCGACCAGTTCATCTGCTCAGGGGAGCGCAAATGGCTGCGCATGTCCGGCCTCGTGATGCTGCTGCCGCATGGCTATGAGGGGCAAGGGCCCGAGCACTCCTCGGCCCGGATCGAGCGGTTTCTGCAGCTCTCGGCCGAGGATAACTGGATCGTCGCCAACTGCACGACGCCCGCGAACTATTTCCACATCCTGCGCCGGCAGCTCCACCGCAGCTTCCGCAAGCCGCTGATCCTGTTCACGCCGAAGTCGCTGCTGCGCCACAAGATGTGCATCAGCCGGATCGACGACATGGCCGAGGGCAGCTCGTTCCACCGGGTCCTGTGGGACGATGCGGAGCTCGGCAATTCCGAGCTCGAGCTGAAGCCCGATAGCGAGATCCGCCGCGTCGTGCTCTGCACCGGCAAGGTTTATTACGACCTGCTGGCCGCGCGCGACGAGCAGGGGTTGAATGACGTCTATCTGATGCGGCTGGAGCAGTACTATCCGTTCCCGGCCCTCTCGATGACGCGGGAGCTGGCCCGGTTCCCGAACGCCGACATCGTTTGGTGCCAGGAAGAGCCCAAGAACCAGGGTGGTTGGTTCTTTGTCGAGCCCAACATCGAATGGGTGCTGGGCCGCATCGGCGCCAAGGTCGGGCGCGCAAGCTATGCCGGCCGGCCCGCCTCCGCCTCGCCCGCCACGGGCCTCGCATCCCAACACAGGCACGAGCAGGATACGCTGGTCGGCGCTGCGATCACCATTTGAACGGTCTAAAAGGTCTAAGAGGACAAAGAGACATGGCAACCGAAGTCCGCGTTCCGGCTCTGGGAGAGTCCGTCACCGAAGCCACGGTGGCCACTTGGTTCAAGCAGCCGGGCGACGCCGTGGCGGTCGACGAAATGTTGGCCGAGCTTGAGACCGACAAGGTGACGGTCGAGGTGCCGAGCCCCGCCGCCGGCACCTTGGGCGCGCTGGTCGCGGCCGAGGGCGAGACCGTCGGCGTCGATGCGCTGCTGGCGACGATCGAGGATGGGGCCGTGGCCGCGGCCCCGGTTGCCGCGGCGGCTCCGGCGGCGGCTGCGCCTTCGGGAGGGAACGGCGCAGCGGCGCCTGCGGCCAAAACCGTCGACGTGAAGGTGCCCACCTTGGGCGAATCGGTGACCGAGGCGACGGTCTCGACCTGGTTCAAATCCGTCGGTGATGCCGTGGCGGTCGACGAGGTCCTGGCCGAGCTCGAGACGGACAAGGTCTCGGTCGAAGTGCCGAGCCCCGTCGGCGGTGTGCTCACCGAACGGGTCGCCGGGGAAGGCACAACTGTTGGCCCAGATGCTGTGATTGCGCGCATTGCGGCGGGTGAGGCGGCTGCTGCGACTCCGGCTGCCGCGGCCCCTGCGCCGGCAGCGCCTTCGGGTGCCAAGGATGTCGAGCACGCACCCGCGGCCAAGAAAGCCATGGCAGAGGCCGGTCTCACGCCCGATCAGGTCCAGGGCACGGGCCGGGACGGGCGCATCATGAAGGAGGATGTGGCGCGCGCGGACAGCGCCGCTTCGGCCCCAGCGCCCGCGGCCAAGCCGACGCCTGCGCCGGCGCCCTTGCCGCGCGATCCGGTCTCGGCCGATGACGCCCCGCGGGAGAAGCGGGTGAAGATGACCCGTCTGCGCCAGACCATCGCGCGCCGTCTGAAGGATGCCCAGAACACCGCTGCCATGCTCACCACCTATAACGAGGTGGACATGACCGGCGTCATGGATCTGCGCAATGAGTTCAAAGAGCCGTTCCAGAAGAAGCACGGCATCAAGCTCGGCTTCATGTCGTTCTTTGTGAAAGCCTGTGTACACGCGCTCCACGAGGTGCCGGCCGTCAATGCCGAGATCGATGGCGCCGAGCTGATCTACAAGAACTACTACCATATCGGTGTGGCGGTCGGGACGCCGACGGGACTGGTGGTCCCGGTGGTGCGAAACGCCGATGCGCTGAGCTTTGCCGACATCGAGAAGACCATCGGTGAACTCGGCGTGCGGGCCCGCGATGGCAAGCTCACCATGGGTGAGATGCAGGGCGGCACCTTCACCATCTCGAACGGCGGCGTCTATGGCTCGCTGATGTCCTCGCCGATCCTGAACCCACCACAATCGGGCATTCTCGGGATGCACAAGATCCAGGAGCGCCCCATGGTCGTCGGCGGTCAGATCGTGGCGCGGCCGATGATGTATCTGGCGCTCAGCTACGACCACCGGATCATCGACGGCAAGGAGGCGGTGACCTTCCTGGTGCGCGTGAAGGACAGCCTCGAGGATCCGCGCCGCCTGCTGATGGATCTCTGACTTGGGCGCGATGCCGCCGATCTTGCCCTATCTGACGGTCCGTGACGCGCGGGCCGCACTCGGGTTTTGCGAGGCGGCCTTTGGTGGCGAGACGCTCATGATCCAGGAACAGGACGGCGCGGTGAACCACGCGCGGGTCCGGATCAAGGGCGGCCTCGTGATGCTGTATGAGGAACGGGCCGGGGCCTATGCGGGCAATGGCGCGCCGGCCACGCTGGGGGGATCGCCGGTTGCGATCCGGCTCGAGCTCGGCCGGGCGGAAGACGTCGATGCCAGCTTTGCCCAGGCGCTCGCCGCTGGCGCCACCGAGGTCGTCGCTCCGATCGACCGGCCCTGGGGACGCTTGGCCGAGGTGCGCGATCCCGAGGGGCATTTCTGGCGCCTCGCGGCCGCGGTGGCGGAGAGCTGAATGCTGCAGCGGTTGGAGAGGCACTGGGTCTATGGCGGGGCGATGCTCGCCTTTGTGCTGTTGGCGCTGATGCCTCTGCTCACCCAAGACTGGCCGGTGGCGGAGATCTTGGTCTTCCTCGCGCTGCCCGCCTACATGCTCCACCAGTGGGAGGAGCATGACGGCGACCGGTTCCGCTCCTTTGTCAACCGACGCCTGGCGGGCGGGGCCGAGGGCCTGTCGCTGCGCGACGTCTTTCTCATCAACGTGGTCTTTGTCTGGTGGGCGATGGCCGGCATCCTGTGGCTGATGCGCGCCGTCGATCCCGGCTGGGGCGTGATGGCGGGGTATTTTCTGCTGATCAACGGGGCCGCGCATCTGGGCCAACTGATGGTGCTGAGGGTTGCCAACCCGGGCATCTACACCGGTGCTGCCCTGTTCCTGCCGCTCGGGGCCGCGATCCTGTGGTCGTCGTCCAGCGCGGGCCTTGGCCAGCATTTCACCTCGATTGCCACCGTGCTGGGACTGCATGCGCTGATCGTGGTGCGTGTGGTCACCAATATGCGCGCCACCCCAGGGGCCAAACCATGACCATGTCCGTGGGCCGCGTCGCTCGCGGTCCGCGCAACGCGCACCGGCGGTCGTGACATTGCCGGCCAGACTTCAACGCAGCGCCCGGCCTCAACCGCCCAAGGCGCCCAAGACCGAGGGACAATCCGATGGCTGACTATGACGTGATCATCATTGGCGGCGGCCCGGGGGGCTATGTGTGTGCGATCCGGGCAGCGCAGCGCGGGCTGAAGACCGCGTGTGTCGAGGGACGCGGCGCGCTCGGCGGCACCTGCCTGAACGTCGGTTGCATTCCGTCAAAGGCGCTGCTCCACTCCTCAGAGCTGGTCCATGAGGTGCACGGCAACTTCGCCAAAATGGGCATCAAAGCCAGCGGCGTCGACGTCGATATCTCCCAGATGATGACCTACAAGGACGAGGTCATCCAATCGAACACCTCGGGCGTCGAGTTTCTCTTCAAGAAGAACAAGGTCGACTATATCCGCGGTTGGGGCGAGATCGTCGCTCCTGGCAAGGTGCGGGTCGACGAGACGGTCTATGAGACCAAGAACATCGTGATCGCCACAGGCTCCGAGCCAGCCTCCCTGCCCGGGGTCGAGGTCGATGAGGAACGCGTTGTCACATCGACGGGTGCACTGACCCTAACCGAAGTGCCCAAGCGGCTGGTCGTGATCGGTGCCGGCGTCATCGGGCTCGAGCTCGGCTCGGTCTGGAGCCGGCTCGGCAGCGAGGTCACCGTGGTCGAGTTCCTCGAGGAGATCACGCCCGGACAGGACGCCGAAGTGCAGCGCAGCTTCCAGAAAACCCTGACCAAACAGGGGTTCAGGTTCCTGCTCGGCGCGGCCGTGCAGTCGGTCGAGAAGAGCAACGCGCTGACGGTGCATTACAAGACCCGCAAGGATGAGAGCGAGGCGAGCCTGGACGCGGATGTCGTGCTGGTCGCCGTAGGGCGGCGCCCCTACACCAGCGGCCTCGGCCTCGAGAACGTAGGCGTCGAGACCGAGCGCGGCAGGGTTAAGACTGACGCCCATTGGCGCACCAACATCACCGGCATCTATGCCATCGGTGATGTGATCGCCGGCCCGATGCTGGCGCACAAGGCCGAGGATGAGGGCGTGGCCGTCGCGGACACCGTCGCCGGGCGCCATGGCCATGTGAACTATGGCGTGATCCCGGATGTCATCTACACCGCGCCCGAGGTGGCCAAGGTGGGGGCGACCGAACAGGCGCTCAAAGCCGAGGGACGCGCCTATCGCGTTGGCAAGTTCCCCTTCATGGCCAATGGTCGGGCCAAGGCAAACTTCGCCACCGAGGGCTTCGTCAAGATCCTGGCGGATCAAGAGACCGATCGCATCCTCGGCGCGCATATTCTTGGCCCAGGCGCGGGCGATCTGATTCACGAGATCTGTGTGGCCATGGAGTTCGGCGCCTCGGCCGAGGATCTGGCGATGACCTGCCATGCGCACCCCACCTATTCCGAGGCCGTGCGCGAGGCGGCTCTAGCGGTCGGCCTGGGTCCGATCCACGCCTGAGCCGCCGACGAGCGCCCTTGGCCGACTGGGGGCGTCACGGAACCTTCACACAGTGCTGGTTGCAAGTCCCTTTTGCAGACGGTATTCTTGTGCGATGCGTCGTTGCGGGAGCAGTCAACGCGCGTTGCACTTACGGCGACACTGCTGTCGCTCTTTGCGGTCCAAGCAACTGCAATCACAGTGTTGGGCTATCAGACATTTGGGACTGCCACGCTCTCTCCGCGCGTCGAGGCCTCTGGCGTCACCGGCAATACCTGGACGGCTGGGTCTGGCATCTTGGCCAATTCGCTCTCGACAAAGAATTCCGGCAACTGGGGTTCGAGCAGCACCAGGTAGGCCGGCGCCATCGCCGATGATGAGATCCGGTCCTGTGGCCGTGTCGAAAATTCGGATGTGGTCTTCGATCTGGAGAGCATCGACATCCGCCTCGACAGCTCTGGCACAGGTCCGGATGACTCCGTGATCTTCCTGGCGATCAATGGCGGCAGCGACGTTTCGGTCCTGTCCCACGGTTTCATGGATGCGACCGTGGGCGTCGACTTCTCGGTAGATCTATCGAGATTCACCGGGGTGACGCAGTCAGGGTTTACGCTGGCCGCCTTCAACGCGGAAGGCAGCAGCGGCACCTTCGATCTCGAGATGATCGAGTTCGGCGGCGCTGACCCGCGCTCGTTCCGGCCCGAGGGTTCCGAGGTCTGCCGTGTGCCGGTGCCCAGCGCCCTGCCGTTATTGCTCGGCGGTCTGCTCGGCCTCGGCCTGATTGCACGTCACCGCGACCGGACCGCCTGATCCGCTTGCCCGGACCAGACCAGAGCGCTAAACCCTCTGGCGTGAGGGGCAGGGAGCCCGGCGCCACGGGAGATCATGCATGAACTTGCTCGGCATTTCCGGCTCGCTCCGCCGCGAGAGCACCAACACCAAGCTCGTCCGCGAAGCGGCGCGCTTGTTCGAGCCGACGGCCTTCGAACTTGCGGATCTGAACTTGCCGCTCTTCAACGAGGATGTGGAGGCCGAGGGCCTGCCAGCGCCGGTCTCGGCTCTGATGGAGCAGATCGCCTGGGCCGATGCCCTCGTGATCTCGACGCCCGAGTACAACAAAGCCCCGCCCGGATCACTGAAGAACGCGCTCGACTGGGTGAGCCGCAAACGCCCCATGCCAACCAGAGGTAAGCCGGTTGCCGTGCTGTCGGCCGCTGCGGGCATGGCTGGGGGACAGCGGTCGAAATCGGCCCTCTACCTCATGCTGATCCCGTTTGGCGTCCGCTTTGTCTTTGATCCAGAGATCAATGTGGGCGCTTCGGCCAAGAAGTTCGACCAGGCGGGTCGGCTGACAGATGAGATGGCCGAAAAGCTGCTCGGTGAGCTGATGGCCGCGTTGAAGGCCGCTGTCTGACGCTCAGCGACCGCTGCCCGGGCGGCGCGGAAACGGGTGCTGTCCCCCTGCGCCGGAGGGTGGGGCAGGGGGCACATTGCCCGGGCCCTTCGCGTCGCCATCATCGGTCATCGGATAGGGTTTGGCCGCCAGCACCGCCGCTTGCAGCTGCTCTGGCGTCGGCGCCGCGGCCACCACCGTCTCGGAACTCATCGGCGTCGATGCAATTGCACCCGTGGGCGCTGCCAGTGTCGGCGCGGACCCCAAGCGGGGCTCGGCCATGGCGGTACGCCGATTGCCCGGGTCACCGCCAAAGATCGCCTGGGCCTTGCGGCTTAGGGCGGCGCGGTCAGAGGTGCTGCCGCGGGGACGGCGAAAAATCAGGACCGCGCAATGGATGCTCTGGCGGCGCGAGAACAGCCCGGCGCGCTCTTCGACCGGAACGAGATCCGTGCGCAGATATTCCCAGCCCTCTGCAGCTTCGGCACGGATCAGATCCTCCATTGCGCCCGCCACCCGTTCCGAGGGCGTCCTACAGCCTTTGCGTTTCTTCGCGCGCTCCGGTCCGGCGACGGTCTTGTAGTCGAAGTCCATGGCATGCCTCCCCAGATCGCTCCGGCCCGGTGACGAATCGCCCGAGCGGTTCGGCTTCCAGAGACACCACGGCCACCGCCGGAACGCAACCAGACGCTGAACACACGCGGCTTTGCCTTGCCCAACCGGCCCGTGCGCAGTATGTGGCCAAACAAACGGAGGGCGGTTGGATGCGACATTCTGCGATCGGTGCGGCGATGCTCGCCGTGGTTGTGGCGGCCGGCGTCTCTTTCAGCCCGTCCGGAGCCGTGGCTGCCCAGGGAGGCGTTCTTGCCGGCTGCGCAGATCCGGAGCTGCCTGCGACCGATACGCTCACGCTCTGCCAACGGGCGCTGCGAGATACAGACCTCACGCCGCAGCAACGGGCGGCGGTCTTGGTGAACCTGGGTGTGGCCCAAGCGGCGATCGGACGCCATGTGGATGCGGAGCAATCCTTTGGCCTCGCGATCGGCACCGATGACACGCTGGTCCAGGCGTTTGGGAACCGGGCGCGGAGCCGCCTCGCGCTCGGCCGCTATGCCGACGCGCTCGAAGACTTTGACGAGGCGATTGCGCGAGCCCCAGGCGATGCCCAGCTTTGGCTCGGCCGCGGAGGAGCGTTGCTGCGCGGCGGCTCGGCCCGCGCGGCCGTCAGCGATCTGAGCCGGGCGATCCGGATCGATCCCTCGCTCGATGCGGCCTGGTTCAACCGCGGTCTCGGATATCTCTTGGTTGGCGAGACAGAGGCGGCGGATGCGGATTTCTCGACCGTTATCAAGCGCGATGACCGTGATGCCGGCGCCTATCTCAACCGCGGCCGGGCGCGGGCCGTGCATGCCCCCGCGCGCGCTGGGTCAGATTTCGATCGGGCCGTCGCACTGGCGCCGGATTGGGGACGGGTGTTCGTGGCACGCGGCCAGTTCCGCGACGACCGCGGAGATGCGGAAGGGGCGGACCAGGATTTTCTCCGGGCCTATGAGCTCGGTGAGCGCGATGTCTGGTTGCTCGATCGGATCAAACAGATTGGTGGATAGCGCCGCCTCGAGCGCTTGCCGGACGTTTTGACTTGGTTGGGGCTTCTCGTGGGTGCTTTGCTCTGGTTCTGTGTCTGCGAGGTAGATATGGGGAGAGAGCCGGGCAAACCGCTATCCATGGATTTGCAAGCCCGGGCTTTGGTTGCGGTTGATG